>JBCDFE010000181.1:0-9527 GCA_039178745.1 Bacteroidota bacterium | reverse complement strand
GGTATCTGCTATAAAGGTGCGCGTTTTGCCGTCTTTGACGACCAGCTTTTCATTGCGTACCTGAGTCTCTAGTATAGACCTGAGCTTTCTCTTCTTGCCGGTCTTTTCCGCTTTCTTGATTTTATCTCGCTTCCATTTAGCCAGCTCTTCCTCTAGTCCTTGCACCATGCCATAAAAGGCGACTTCGGCGGTATTGGGTACGTAGCTGAATACGGTATTATCAAAATCGTAATCGACAGCCTCCAGTACGCGTTTAGCAAGCCTTCTGCCCAACTCTTTGCGCTCCAGGTAGATGTCGCGATCATTACCCCGGCTGAAGTAGATGCGCTCAAAAGAACAAGCTGCTCGCTTAGTAGGCTCATTGACCATCTCCATGCTTACACGACCGTCTTGCTTGATGATCAAGGCGTGGCCTGGCTCTACCTCTGCCATATCGTCGACGTGAATATCGAATACGGTCTGTAGGGCTGGCCGCTCGCTGGCTACGGCGACAATCTCATCGTCATGGTAATAAAAAGCAGGTCTGATTCCTGCCGGATCGCGGAGTACGAAAGCATCTCCGTGCCCAATCATTCCGCCCATTACATATCCGCCGTCAAATTTTCTGCTGGCGCGGCGAAGTAGCCTGGCCACATCCAGGTTTTTAGCAATCAAATCGTTGATCTCTTGATTGCTGTAGCCATCTGGCTTATACCAGGCATGTAGGCGATCCACCTCATCGTCGAGGAAGTGGCCGATTTTTTCCAATACAGTTACCGTATCACTTTTTTCCTTGGGATACTGCCCCAGCTCTACCAGCTGGTCGAAAAGCTCGTCTACATTGGTCAGATTGAAGTTGCCCGCCAAGATCAGGCAGCGGGTTTTCCAGTTGCTTTGCCGTAAGAACGGATGGCAGGTTTCTACGTGGTTGCTGCTGTGCGTACCATAGCGCAGATGTCCCAGCATGAGCTCTCCTGTGTAGGGTAGGGTTTCTTTTAGCCAATGGCCATCGTGGGCTTGCTGCTCATCCAGGTCATTGAATCTGCGCCAGACTGCCTGCCAGAGGTCATCGAGGTAGTTGGCAGCATTGGAGCGCCTACGACTGATGAACTTCCTACCTGGATCTACATTGAGCTTGATGGTAGCCACACCAGCTCCGTCCTGACCGCGATTGCGCATTTTGCGCATAAGCAGTTGCAGGGATTTGAGGCCGTACAGGGGCGTACCGTATTTATCTTGGTAGTATTCGAGCGGTTTAAGCAGGCGAACCATGGCCAGTCCGCACTCGTGCTTAATGAGATCACTCATATCGAAGGATGGAAGAAAATGGTGAGAAAAGCAGGCGACTCGTGCATGTGGTGCAAAGGTAATAAAGCGAAATGGGCTGGTGGGATTTTAGCCGAACATATTCGTATTTTTACGAATATGCATTTTTGCAAATTTTGACATTTGTATAAATACAAGAAAATCGAACATTCTCCCCTAATCATACACCAAATCTATTGTTTTTTAAAGCCTTTCGACATTATTGTAGATAGTCGCTTGTTGAACAATCCTGCTAAGACTTGCTTCCTAGCCTTAGATGGTGAGCGTACCCACGGGCGGGTTTTCGCACAAGATCTGAGTCAGAGAGGAGTAGGTGCTTTCATTTTGCCCGGCGAATTTCCCGAAGCAAAAGCGTGGCTGAATGATTGGCCTTTCGATGAAGAAGCGTTGATCTTATTGGTAGAGTCATCCCTAGCTGAGCAATCGGATAATTTCGGACTTCCGCAGGTGGAGAGATTCCCCGAATCTCGACATCCTCGTACGACTGCTAGTAGCAAGAGCAGTGGGGTGGAAACATTCCCCAAATCTCGACATTCGCCCACGAGATCTATTGAAGGCATAAAAGCAGTATCCATCAGCAATGTGCACGAGCCGGCTAAAAGCTATTTTGCTTTTAAGCTTGATACATCCGAAGAGACAATCCTGAGATCACATACACCTCCTAATCGCTCACTGAAATTACTGCAAAGGCTGGCAGCCTACCATCGCAGGCAACTGTCAGTGCCTATCGTAGCTATAACTGGCACACACGGGAAGACTATAGTAAAAGATTGGTTGGCCCAATTGCTCAGCCCAAATCAAAGGGTCTACACCAGCCCAAGGTCCTACAACTCCCAGATTGGCCTGCCACTATCTGTATGGGGCATTAGCGACGAGCTGCACGACCTGGTCATCATAGAGGCGGGCATAAGCCAGGCTGGTGAAATGGGCAAACTAGCTGAAATCTGCCAGCCAGATTACGGCATATTCACGGTTTTTGGGGATGCGCACCGAGCCGGTTTTGTCAGTACAGAAGAACAACTACAAGAAAAAATGAAGCTCTTCGATGGCTGCCAGTGGGTAGTCTCGCTCGATGATTCTAATGAGGTGGCCAAGTTGCTCGACAACTCGCAGAAGACGCTACTACAGTCGCTGCGCTCACTCGACCTGACTAGGCTACCCGATTTACCAGCGCCCTATCAGCAAAATGCACATACCGCTCTGGTGGCTGCGCTTCGATTGGGCGTCCCTCCAGAGGAACTGGAAGCGAAGATGAGTCAACTCTCTCCCCTAGCCAACCGATTACAAACTAGATCTGCCCCAAACAACTGCCTGCTCATAGACGACAGCTACAGCAATGATCTGACTAGCTTGGCGGCTGCCATCGACTTTGCTAAGGAACGGAGTTATCAGCGCAAGCTGACACTCTTCCTAAGCGACCTGCTGCAAAGCGGCAGACCGCAAGATGAACTCTACATAGAGGTAGCCAGTCTGCTGATTGGTCGGGTAGATCGTCTTTTTTTAGTTGGCCAGTCCGTTCTATTTCTCCCCCAGCTGTTGCCAGAAAATATAGAGGTACACAGCTTTCACCATTTAACAGACCTACAAAAAGCCATCCCCAGCTATACCTTTCAACAGGAGACAATTTTGCTTAAGGGTGCCAGAGTTTTTGGCCTGGAGGAACTCGCTGACCAGCTACTCCAGCGACGGCATCATACTCGTCTAGAAATAGACACCGAGGCCATAGTGCACAACCTGAATTGTTATCGAAGTTTGCTAAAGCCAAAAACCACACTATCTGTAATGGTTAAGGCTTCGGCTTACGGCAGTGGAGATTTAGCTATCGCGCAGCTACTGGCATCAGCAGGTGTAGACTGGTTCTTTGTCGCTTATGCCAATGAAGGCATTGCCTTGAGAAAAGACGGGTTAAAAGGCCGAATTCTAGTGCTCAACCCCTTAGTAGATCAATTGCCGATAATGAGGGAATACGCCCTGGAACCCATTGTACACAATCGAGAACTGCTGGAAGCTACTCTCTCGCTAAACCCCAGCTCCTCGGAGGCATCTCTTGGAGGCGCTTTGCTCGACCAAAGTTCCTCCGAGTTGTTTGGGAGGGAGACGCCGCCGCCCGACACCTCGGAGGAGGCGCTATTGCACACGCCTCCGAGGAGCTCGCTGAGGCTGCACCTAGAGCTCGATTCTGGTATGTCTCGCCTTGGGTTCTCACCAGAAGAACTGCCGTGGGTTATCGAGCAACTCAAACGTTTTGGAGTCGGGCGAATAGACAGTCTGATGAGTCATCTGGCCGCAGCCGAAGCGCCGGAAGAAGACGAGTTTAGCCAAGAGCAGGCAGACCGTTTGCTGGCCGCGGCGACCGACCTGCGGAAGTCCAAAATAGACATTGGCAAACTGCATCTGCTAAACAGCAGTGGTATCATCAGGCATGCCCACTTCCAGTTTGACCTGGTTAGGCTAGGTATTGGCTTGTATGGAATAGGTCAAGCAGAAAATATTGGCGCGCGCACTGCGCTTCGCATGGTGGCCCCGCTCACAGCCATTAGAACTGTCCGGGCCGGTCAAACCGTAAGCTACAGCCGCAATGGAAAATTGAAAAAAAACGGCCGCATAGGTGTTGTTGGCATGGGCTATGCCGATGGCCTACCCAGACTCGCAGGCAATGGCCGTTTTTGCTTCAAGTACGGAGATTATTTACTGCCAACAGTGGGCAATATTTGCATGGATATGTGCATGATAGACCTGAGTGAAGTAAGGATGGATGCGCTGAAAATCGGTAATGAGCTGACCGTTTTTGGTCCTGAACACCCCATAGAGCTGCTCGCTAGTGCGGCCCAAACCATCCCCTATGAAATACTGACCGGCATAGGAAGCAGAGTGCAAAGAATCTATATAGGAGAATAAAACATCATGGACACCAACATCATCAATGCGGCCATACAGGTCGTTCCCATCAATGTAGAAAATGGTTATGCTGTGGTCGACCGAGCCATTGAGATCATCGCCAACTCTGGTTTATCCCATCAGGTAGGACCGTTTTCTACCTCCGTAGAAGGCAACTTTACGGAAATCCAAAAGCTGGTTGAGCAAATCAAAACCCAACTACTGGCTAAAGAGCTGGACGAAGTACTGATCAACGTACAGCTACATTGTAAAGCCAAGAGCGACGTCAGGACGTCTGACAAGGTGGGGTAAAAACCATAGCTTTGCGCGGTTGTCGGTCAGACAATCGAGCAAAGCAACTGATCTTGTTAAAAAAGTGGCACCTTAAGGCGGCGGTACAAAAGACCATTTCATTCCTGCCGGGAAGTAGCCGGATCAACTACTTCTTTCAGCGATACGTGACGAAGGGCGTGCTACTGGACGACACCTACTTTGGTTACAAAATTCAGCATGCTGCAGATCATTTAGCATACTTTAAGCAACATGCCAAGCCCACAGATGGCGAGCAGACCGTGGTAGAACTCGGCCTGGGTTGGTATCCGGTCATACCCACCGCCTTTTGGTTGACAGGGCTGGGCAAAACCACTAGCTACGATATATATGACTGGATGAGGGCCGAAACCATGATCACTGCTTTTCGCAAGTTGCTGGAATGGCAAGACCTGGGCAAGCTCGATTCGCTGTTTACCGAAAATCCATTCATTCCAGAGCGCTTGGAAGTACTTAGGGAAATAACGGCTTCGAGTCAGGTGCCCACCCGCGAAAGTCTAAATAAAATCATCAATCTAACGCCATGCATACAAGATGTCAGACGCAGCGGGCTCGATGAAAATAGCGTAGATTTCATCTGCTCCAACAATACCTTCGAGCATGTACATAAAGACGTGCTCAAAGGCATACTTGCTGAGTTTCAGCGCGTACTCAAGCCGGGTGGTGTCTCTAGCCACTTCATAGATATGAGTGATCACTTCGCACATTTCGATTCATCAATAAACGTCTACAATTTTTTGCGCTACAGCCAGCATACCTGGAATCGCATAGACAATAACATTCAACCCCAAAACAGACTGCGGTTGCCGGACTATATGCAGATGTACGATGAACAGCAGATTCCCGTTATGGCTGTACATTCCAGAAATGGGCAACTAGCCGAGCTGGATAGTGTTCCTCTCGCCGAGCCATTTAAATCGATGGCAAGGGAAGAAGTAGCCAAGACACATGCCTATGTGATCAGCACCAAGTAGCGGGCTGTCGGCCTGGTGCCCCATCTTCGACCCTTACCACTTGTTAATCGAACCCAAAGTCTGTATTTTTGCGCGCTGAAAATCAACCCAATCTACATGTTGAGATTATTGCTAATGGGCTTTTTGGGCCTGTGCACTTGCTGGCTAGACGCCCAAGTCGATGACACCGACGTTCTGTTTACCGTTGACGGTAAGGAGGTTACCGTCGGCGAGTTTCGCTATATCTACACCAAATCAAACGCTCAGGAGGCAGACTTTTCGGAGAGCAGCCTGAGGGAGTACCTAGAGCTATACGAAAGGTTTAAGCTCAAGGTAACGCGCGCTTATGAAATGGGGCTAGACACCGTGCGCAGCCTACAGCAAGAACTGGCGGGGTATCGCCGCCAACTGGCCGACAACTACCTCATAGACCGATCGGTAACCGATAAGCTGGTAACCGAAATGTATGAGCGAAAGCAACAAGATGTCGACTTCAGTCATATTCTCATCAGCGTTGGTGATCGCGCTGTACCAGAAGACACACTGGCAGCATACGCGCGAATAGAAGCACTCGCCAACCAGCTCAATACTCGAAATTTTGCCGAGCTGGCCTCTTCCAGCAGTCAAGACAATTACACCAAAGGACGCGGTGGCCGGGTGGGCTTTATTTCTGCCCCTATGCCAGCGGGTTTTTATGCCCTCGAAAGTCTGCTGTTTGAAGGAGAAACTGGAAAAGTACTCGGTCCCGTCAGATCCAAAGCGGGATACCACATGGTCTTCATACACGAGCGCCGCCCCGCTGCCGGAGAGGTCGAAGCCGCTCATATTATGGTCAGAAAGAGCGAGGACGATAACGGCGCCGCCCGCGAAAAAATCGAGCGGGCACTAGCGTTGCTCAACGCAGGAACACCATTTGAACAGGTAAGTACCGAAATCAGCGAAGATGTGAGAACAGCTCAAAATGGTGGGTATATCGGTTGGTTTGGTGTCAATAGGTACGAAGACCCATTCGAGGAAGCTGCTTTTGGCCTCGAAAACGACAATGCTATAAGTGAAATAGTAGAGACTAGCGTAGGCTACCACATCATTAAGCGAATAGCCCGCCGCAGCGTACAACCCCTAAGCGACGAGCGCCCTCTTTTGGAAAGAGCAGTAAAAGCCGATAGCCGCTACAATGAGGCCATCGAAGCCTTGCTGCTCGACATTCGCCAACGGGCGAATGTGTCGGAAGACAGAGCATTGCTGGAACAATGGACGCGCACACTCGTAGATAGTGCCTTTTTGCACTTCCGCTGGTCGACTCCTGAGCCCAAAGACGAACGTCCGCTCATGCTGCTAGGCGAAAATGAGGAAACGGTCTATACCATGGCCGATTTTCAGGATTACCTGGCCAGCAAAGCGCGAGAGCGTATGTCGGCAGGAAGAACCGATGGCAGTCGAGCTGCAGTAGATGCCCTCTATCCCGAATGGGTAAAAGAGACGCTGCTGGCCTACGAGGAAACCAAACTGGAAGATCGCTACCCCGAATTCAGGGCGCTCATGCGCGAATACGAAGAAGGCATCTTGCTGTTTGAGGCTACCAAAATCGAAGTATGGGACAAGGCCGCCGCCGACTCTGTAGGCTTGGCTGAGTACTTTGAAGCGCATCGCGAAGACTATATTTGGGAAGAGCGTGCAGAAGTAACACTCTACCAAATATCTGGAGACAAACTGGCTCAGCAGGCAAACATCTATGAGTTTGCGCGCAACAACGGACCAGAAGAGGTACTCAACCAATTTGGGAGGGATAACCTCACCGCACAACCAGACACCTACGAACGCGGTAGACTGCCTCAGCTCGGCGACGTAGAATGGGCCGCCGGCGTGATGACCGATCCGCTTACCAATCCACGAAATGGCACCATCACCTTTTACAAGATCGAAGAGATCCTGGCAGGTGGCCAAAAAGAACTGGACGAAGCGCGCGGGTACGTCATAGCCGACTATCAGGACCAACTCGAAAAAGAGTGGGTCGATAGTCTTAAAGAGCAGTTTCCCGTAAGAGTCAATCGACGCATCTTCAACAAACTCGTCCAAGACTAATGCACAAATTCAGCCCGTTCTGGAATTGGTGTTTAGCTGGCTTGGCAGTTGTGTTCTTCTGGAATTGTGCTGGTGAGGGTGATGACGTACACGACCCTGTCCTCGCGCGCGTGCACAACAAAGAGCTGAGGCTTTCTGATCTAGACGGAATGTTCTCTGTAGGTGCCACCGCAGAAGACTCTACGCAAACTATTCAGCTGCTAGTCAATAGATGGATAAGAGATGCTGCCGTAGAATGGGAGGCCGAACACGAGTTGCCACCAGATATGAATATCGATCAACTGGTGCGCGACTATCGAACCAGCTTGATTCGATCCAACTACGAACGAACACTGGAAAACGAGCTGGTAGACACTTCCTTTAGCAACGGTGAGTTGCAGTCTTATTTTGAAGAACACGCCCAGCAGTTTTTGCTCGAAAGACCAATCATACGCTGTCTGTTCATCAAAGTTCCTCACCCTACTCCAGCCGCAGATAGTTTGCGCAGTTTTTGGAGCAATGGCGAAGTGAGCGATACCGCTGCCCTGACCAACTACTGCTCAAGATATGCCGAGCTGGCTCTCCTGGACCCAGCAGCCTGGTATAAGCTGGATGAAGTAGCCGATCGCTGTCCACCAGGTACCATCACAGCCGAAAACCTGAGCTCGCGCCAGGAGTTTTCTCAACAAGATGGCCAGTACCGCTACTACTTCCGACTATTCGAAAAAAGAAACCGCCTGGAGGTCGCTCCCTTTAGCTACGTCAAAGATCAAGTCAAAAAGATGATCATGCACGAGCGCAAAAGAGAGGTACTCAGTCGTGCTAGAGATAGTATCTACGAGTACGAACTACAGGCCGAAAATATAGAAATTTACGATTGGCCCGGTTAGTTACAGGTCCAACAAATGCCATAACATGAGTCTTTTAAAAATCATTCTAGCCCTTGTCTTAATGGTGATCAGCTCCGCTCTATTTGCCCAAGAGAATGATGGAGCTATCATAGATCAGGTTATTGCCATAGTAGGTGGTGAGTACATACTACTGTCAGACCTGGAGGAGCAGTATGCACTCATATCTGATCAAAGCCAAACGCCACTACCCGAAGATGCCCGGGGAAGTATGCTCAACCAGCTCCTGACTGGCAAATTGCTGTACCATCAGTCTAAGATCGATAGTGTAGAGGTTTCTGAAGACGAGGTCGAACAACAATTGGAGGCTCGAATTTCCCGCATCCTGGCCTACATGAATGAAGACGAGCAGCAATTCGAAGACTACTACGGCCAAACTGTAGCTCAGACCAAAGAGCAATTTAGAGCGGACTTGCGCGAGCAGATAGCCACCGAGCGTATGCAGGGGCAGATCATACGCTCAGTGCGTGTGACGCCCTCTGAAGTAAGAGACTTTTTCAGTCAGATTCCAGCCGATAGCCTACCCTACTTCAACTCAGAAGTCGAGGTAGGCGAGATCGTTATGGCCGTAGAGCCCAATGCAGCCAGCAAGGATAGCGCCCGAGCGCGGCTGGAACTGCTCATGCAGCAGATTGAAAGCGGAGAGATCAGCTTTGCCGATGCCGCTCGAACAAACAGCATGGATGGCACACGAGCAACAGGTGGCGATCTGGGCTGGGCCAGGCGCGGCAAGTACGTACCCGAATTTGAAGCAGCGGCCTACAACCTGGAACCAGGCGAAATGAGTGGTGTAGTCGAAACCGAATTCGGCTACCACATCCTACTACTACAAGACCGACGCGGCAGCAACATTAGGGTGAGTCACATTTTGATCAGGCCGACCGTCACTGACGAAGATGTGCAAAACACCATAGCCGAAATGAAGGATGTGCGCGAGCTGATACAAACTGACAGCCTCGGCTTTAGTCGAGCTGTAAAGCGATATGGCTACGACAAAGTACAAAGCTATACGAATGACGGAAGAATGGTCAATCCGCAAACCGGTGCTCCTTTCTTCGAAACCGGCGATTTAGACTACGAAATCTATTTTGCC
>JBCDFE010000180.1:0-9601 GCA_039178745.1 Bacteroidota bacterium | reverse complement strand
TTTTTTGTCGGGTTTGATTTAAACACGAAAACGATTTAATTGTAGATCATTCAACGTCAAAAGGCTGGCAAAGATCATGCCAAGCTAAAAAAACTGCGTGAGTTTATCTTTGCACCCATGAAAACAACCCCCCTAACCGAGGCTCATCGGCAATTAAACGCCAAGATGGCCGATTTTGCAGGCTATGAGATGCCCATTGTTTACAGCAACCTAAAAGAAGAGCACCAAGCTGTTCGCGAGCGCGCCGGACTATTTGATGTGTCGCACATGGGCGAGTTCATTGTAAGAGGTACGGACGCAGAAGCTTTCCTGCAATACGTAACAACTAATGATCTGAGCAAACTGGAAGCAGGCCAGGCTCAGTACAATTGCCTGCCCAATGGCCATGGGGGAATAGTCGATGACTTGCTGGTCTATAAGCTACCACCCGGTGGTATGGCCATGGGAGATGCGCCCGCCTTTCTGCTGGTAGTCAATGCCAGCAACATCGAGAAGGACTGGGCCTGGCTACAGAAGCACCTGGGAGATCACGATGCGGAAATGATTGACATCAGCGAGCAGACTGCCCTGTTGGCTTTACAAGGACCCTTGGCTGCTGAGATACTGCAGCCACTAACGCCAACAGCACTGGATGAGATACCCTACTACCGATTTGTACGTGGCCGGATTCTGGATATAGACAACGTGATCATTTCAGCTACCGGGTACACGGGCTCTGGTGGGTTTGAATTGTACTTCACTGCGGATAAGGCCGTAGAGGTATGGGAGGCCATTATGAAAGCCGGTAAAGACAAAGGCTTACTGCCTGCAGGTCTGGGCGCCCGCGATACCCTCCGCTTGGAGAAGGGATATTGTTTGTATGGCAACGATATCGATGATACGACCAGCCCTCTGGAAGCCGGTCTAGGCTGGATCACCAAGCTGAAAAAGGGTGATTTTATAGGCCGAGATGACATACTGGACGAAAAGGAAGCGGGCCTGAAGCGGCGCCTGGTCGGGTTTACCCTCAGTGACCGGCGAGCACCTCGGCAGGGTTATCTCATAGTCGATGCTGAAGGAAATGCCATCGGCCAGGTAACCAGTGGTACCCACGCTCCATCATTGGGGCATCCTATCGGATTGGGGTATGTCGATGTTGCTTACAAGGCTCCTGGAAGTAAAGTCTATATCGACTTTGGCCGAAAGCAAGCGGAAGCAGAAGTGGTGAAGCTACCGTTTTTGTAGAAGGCGCGAAGCCAGTTTTTTGTAGGCCAGCAAAACTGCCCATGCAACCAGCCCGCCAACGATCCAGCCGCCTAAAATGTCAGTAGGCCAGTGCTTAGCGACATAAATCTGAGCCAGAGATATGGAAACTGCCCAGGCCAGTAGGAGGTAGCCGACCTGCGGAAGTCTAAAAAACCAAGTGCCCCACAAGACCAGGGCAATGGCGAGATGATTGCTGGCGTGAGAAGATGGAAAGCTCAGGCTGCCACCACAGGACACGAGCGCTCTGAGTTGACCATCGAGCTCGCTTGTAGCGCAGGGCCGAATGCGACCTACCCACGGTTTGAGCAGGCCGCTGGTTATGAAGTCGGCCAGCAGTACAGCTAAGCCTACAGCAATTAATACAGCAAGTCCCCTTCGCCAGTCGCGCCAAAGCATAAAGAGGGCTAAGAAAAGGTAAAGAGGAATCCAGGTTTCGCGCTTGCGCCAGTAAGGTAGGAGCCAGTCGAGAAAATCGTTGGCCAGGGTAAAGTGAAAAAATTCGAAGACTGCTTGATCCATTTACGGAAAGGATAGAGAGTTGCAAAGCTAATTCTCCTTTGGTTAAATTTTTTTGCCTGCTCTTGTCCCGGACTATTTCTATCTTCACATGGACCTAACAATGTGTACTCATGAAAATGGCGAGCCTTTTTACAGGCATGCTCTGCTTGTGTGGAGGATGCCTCCAGCTGTATGCACAGAGTTTTTCTGAGGTTGCATTCAGCCTGGGTGCGGATCATTCTTACGGCTTTGGGACGCATGGGGGCGGTGTCAGCTTTGCAGACTTTAATCGAGATGGCTGGGATGACCTAACTTTCACCTCTGCTGCGGGCAAGCCCATGTACTTTTACCAAAACAATGGGGGCAATTCTTTTACACCGCTCAATCTGGTCGATAATACTTTGGAAACCAAGGATGCCACCTGGATAGATTACGATAATGATGGTGACCGCGACCTTTTTATAACGGCATTTGGGGGTACCAATAGACTATACCAAAACATGGGCAACCTGAATATGGTAGAGGTGACCCAAACGGCATTTGGAAACATGCCCGTAGCCGATACCTATGGCGCTGTTTGGGGAGATTATGACAACGACGGCTGGCTCGATCTTTATATTTGTAATTACTCGGTGCCCGGAGGGACTTCCATCGAGAATGATCTTTACCGGAGTAATGGCGATGGAACTTTTACCAGGGTGACAAGCAGTAGTGGAACCGGCAATGGTTTTACCCTAACCTTCGATGCTTGCTTTGTCGACTTGGATGATAATGGGTGGCAAGACCTCTACTTGGTCAATGATAAATTTTATCAGCCCAATGCTTTGTACATGAATACGAGCGGGAATTTTACGACTGATCCCTCATCTGGTGCATTTATCAATATAGATGCCATGAATGCAGGAGGAGCTGATTACGACGACGACGGCGAATTCGATCTATATGTGACCAATACCCCTACGGGCAATCAACTATTGGAAAATGATGGCCAGGGACAATTTTTTGATGTTGCTGCTGGAACGGGGACTGGCGTTTATCGCAATTGCTGGAGTGCTACTTTTTTAGATTACGATTTAGATCAAGACCAGGATCTATACGTATCGGTCGATGGAGACATCAGTTTTAATAATCCGAATGCCTTTTTGATCAATTTTTCCGAGCTAGGACTTAATGTTTTTTCAGAACCTCTACAATTTACGGGAGGTATTGGAGGAACGGACTATGGCCAGAATTTTGGTCATGCCATCGGTGATTTCAATAATGATGGCCTGCCCGATATAGCGATCAACAGGATGTGGCCTGATAGCGTTCGCCTGTGGCAAAACCAGGAAACGACCAGCGGAAGTTGGTTAAAAGTAGACCTGTTTGGTACGATCAGCAATTCGGAAGGAATAGGCGCGCGCGTAGAAGTTGATATCGACAATAAGACGATAAGCAGGTACCGCCATGGTGGTCAGGGATACTTGAGTCAGCATAGTCATTTTTTGCACTTTGGTCTGGGTTCGGTTACTCAGATCGATCAGATGCGGGTGTACTGGCCCAGTGGCACCATCGACGTTTTTGATGGCAGTTTTGAATATTCCCAAATTGTGATCCTGAGAATAGATCAACTGGAAAATGATTTTACGATTGGTGCGCTTAGTCCAAATCCCGCTACCGATTTTGTTGATGTTCGATTTCGATTGCCAAATTCGGGTCTTGTTTTTATTCAGGTATACAATCTGAAAGGCGAATTGCTGCTGCAATACCAAATCGATGGGGAAGCCGGAGAGAATAAATATCGGATTGCTTTAGAAGATCTGGCCATCCGGAGCCAGCCATTGCTAGTTCGGCTTGAATACAGAGGGCAAGATCGGGCTACTTTAATATCGATTCGCTAAATAAAAGCTTATGAGAATTTTTGCTTTTTATATGCTGCTCTTATCGAGTACGCTCCATGCTCAAACCTTTTCCAATGTAGCGACTGCTTTGGGCATAGAGGCTGGCTATGGATTTGGAGAGCAGGGCGGTGGTGTCAGCTTCTGCGATTTCAATCGCGATGGCTTAGACGACCTGACCTTTACAACAGAAGCTGGCCAGCAGCTGCTCTTCTTTCAGAATAACGGCAATGGCACCTTTACCCAGCTATCGCTCGTCAACAATACCCTGGAGACCAAGGATGCCACCTGGGTCGATTACGACAACGATGGCGACCGCGATCTTTTTGTCACAGCCTTCGGCGGGCCAGATCGGCTTTACCAAAACCAAGGCAACATGAATATGGTCGATGTGACTTCGACCGCACTCCCAGGTATGGGTAATCTCAATTCTATGGGTGCCGTTTGGGGCGATTATGATCGAGATGGCTGGCTAGATCTTTACGTATGCCATTACTATTTCAGTGGCTCAAACCTAGAGAACGACCTATATCGCAATTTGGGCAATGGGACGTTCAGCAAGGTAACCTCCAGCACACCGGTCAGCAATGGCGTTAAGCTCACCTTCGACGCAGCCTTCGTAGATCTGGATGAAGATGGCTGGCAAGATCTCTACGTCGTCAACGACAAATATTCTACCGCCAATGCACTATATATGAATACGAGCGGCAGTTTTCAGGCAGCGCCTAGCCAGGGGGCTGATGTCGCTATAGATGCCATGAATGCCGGTGGGGCAGACTTCGACGATGATGGCGATTTTGACTTCTATGTGTCCAACTGCGTGCTCGGCAATGAATTGCTCACCAACGACGGCTCCGCTTTCTTCTTCAATCAAGCTCCACAGACGGGTACCGAAGTACTACGCGGTTGCTGGGGCGCCAATTTTCTGGACTACGATCTGGATACCGACCAAGATCTCTATGTTAGTGTGCAGAGTAGTCCATCTGGCATCGGGAACCCCAATGCCTTTCTGGTCAATTTATCTGAAATCGGGGCTTATGTTTTTCAAGAACCTTTTCAATTTACCGGTGGGCTGGCCGGAGAGGATCACGCCAGTAGTTATGGCAACGCCGTTGGCGATCTCAATAACGATGGCCTGCTCGATATAGCCGTAGTCAACCTGGGTAATGAAGATTTTTTCGTTTGGGAAAACCAGGAAACGACTACCAATAACTGGCTGAAAATCGACCTATTCGGCACAACCAGCAATAGCGAAGGCATAGGCGCGCGTGTAGAGATCGATGTGGACGGAGAGACCTTGACGCGCTACCGACACGGCGGGCAAGGCTATCTCAGTCAGAATAGTGCGCAGTTGCACTTTGGATTGGGAGGAGCTACTCAGGTCGATGAAATTCGCGTCATCTGGCCCAGTGGTACAGTCGATGTGTTCAATAATATTACCAGTGTAAATCAAGTCTTTTTCGTTACGGAAACCGAAGCTGTCCTCCCCGCTGAATTGCTCGACTTTTCAGCTCTTCAGCTGCCTTCGGCCATTCAACTCAATTGGCAAAGCGCTTCGGAAACTAATCTGAAAAAATACGAATTAGAGGTCAGTACGGACGAACGTGATTTTAAATATATGGGCAAAGTGTACGCTCGCGGAAATTCGGAGCTCTTGAATAGTTATCAGACTGTAGATGCTATCGACAGGCCCTACCCCAGATATTATCGCCTTAAAATGATCGATTTTGATGGCCAGTTCAGTTATTCAGATATCCTTCCTGTTCATCGGGATGGTGGAGTCGGTTTCGAGCTTGGGCTACCCAGTCCTAATCCTGCCGTCGATTGGATCGAGCTGCCCGTTACAGTGCCTGCTGCCGGACATATAGACATTCAATTGTTGGAGCCCAGCGGCCGGGTTGTTTACCAATCAAAGCGCGCGGTCGTTGCTGGCCCGAATCAGATTCGACTAGCTCTTCCAGCCACGCGGAGGGTGTCGGGAAGTCTGCGTGCAGCGGTCTATTTTAAAGGTGTACTTCGGTCTGTGTCTATTGTGGTGAAGTAGGCGAGGTAGATTAGGATAAATAGTCTTTTTTGATAGGACTTCCGCAGGTCTCTTAGTTATGACCACAGCGGAGTGTTAGACATACAACAATGCGTAATTCTGTGTTTCTAGTGGCTATTACTAGATAGATGGTGCCCGTGTGAGCAGGGGTGAGCACTTATTTGACGCATCTCGATGAGAAATGCTAAAACTTTAACATAAAAAAATCTTGAAAGACCTGTTTTTACGCTTATTTTGCAAATTGTTGAGTGTAGCTCATCTTTTTACGACCTCGAATTTCAAATTGTAATCTCGTATTATGGGACTAGCCCCTACTCCTTCCTCTATACATCGTTGGGTGTTTACAATGCTTCTCATGGGAGCTTGTACGCTTTGCGTATTTGCACAAAATATTGCCAGCTGGGACTTTGAGCCAGACCCCGGCACGACCAGCCCAGCTATGGTTGCGGCCAACGCATCGGCAGGCAATGCTGAATTTGGCCCTACCAATAACAATATCAACTTCTTTGGTGGCAACGGCAGTGATGAAGCCTACTCTGCGGCTAATTGGCCAACTGGTGGTATTTCTGGCGATCGCTACATCGAGTTTTCAGTGGAAGCTGCTCCTGGTTTTGTGCTCAACATCACCGGCATCACCTTCGACGAGCGTCGTTCAAACTCCGGGCCGACCCAATTTGATATAGCCAGCTCTTCGAGTCCTTCTTTTTCTCCAAGCGCCATTTACAGCAGTGCATTAAATGTAGGGCTTCCAGATAACGATAGCTGGCGCACCCAGATTTTTACGCAAACCGTTAACGGTGTTGAGACTTACGTCTTCCGCATCTTCGGCAAAAACACCGAATCTACTGGCGGAACTTGGCGGTTTGACAATGTGTCCATTCAGGGTACAGTAGAAAACGCTCCAATTTCAGTTTCTGACACCATTGAACTTGTTTGTGAAACGGATCTAGCAGATACACTCTCTGGCTCAATTTCGAGTATGGATTCTGTGGTTTGGTATCAACTTGATATCGTAAACGGATTAGCAGCGGTTAATATCGAACTAGAGTCTGCTACTTTTGATACGCAGCTAGGCCTGTATGATGTCGATGGCAATCTCCTTGCCGACGACGATGATGGTGGTAGTGGGGCACTCAGCCGAATTCAAACGGTTTTACCTTCAGGTACCTATTTCGTTTCAGTTTCAGAATTCTTTACTGAATTCTTAGAGACGGACTTTGGCCTAATTACAGGTGGCCTTCCGGGTGCAGGAGATTTCGATATCAGCTTTACACTCACAGACTGTGATATCAACCCACCTGTTAACGACCTATGCGAAAATGCCATCGAGTTAACCGATGGCGTAACGGTTACGGGCACTACAATCGATGCTACTATTGATGGCAACATCCCAAATGAGTGCTTCGATGCAGAATCAGATGAGCCAGGTGTTTGGTATTCCTACACACCAGCTACAGACGGTAATATCCAGGTTATTGGCTGTGCAGACTCTGCGTCTATTACAGATGTATGGGTCTTCTCAGGTACTTGCGACTCGCTCTTCTGCGAAGATGGTGAAGATGATGACTGTCTCTCTGGCGGCATCGTTAATGTACCTGTAATTGGAGGGGTTGAATACCTTATTTTTGTTAATG
Organism: Bacteroidota bacterium; assembly: GCA_039178745.1. GTDB lineage: Bacteria > Bacteroidota > Bacteroidia > Chitinophagales > Saprospiraceae > Neolewinella. The sequence goes on along the minus strand of JBCDFE010000180.1, from coordinate 2,303 downwards.
CAGACGATAGTGGCAATGATACGCTAGTTTTCGATCTGACTGTAACACTAAATGCGGCTCCAGAAAACGATAATTGTGTAGATGCCATCATGGTTGAGCTAGGCGAGATGGTCAGTGGCAATACAGAGTTTGCAGCTTCTGAAAATGATATTACCTACGCTGGTAATGATTGCTCTTCTCCTAGTAGCTCAGGTAATAATGATGATCAGGGTATTTGGTATTCCTTTGTAGCCCCCGCTCAACCCGTTACCATCATGGCCATGGGCTTTGATAGTATAGAGGTGGCTTTGCATGCAGGTACTTGTGATTCCTTAAACTGTCTGGAAGATGAAGAAGATATGGGCAGCGAAGATGCTGGAGGTGATGGAATGGTGACCATCTCCGACATACAGCTCAATGAAGGGGAAACGTATCTTGTCTACGTAGAGGGCTTGAATGGGGCCAATGGTATGTTTATGGTTGAGGCTTGTACCAATGAGCTTAGCTGTAACGACACCATAGTCGCTCTGGATGAAACAGGTTCTCTAATCATCGATGAGTCCTTTGTAGCTATGGCGTCTTGTCCTAGTGATGATTTCGAATTATCTCAGACCTTAGTCACTTGCGAAGATTTAATAACACCTGTTTCCGTTACGGTCACTTTGGGTGATACGAGTTGTGTATCTATCGTTTCGGTTTTAGATACTACTGCCCCTGTAGTCCTTTGCCAGAACGATACCGTCTATTTGGATGAGAGTGGCAATGGCTCGACCTCTTTGGAGGAAGTCTTGGTTCCGGGAGATCTTACTGCTTCTCGCCTGATTAATTTTGATGGCCTATTTGCGCCAGGACTTTTCGGTGATCAGGACAGACCTACGAATGATTACTCCAATGGCGATATCGATTTTGAGAATAATGATGGTGAATGGGAAGTCCTAAATAACGAATCATTTGGTCCGCCTACTGGTCTGTCTGACCCTAATAAATGGGCCTGGAATGCAGGTACTGGAAACACCTCTGCGGCTATGAATTTCATCTTTCCAGCATCAAATGTCAGCTTCTTGGTGGCTGCTGGCGAAGAGGTGGATTTCGACTTTACGGCCGAGGCTTTTGATGGTATGGGTAACTCATTGGAAGTAATCACCATATCTATGGTGCCTACTTCTGCAGTAACGGTTAGCTTCTCAGCCAGCGAAATTAGCCGAATTGAATTATTGGCAGCATCAAATGGCGGAGAGTTCAATGCAGGTTGTGTTGATGATGTTTCCTACGTGCTCAGAGAACCAAATCCTTCTGATAATTGCGAAGTAGCTGTTGTAGAGCTCAGCCAGGCAGACTTTGATTGTAGTAATCTGGGAGATAATATGGTTCAGGTTTTTGCCTTTGATCTTTCTGAAAATGAAGGAAGTTGCTCAGTTGTCGTTACGGTACTCGATACTTTCCCAGCTACCTTATTCTGTCAGGATACCACCCTTCAATTGGATGAAAATGGCATGGCTTCTATCGATGCAGACGAGCTGGTACTCGATGTCAGCGATAACTGCAGTTCCCCAACTGAATTCACGCTCAGTCAAACGGAGTTTACTTGCGATGACTTAGGCGCTAACGTCGTCACTGTTGAAGGCGTAGGGGAACTTAGTCCTGGAAATCTTCTTTTCTCCGACTTTGAGGGCCCATTTGATCCTTCTACCTGGACTTTCGAAGAGTTTGGTGTCGATCAGGATGGCGAGTCGGCTACTTTCGACTTCTCGACTACGACCTTATTTATGAATACGACTTCAGACAGTATCAGCTGTGAAGGTTTACTGTATGGCGAACTGACCCATACTTTTACAGAGGCCGGCTTCCTGGAGTTTGATTATATGCACACCACCGACGATGAGATTCCCAGCCTAGACGGGTTCTTATTCAGAGTCGATGGTAGCATGGATACTTTGATCCAACTGGAAGGTTCTGGCAGTGGAGTTAGCGGTAGCGTAGAGGTTATTGTTAAAGTTGGCGACATGCTCATGATTCGCCTGCAAGAGGACGATGGCTGTTTAAGCACCCTCAATGATCTGGATGTGACCAACTTCCGCCTGTCTGCTGTAATTGAGGGCTCCTCAGGTATCTGTGAACCTACAATTACTGTAGTAGACGAGATCGCCCCAGTCATCAGCTGCATCAGCGATACTATCTACTTAGATGAGAATGGCATGGTGTCCGATGCTCCCGGAGAGAACGTGACGATCATAGAAGACAACTGCCCACCTTCTTCGATCGTCGGCGACCCACTCGCCATATTTACTTGCGACGATCTGGGTGTCAACGAATTCAATGGCGTC
>JBCDFE010000179.1:0-9723 GCA_039178745.1 Bacteroidota bacterium | reverse complement strand
AGCTAATCAGGCGGTCGCAGGTTCGAATCCTGCTGGGATCACTAATCTCAACCCCAGATGCGCTGTGCGCATCTGGGGTTTTTTATTCTACTTCCTGCCTAATCAACTCCAGAAAAGGTGGTGCGTAATGCTCCAATTTATAGCTCCCTACCCCATTGATTCGAGCCATTTCCAGCTCGCTCATCGGCTTGACGGCAGCCATTTCTTCCAGTGCCAGATCATTGAAAATAATATACGGCGGCTTGCCCATTTCCTGAGCCATTTTCCTGCGAAGTTCCCGCAGTTTATTGAAGAGACCATCTCTTGACCTCGGATTGGAGCCTCCCCGCTGTTGCTTGGCTTTTACCCGGTCGGCTTCCCGTCTTTCTTTGAGTGTGGCAAAGCTCACCAACTCCACCTGCTCACCTTCGAAAAGCACGCGCTTGGCGGCAGCAGTTAGCTTCAGGCGGTGATTGTCTTCATGAGCAACAAACAGGTAACCCAAATTGACCAGCTGGGTCAGATACTGACTCCAATCAAACTGCGACAGATCCCTTCCTGCCCCGAAAGTCTTTATTCGATGATAGCCTTTGGCTAAAACATCCCGCTTATTCGAACCGCGCAATACATCGATTAGCATACCTAAACCAACTTGCTCTCGCAACCTGGCCGCTGCCGAGAGCGCCTTCTGGGCAATTACCGTTCCATCAAAACGCTTGGGTGGGTTTCTACAGACGTCGCAGTTGCCACAGTCTTCGCCCTGATCTTCGCTAAAGTAGTTGAGCAAAATGCGCCTGCGGCAAGCCAAACTCTCCGCGTACTCTTTCATGCGGTCCAGCTTGGCCATGGCAACCTCATAGTTGCCGCTATCGACCAACATCTGCTGATAGGTCGTATAATCCTGAAAAGAGTAAAAGAGCAAAGTATCTGCCTGAGCACCATCTCTACCGGCCCTACCGATCTCCTGGTAGTAGTTTTCCAGGTTTTTAGGCAAGTTGTAATGAATGACCCAACGAACATTGCTCTTGTCTATACCCATACCAAAAGCAATGGTAGCACACACAATCGGTAGTTTGTCTTCAATAAAAGCCTGCTGGGTTTCCGAACGCTCTTCAGCAGACAGTTTGGCGTGATAAGGCCTGGTATTAAAACCGGAACTCCGCAAGGCCGCAGCCAAACTCTCCGTAGATTTACGACTCAAGCAGTAGATAATACCCGACTCATCGGGATGTAATCGCAAGAATTCTATAATCTGCTCGCGCCGCTTCTGTCCTGGTCGCACCTCCAGGCTGAGATTGGGTCGATCAAAACTGGATAGAAAGGTCTTTGCATCCGGTATGCTCAATTGCTTTAGGATATCAAGTCTGGTCAGGCGATCTGCAGTGGCGGTCAGTGCCAGTATAGGCACGTCTGCGAAACTCTGTTTTAGTATACCTAGTCTTGCATATTCCGGTCTAAAATCATGTCCCCAGGCCGAAATACAATGAGCCTCATCTACAGCAAACAAACTCACATCAGATCGCCTCAAGAAGGAAAAAAATCCATCGCTCAATAACTTCTCTGGCGAGACGTACAGTAGATCCAGTGTACCATTTTCGTAGGCTTGCGCAGCGGCGCTCCTTTCCGCATCTGGCATGCTGCTATTGATGCAAGCAGCTCGAATACCAGCGGCTCTCAGTCCGTCTACCTGATCTTTCATCAGCGCAATCAGCGGGGAAAGTACAACGGTGGTCCCCGACATCGTCAAGGCCGGGATCTGAAAAGTCATAGATTTTCCACCGCCCGTGGGCATCAAAACCAGACCGTCTCCACCATTGTAAACATGATCGATGATCTCCCACTGACCTGGGCGAAAAGATTCGTAACCGAAATGTCTCTTTAATGCCTCTTGGGCGTCTCTTTGGGTCATTGGGGGAATAATTTATGTCGCTGGCAGCATAAGCGCCAGCGACATAATATTTAATTACCCACTTTTTGCAAACTCCCACCTACGTCTTGCACGACGAAGGCACCATCGTAGCCCATACCTCGGGCGCGGCCTTGTACTCGGCGAGCGTCGGCTTCGGTAGCAAAGCCACCGATCAGCATAAGCGTCAGATTGCCCCGCGGCCGCTGCACCACAGGACCAAGTTGACTGGCTCGGTTGCTGTCGAATCCGGCGGGGTTACCGAAGGCACCCACCTGCACATAGTACGAGCCACCACTCGTGGTCGGAGGTTGGGGGTTGCCACCTGCGGAAGTCCCTACTCCACCACCGCTCACTTGGGTAGACGCCCGGTCCTCGACTATGAAAGCACCATTATAGCCCCTGTTGAGTGCTGCAGCTCTTGCAACATCTGCCTCGGCACGAGTTTGAAAGATGCCCAGCTTTAGCTTGTATTTGCCATTGGCTTCGGTCTGATACACGCGTCCCAAATCCGATAAATTGCCGAATCGGTTTAAGTCGGCAGGTGCATTTAGGCTGGCCAACTGTACGGCATAGCCAGAGGTGATGGTCGCTGTGCCACCGCCACCCCCGGTATTGGGATTTGGACCAGGCAAATTCTGATCGTCTAGCAAGGGGATCTGCCCCAACAGATTGGGATCGCTGCCATCATCGACGGTAATCGGGAAGCGCAGGGTTTCGTACCCGACGGCAGAGATCGTGATGTCGTAGGTGGTGAAGGGTTGCAAACCTGCTTGATAGTTTCCTTGGCCGTCAGTCACCAAGGATTCCGTAGTTCCAGTGGCGCGGTTTGTCAGTTGTATGGTAGCTCCGGCTATGGGTGCACGGGTAGAACCCGATACGATTTGCCCCAGATAAGCCGTACCGCTATTGCCCAATTGTACCACGACTTCATTGCCGGCATTGGCTTGCAGATCGGCGCTAGACAAATTGGCCTGGCCAAAGCCATTTCGGCTCACTACCACCACGCAGTTGGTATTGGCGGACAAACTAATCGTGTATCGACCATCGGCGTCGGTCTGATAGACCTGGCCGCCACAAGCGCGCAGATCGACCTGAGCACCCGCTACCGGCTGGTTGGTGCCCGCAGCAACTACGACTAGGGTGGTGCCCCGGTTGGCCCGAGTCACCTGATAAATGTCCTCATTGCCCTGACCACCTATGCGGTTGGAAACGACATAGCCTAAGCCTCTGCTGGCGTTGTATACCATACCATAATCATCGCGAGAGCTATTGATCGGCACACCCATGTGGTAGATTTGGCTTGGGCGTCCATTGGGCAACTCAGCCCTGAACACATCGAATCCACCCATACCAAAGTGCCAGTCGCTGGCAAAGAACAGGCTAAGCCCGTCAAATGCCGGTGTAATTTCATTGCCCATAGAGTTGACAACCGTACCTAGGTTTTCAGGTACGCTTACCCAGTTATTCCCTTGGCGTTCGGCCCGGTAGATATCATAGCCACCATAGCCTTCCTCCCGGTTGGAGGCGAAGTAGATGAAATTGCCATCGGGCGAAAAAGAGCCCCATCCAGAATTGGCAGAGCTGACGTTAAATGGTAGCGGGCGCGGATTGGTCCACTGCCCATCGGGAGTGACATCGGCGATAAAGAGTGTGAGGTTTTCCCCACTTCCGGGAATCATCCGGGTTCCGTCTGTAAAGTTATTGCGGGTAAAGACGACTTCTCTGCCATCGGGACTATAGCTGCACGGCCCCACATTAGTCGCTTGTGCACTGTAGCCATTGCGCAACGGAAATGGTGCTTGCAGATCACCCCCAGGGTTGAGGGCAGCTACAAATGGGCGATTGGACGATGTGCCATTGAAATTTCCGGATAGGTCAGTACGCGCTGAGTTGAACACGAGCTGGGTTGCATTAGCGAAGGAAGGACCGAAGTCAGCTGCCGAAGAGTTGGCCGCAACAGATTGCGCCTGAAAACCGGAATTGGCGCCGGCCTGCTGCATGGCATAGTCACAGCTTTGCGTAAAGTGATCACCCACAACTGCATCGTGCTCCCTGGCGTAAAGTCTATACCATTCTTTGGCTTGGTCATAGCGACCCAATGCCTTTAAAACATGCGCGTGCTCCAGCCTGGTTTCGCCAGATACCCGCCGCTGAGCCACTGCGCGGGTATAGTATTCATTGGCCTTGACCATCTGGTTTAGGTGGCGATAGCTATCGGCAATCTTACTCAGTGCCTCCACATCGTCGGGCCGCCTTTCCAGCGCCGTCAAATAGGACTGTATGGCCAGATTATACGCATGTAACTCATATTGATCATTGGCCGCTCGCAGCGCCGATCTAAATTGCGCATGCAGGTCTGAAGTCGCCAGACTAAACAAAACAAGCAATGCAAGTATTACAGGTGATTTTCTCATTATCTACTCAGTTTCTGTAGGTTTTTTGTTGTGTACTTCCGCAGGTCGGTCACAAAAGCCAATGGTCAAGATCTTTAAGCTGCTATCCAAATCTGGTTTTTGTGCATTACCTACATTTATATCAAAGTAACAAATAATTTTAATAGTAATGTTTACTCCTTAGTCTTGTAGTGCCCAAATCCAATGGCCTGCATAGTTCAGATACCCGATTCGATCACCTCTTTCCGCACGTATTACCCCTTCTACTGCTGGTGCAAGATAATCGTAGGCGGGCTCTAGCAATATTTGTCCCTGGGCGTTTGCCAATCCGTAGAGTCTGTCAATGCGCACTTCGGCAAAGGCGCCGTCGAAGTCAGAAATTTCGCCATACTTAGGCCTGATCAGTGAGATCCCTTTATGGTTGATCAAGCCAATCTGGCTGTCGTATCCGACAATAGCGACCCCGTGCTCATAAGGGCGGGCAAAATCGTAATAGCCATCATATAAAGACGCATTTCTGGCTACGAAGTAAAAACCCTTGCGCGTGTCTTTGACTAAGCCCCTACCCTCCTGAAAATGCAACAACCGATTGAGGCTGGGCTCTACCACTTCCGTGCCAGATATATCGATCAAACCGGCTTGACTCATCGTTTCGTAGACTACAGCCAGGCCACCATTAAAATTCAGACAATTGCTGTAAACTGGCTCTATGACCCGTTGGCCATCCAGATCAAGATAACCGCATTTACCGTATTCCTGAAAGACTGCCCGCCCTTCACTAAATGATTGAGTTGGCCCCAGATTACAAGCAATGACTTCTCTGCCCGAAGGGTCAATAAATCCATATCCATGCTGATCTTGTACCAGGGCCAGACCATCACTAAAATCGGCCATACTGCGATAAGCTTTCGAACTGAGCAGCTGCCCTTGCTCATTGATTAGACCAAATCGATCTGACTGACCAGCCAATCGGACTTTTGCCCGACCGTTGCTCTGAAAGGGAAAAATTTCGTCATATCGCGGCCTTTCCACCCATTGTCCAGTGCGATCGACCAATCCCCACCCGCTACTTGTCTTTATGCGTGCTACGCCGTGATCAAAGGCATGAGCTTGCTCTATATCACTGAGCTGAACCAACTGCTTTCCTTCTGTATCGAGCAAGCTCCAGTTGCTGGCTTGCCTAGACCAGATCACACCTTCACTCAGCTCGCCTAGCTCGTCGAAGTACAGCTCGGCCCACACTTGCTGCCCGCGCTCATCGATGAGTGTCCAGCCAGGCAGTAACTTGACCGGAGCTAGTCCATCTACAAAAGCGCCTGGCTGTAGAAAGGTATCGGGAAGTACCCGTTGATTCTCCAGATCGACATACCCCCAGTTTTCGCCTTTACGTGTAGCTACCCAGCCATCTGCCGATACCGTTCCTAATGCTTCGAACTGAGTAGGCAATCGCATTCGCCCAAGAGTATCGATCAGTCCGAAATGCGTTTCTCGCTTAGTCAGGCGGTAGACCAATTCATCCTGGTTTCCAAATAGAGGCGTCAGGTTTTCATAGATCGGCTCGATGATGAACTGCCCGGCTCTATCTATCAAACCCTGCCCGGTTTCCATTTCTACAACAGCTCTTCCTTGCACAAAACCCTCGCCTACGCCATTAAATCTCGGTCCGATGCTCAACTCACCCGTCTCGCTGACATATCCCCATACGCAGTCAACACAGCTTAGCTCGGCATCTCTGGCAAACTGCTGATCATAGGTGGTGTAGTCCTTTAGTACAATGGTGCTGTGCCATTTGCATAGATAGTCGGAGATCTTCGGTAAAATGGGCAGTTGCTCTGATTGTTCCAGGCTACCGCTCAATTGCCCCCTGAGGCTTATAGGTGCCAGTCCTTCTCTGAAAGGCCCAATGTAGGTTGCATCGCGTAGGCGTATCCGGCCTTGCTTGTCGATCAGCCCATACCGCCCATTTTCAAATATGCACCTCGCTAGCTCATTGCCCGCTCTCCAATCATCCAGCTCCAGGTGAAGCAAGGTGAGCTCAGTTACGACTTTACCTTCTTCATTGAGAAACAGACCAAAAATTTCCGTGGCTCGATAAGTCGTTCGCTCAAATTCAATCTCCGTCGATTTAGGTAGCCCGACCAGCGTTATGCCCAGTGATAAGTCAACCAGTATGCGACTGAAGGTTGGTGAAATGATTTCCTCTCCGGCATGTAGTCTCAACCCCCACCGATCTTCTTCAGCGGCGTAAAACCACTCGTGCCTTGGTAAAATGCGGTCGGCGGTCGTACTCATATTTCGCCCTAGGGTCGGAGCCGAATTTGACTGGCCAGATACTCGTACCCTAAAGTGACGTTCACTGGCCGTTGATTCTACCAGCTCCCCTTGCTCATTGAGCGAAAAGACCGTCAGGGCAGCACCATTACCCTCGCCATCGTAGGCGCGTATCTGCTCACCAGAACGCTCCAGCCTACTGTACAAGGGCGTCAGCAACTCGCGCCCATTTGCATCTATAGCTCCTATTTGTCCATTTTTATAGGCCAGAGCAATTCCAGCCTCTACAGGACCTATATAGTTATAGTTGTAGCCGAGTACAGACTGTCCAGATTTCGTCAGCAACCCCCACCCTTCAGTTGTCCGGGCCCTAACCAAACGATCGGAAAACGCTTGCAACTCCAAGAATTCATTACTCAATTCGCCCGACCCTATAGTGACCACCAGACCAACTCGACTTCCATGCCGATAAGTAACTGCCGAGCGAGAAAATGAAATTGGCCGTGCGCCTATCGGCAGCTCTCTAATCTGGCCACTTATCTTGTTGTACACCGATAAGTGATCACCAGAAACCAGAGTCAGATGATAATCATCTAACCAGGAATAGGTATCGTACCGAGCTGGAAAATTAGCTGGACTGACCAAAGATTTGCCGCCCCATCTTCCTCCCACCTTAAAATAGAGCATTTGGCTGGATTCATCCACATCTAGTGCAGTGGCTGTAGCTTCCAGGAGTTTCCGTCCGCTTGGTCCAATCAAGCCTAGCTTACCATTCGATCTCAGCAGAAAACAATTGCCCACAGTTCGCTCTATTCGATCGTATTCCGGGCTGACAATCTGAGTACCATCGGCCCTGGCTAGTCCCCAAAATCCATTGCGCAAATAGGCTATATAGCCATCACCCAAGCGGCGAAGTTGCTCATAACCTGATCTAACGACCTCGCGATTATCGAGATTTCTAACGGTCCATTTACCATCGTCCAAAACTGCAAACAAACTATCGTCTAGTACTTGAATATCCTCGTAGCGGGTTGGCAAAAGTGCTCTGCCATCGGGTGAAAACAAGCCAAGCATATCACCATCCTGAACCACCAGGCTACTACCAGCTCCTGGCCAGCCCAACTGCTCGTACTGAGGGCTGATGAGTATTTGCCCTTGCTGATCGATAATGCCCCATCGGTTATCGCGCCGTACAGGCAAAACGCCCTGAGCAGATAATACTGAACCGGCAAAGAGCAGCCCACAAAAGATCGATATAATAAGACGCAAATGGGTTCGCAAATGGTGATAGATCAATGTAAGGATATAAATAATTATAAAACGAAGGTAAGTAGTCCGCAAATTGTATTTGAGTCCAAGAAGTGAGAAATTCACCTCGCAAATCTACAGTTGTGCATTACTACATCATCCATAAGCCTTACGGTATGTTGTCGCAATTCACCAAAGAAGCGGAACATCACCGCGTCTTGGGCGAGTTGGCAGATTTTCCCCCAGATGTTTATCCGGTAGGTCGGCTAGACCGCGATAGTGAAGGCCTGCTCATCCTCACCAACGATTCCAGTCTCAACCAAAAGCTGCTTCATCCCGAAGCCAAACACAAACGTACCTACTGGGTCCAAGTCGAGGGTATACCCACACCAGAAGCATTGATGAGACTGGAAAAAGGAGTGGACATTCGCATTAAAAAGAAAACCTACAGAACTCGCCCAGCTGGCGTAAAAACGATAAATCAGCCCGAACTGCTGGGCACAAGAAATCCACCGGTCCGATACAGGGCACATATCCCGGACACCTGGTTAGAATTGAGTCTGATCGAGGGGAAAAACCGTCAGGTCCGCCGTATGTGTGCAGCCGTTGGCTTTCCCGTCCTCAGGCTGGTCAGATGTGCTATAGAAGACCTAAAACTTTATGACTTAGCGGGAGAAGAAGTACAAAAAGTAGAGGGTACTTGGCTGAAATCGAGAATATTCCCCGCCTAACAAAAATCTTACGCCTAGCTTAGCCATACCAAATGCGCGGTGGCATAAAATTTTGAACCAGTTTGTGTAATTTGTAGTTTCACAGACCTTCTATCTAAAGTTGTACACGTAGCGATTTATCAAGATACTTTGTAGCAAGCAGCAATCATGGAACGCACACGAAGATTACTGGAACAATCGGCTTTTGGCGTCTGCACCTACCTGGCAGACAAGATGGGTCTGCACAGAAGACGCGTCCGGCTTTACTTCATCTATATTTCCTGCCTGACCTTGGGCTCTCCGGTTCTTTTGTATCTATTCACGGCTTTTTGGTTGAACCTGAAGAGGTATCTCGCAGAAGGAAAAAAGCGTGTGGTGAGCTAGAAAATCTAGGGGAAAACGCTCGTATTCTGGAAAACGCTCTACCTGCGAAAGTCTAAAAATTAAGATCCAAAAGCGTACTGAATAATATTTGCGCCCATTTGCAAGGCCGCAGCTCTGATCTCTATAGGATCATTGTGTACTTCTTCGTCTTCCCATCCGTTACCCAGGTCGCATTCGTAGCTGTAAAAGCACAGCAATCGGCCCTGATAGATCAAACCAAAACCCTGCGGTGGCTTACCGTCGTGCTCGTGTATTTTGGGCAAACCACTATTGAAATCGTACTTCTGATGATAGATGGGATGATCGAAGGGCAACTCCACAAATTCCAGCTCCGGAAATACCTTTTTCATCGCTACCCGCACGAAAGGGTCCATGCCGTAGTTATCGTCAATATGCAAAAAGCCGCCAGCTAATAAATACAACCTCAAATTCTGAGCCTCCTGATCGTTGAAAACGACATTGCCGTGGCCAGTCATGTGCAGCCATGGATAGTTGAAAATTTCCGCACTGCCCACCTCTACCGTTGCATAATTTCTATCGAATTCCGTGCCCAGGGCTTGATTACAATATTGAGCCAAATTGGGCAAAGCCGTAGGATTGGCATACCAGTCTCCACCACCGTTGTACTTGAGCAGGGCCAATTTCAATGCACTTTGGCCTGAATCCTCTTCAAGGTCCAAGCTTATAACAGATGCTGAGTAGTAGGCGTGGGGCCAGCTCAAATCGGGAGAGGAACTGCTCACTAGCAGAATAAAAGAGGCGATGGCTATCAGTCTAATCACGAGCTAAATTTTGTGCAATATTAATGCATTGTATGGCGTACAAGGCT
>JBCDFE010000178.1:0-9835 GCA_039178745.1 Bacteroidota bacterium | reverse complement strand
TTGGTGGGATGAAGCGTTATAGATTTCTATCTGACAGGCTGCGCTGTCATTCGATCAACCTCTACAATAAAATCGCTGGCATCGCCGCGGGGTTGTGGAATTTTGTCCTAACTTGCTGATGCTCATAGCAGAACAACTCTAATATTTCAACACCAACATACTTTCCTCAGTCGGAACAAAAGTATTCAGAAATTTCTACCCAGGCCTCATCAGCATATTACTTCTCATTATAATCATAAACTCCCTCAGTCAGTTTGACAGCCTGATCGTTGAATTAACGTATGGCTACAACTTGCTTATTTTCTTATTTGTATTTACGATTATGATCGTCAAGGTCTGGTTTATACCTTATTATGTGCAATTCTCCAGAAGCTTTTACAGAAAAGTACTACCTGGTGTATTTGACAAAAACGACCCAGAGCACAAAAAACATGTAGTTATTAGGAAAGAAAACTTTAGAGAAATCGTTCACTGGAAATCTGCTTTCAACCCAATTACGAAAGCTCTCACCCAAGAGTTGAATAAAGAAGCAAAAGACAATGTAGAAGAACGAAATAAAATGAAATCCAAAATAAAGAATGTCAAAGAGAAAGAGAAAACCCAAAATAAAAATGATAAAAGTGGAAAAAACTATCCGCTAGTGAATTTTTTATATTCCCTAATACTCAAAAATCATATCGATACCAGTCAAGAAAACGGAGAATACTATCGTATAAAAAGGAAAATAAACTTCAAGGTCAGACCACGACCTAAAGCTGTAAGCAGTAAAAACTTACAACTAAAGCCTACCGAATCATCAAAACGAGAAACCAATCCCGCCCACCAAATAGATCTAGAAACTCAACAAAGAGTTGCTGACACCATCTTTCACACACTCCGCCGTGGAACAGGCTTATTATTTATACTTATATTTCTGTGGTTAATACTCAAAACTCAATTTACTTTATTGGCAATATCAGGCGGACTTGCCATCCTTTGCACTGCTCTTGTCGGCCTATTTTCCTTCTGGTATATTGGAATCAAGCAGTCAGAATTAATTGAAGTCGGAGATGACAGCAGAGGATACCACCTGAATACCTTTTTTTCTTCTACCATAGCCATTGTTATTTTAGTCATTGCCATGCTTTTCATCAGCAAGCCTGAAACACCTCCTGCACTAAGTATGTGGCTGTTCATCTTCCTGATATTGCTGATACTTAAAGCCTTTGTTCATTTTTCTCTATTCAGATTCCCTGCGCAAGACATTGACAAAAAGGATATTGAAGATGAAGACAAAGTGAAAAAGTTTGTTCGGCTAGATGACTTTCAAGGATTTTTCACTAAAACAATGATGAGGTTTGGTGCCTTATTCAGTCCCGTAGTCTTTATAATATTACTAGCAATCAGTGTTATTTCTAGCGGAATCAGCTATTTACATTGCTTAAACCCCATTAACTACTACCTATTTATCATTAATGGTATTATCTGTGGGGTTGCATTAATTCAGAGACTAGTCATCATTCGAAGGGCACATAAACGCTTTCCCCAATCCAATAATTTTAAAGAAGTCTCAAAAAAGAAGGATGACCAATTCCCCATTAAGTCTTATGCATTAATTGCGACTATAGTCTTAGCTATTATAGCCTTAGCATCTGGAACGAATTATCATCACGAAATCAACTATGTAAGTCAAGCGTCTCTTACTCGTAACATTGATGACGAAAATCAAAACAATCCTTACTATTCGGCAGGAATAAGTTTTGAACAATTTACTAGAAGATATCTGGATGAGATCAGGGATAGTACTCAAGTGGCGCGTCAAAAAATATACTTTGTAGCTGCAGAAGGTGGTGGCCTAAGGGCGGCATATTGGACAATGATGGTTTTAGACAAGCTACCTAATGAAGTGCGAGACAACATTTTCATGATGACCGGTGCGTCAGGTGGTGGTATCGGTATGGGTATGTACAATTTTATGCTAGCGAATGATATTGACAGCATAAACAGACAGAAAATCATCCAAAAAATAGGAAGCCATAACTTTCTCACTACTGATGCTGCGGGTATACTAACCAGAGGAGTAGGTGGCTCTATTCTGAGCTTCCCCTTTATGAAGAATTATTGGGACCGACATAGGTATATGGCCAAAACCTATTTCGATCTGACAAACATAAACTCTGCTTGGACCTTGGCAGGTGAAAAGCCATTTCATACCATCTGGCAAAATCAAACCAGCCATCTACCCATGCTCGTAGTCAATGCAACCAGGACTATCGACGGAAGTCGGGCTGTTGTTCATCCGTTTGGGCTAGACGAAGGAAGGCATCCCTTCACTGATCACTATATTGATCTATCTATGCAGGCTCAAACTCCAGAAGAGTTGGGAGATCTTTCAGACGAGAAAACACCACATTTCATCACTTATGCAGATGCTGTATTCCTGACCAACCGCTTTCCATTTGTCAGTCCACCGGCGAGAATATCAGGCAGTGGCTACTACGTTGATGGCGGCTATTACGAAAACTCTGGTTTGCAGACCGTTTTGCATACTTTAGGCTATATGCAAGGGCTGGCAGAAGAACCAGATACCACCATATTTGACACGCTATTTAATCAATTCGATATCGAGGTTATCAATATCAGAAACTCCAGTTCAGCTTACTACCAAAAACTGGTAGACTCCATGGGTTTTACGTACAGGGATGTTAACCTAATCAATAGCCGTAAGCAGGTTGGCAATATACTGGGCGCTACTGCTGGCGGAGGATTATCTGCTTTGCCTGCTTATTATCACACTTTACTCGGAGACTTCACCATCCAACAAGCACTAGAGGTTTCAAATTACATTACCATTGACTTACCCTATTTACTCCATACAAGTACTCCATTGCACGATGCCTTAGATGGTCAAATTGTTGATGATAAATTTTCTTTAGCATCCGTAGTTTCTCTCAACGACTCGCTGATCAATCATGAGCTTGATGAAAACATAAAAGGCATGAATATCATATCGCCTCCTTTAGGTAGACGAATTCTTTATCATACCCGAGAGTACATGCAAGACATGCTTGGTCACCCTTCAGTTGAATCAGTTATTACAGCCTTGGGCAGCAACGGGAAAAGTGATAAAGATTAATAATTATCATACCCAATTTCAGCACAATTGAACCGTTATTTGGATCCATGCACATGGCTCTCTGTGTAAAGTAGGCATATCAAAAAAACAATTACGAGCCCACTATCCTACTCCACCAAAATCTCAATGTCCGTCCCGTCTATCCGCAAAATACTCGGAAGTGACTCCGCCAAATAGGGCGTGAGGTCGAATTCGAAAGTGCGGGTAAAAAAGGCCAGACATGCCTGATCTTCGCCGGGATTCGAATCATTGAAGACAAATGCAGCTGATGACTGAGTGGGTAAACTTTCGGCTATATCTCCAGTGGTGTATAACTCCATGGTGGCCAGTTCGTCCGTGCAGCCAGAAAAACCGACAGTTATACTCAAACAAAGCCCATCTACACTGGCTTCGACACCTTGGGGTATGTCGGCTGCATCGGGGAGATCACTGACCAACTGAATGAGATCCCCACAGATGGGATCAGGAGCGGGATCAATGGGAGCTACATCATCATCTGATGGGCAGCCAAAAAAGAGAATGCTCAGGACAGGAAAGAAGAAAAATAAACGCATGAGATGAGTGGTTTTTTGAGGTTACGCTCTTATAGACGTAGCCTAAGCGTGAAACGTTGGGTATACCTTTATCTTTATTTCTCGGCTCCCATCAGTTCACCATAGGATGCACCTGGCAAATTACAAAGCGTGCGCCTAGTGTCTATACTTAGTCGTATCTTAGTGTAACCATAATACACGCTCTGCCGTTAGTAAAATGAACTCATCTATACTTATTTCTTTCTGGCGAGCGTAAAGCCAAGTGGGTTCTGGCGAGCCGCCTTTTCGAGTGCGTAGCCTTAGCTACGGACGAGAAAAACGGCGAAGTCCAGGTTCTACTTAGTTTTACGCACAGACGGATTACAAAAGTTTAGATGAGTTCAATATTCGCTGCTTGATCAAGCTCAAAGACATGGACCTAATTGATGACATACTGGACCATCCCAACCCGGAACGGGTATTGGAAGAGATACGAGCAGTTCTAAAGAAAGAGCAAGCTGATCGGCAGAAATTTCGCGAGTGGCTCAAGCCCGATATCAAAGCCGAATTCATCAATGGTGAGATTATAACGCATTCGCCAGCCAAGAGAAGGCATAATCAGGCGGTGAGACTAATCAACTATCTATTAGACACTTTCGTCACTGAAAGAAGCCTAGGAGAAGTAGCTATCGAAAAAGCCTTAGTCGAGCTTGAGCGAAACGATTTTGAGCCAGACATTTGTTTTTGGCGAAAAGAAGTATCAGATTCCTTCAACGACGACATGCTATTTTATCCAGCCCCGGACTTGGTGGTAGAAGTTACCTCTAAAAGCACCGCTGGCCGAGATCGAGGCATCAAGTTCAGTTCTTATGAGGAGGCAGGCGTTGGCGAATACTGGATCGTAGACCCAGTAGAAAAACGTGTAGATCAGTTTGTGGGCCAAACAAACGCTAAAGGGGAAAACAAACTTATGCGTGTCGCAGAGCTAAATTGCAACGACCAAATCAGCTCGAAGATCTTAGAGGATTTTACCGTACCGGTCAGGGCCTTTTTCGAGCCTGGAGCCAGAGGAATTGCTTTGGAGATGATGAGGTAGCTAATTTCACCCAATGCCTGCTCCGATCACCATCATAGATGATGTCATTGCCCGCCTCGACGAGATCATCGCCGAGAACTTGGCCAACAATGACGCACTCGGTTACTTCCCCGTCTTATATCGCCGGGTAACGGTCAAGGTAAAAGAAGGCATCGAAGCTGGTTTCTTCGCTGACGGCCAACGTATGGAGCGACTCGACGTCATCTTTGCCAAGCGCTATATCGATGCTTACGATGCATTCAAAGATGGTACGCCTTGTACACACGTATGGCTAAAAGCCTTCGACCTAGCCGATCAATACTGGCCCATTGTTTTGCAGCATCTCATGGTGGGCATCAATGCGCATATAGCACTCGACCTGGGCATTGCCGCAGCAGAAACACAGCGTGGAAAGTCGATGGTGGAATTACGAGAGGACTTCGAGCGCATCAACGAGATACTGGCTTCACTGGTCACCGAGGTCCAAGAAAACCTGGTCGCCATCTGGCCACGCTTGAGTTGGGTCCTGCGCAAAACCGGCACCATCGATGATGTGATCGTCGACTTCGGTATGGAGCTGGCCCGAAACGATGCCTGGCGGTTTGCCGAGCAGCTACACGCCGTACCAAAATCTAACTGGCCCACTATGATCGCCTCACGCGACCAAAAAGTAGCCGTGCAGGCTGATCACATCACGGCCGAAAAAAGCTGGATTCTTCAACTGGCGACCCGCATCATACGTCTGGGCGAGCGCGGGACGGTTAGGGAGAAGATTGGGCGGTTGATGGGGTGAATAGTTTAGGTTTTTGGCAATTCGATTTCTCTTTGGGGGAGCTTACTGCTTCCCGAACATCTGTAAGTTTCAGCCCCACTAGGCGAAGGTTTCCGCTATGCTTCGACTCCGCTTACGCGAAAGTATTCCACCTGCGGAAGTCCAAAATCAATGCGCTAACAACACCACATTTCCCCGTTTGCGGCCACTGTCTACATATCGGTGAGCAGCAACGGCCTCTTCTAGTGGATATCGTTTGTCGATAACCACCTTTAGCCGGCCAGCTTCAACCAAGTCAACGATCTCCGCCAAATAACCTCTGAGTGTTTTCGCAGGAAGTAAGCCAGTAGCGTCGAACTTGGCCTTTTTGCCAGAAAATAAGCGAGAGACCAATAGGTCCACAAGCAAGGCAAACCCTAACCTTGGAGACATGTAAATACCCTGGTCGGTCAATGACTGCTTACATTGTTTGAAGGATGAAATGCCCAGTGTATCGTAAATGACATCGTATTGCTTTCCTTTTGTTCTGAAGTCCGTTGTGGTGTAATCGATCACTGAATCAGCACCCAAAGACCTGACTAGGTTGGCATTGCGGCCACTGCATATTCCAGCAACCTCAGCACCGAGTGATTTGGCAATTTGAACCCCAGCTGTGCCCAAGCTCCCGGATGCACCTATAATGAGGACTTTCTGTCCAGGCTGCACTTGAGCTAGTGTCTTTAGGAAATGGTAGGAAGTCATTGGGCCGTCGCCAATTGTAGCGGCCTCCTCGTCTGAGAGTGTATTTGGTGCCAATTCGATGACTCCCTTTTCATCTACGCATACGTACTGGGCATTGGCGGAGAATCCAGTCCCACTTTCCCCAAATACGCGATCGCCGAGCTCGAACTTGCTCACTTCTGCCCCCAAGGAGACTACTTCACCTGCGAAGCCAGTGCCCATAATGTTGTTTCGTGGTCTTGACCACCCCAGAAACAATCTGGATATGGGTGGAATGGCTTGTCTCATCATTGTGTCGGCCGTCGTGACCGGCGTAGCAGATACTTTGACCAGCACCTCATTGGGTTTGGGTGCGGGTATGGCGATCCTGGTAATTTCGATGTTTTCCGGTGCACCATATCGAGTAAGTACAGCGGCTTGCATGCTCTTTCTTGTCATGTCGTTGTGGTTTTGTTACACCACAAAAGAGCAGCCTTTCAAAAGGGCAATCGTTCGGATTTAGAAATCAGAACTTATTGATCCAAAATTTCCTTACGATACTTGGCCGGCGTTTTACCCATTACCCGCTTAAAATAAGTATTAAAAACCGTTTTAGAGTTAAAACCGCAGTCATAGGCCAGGCCCAATAGGGTTATATGGCCAAAGGCAGGATCGGCTACTTTCGACTTGAATGCGGCCAATCGGTAGCCATTGACAAACTCCGAGAAGTTTTGCTCAAATCCCTCATTGAGCAGTTGCGATAATTGATTATGCGGCATGTCCACCTGGTCGGCCAGTTTTCGAAGGCTCAATTCCGGATCGAGATAGGGTTCCTCTTGTTCCATCAACTGACTTAGCTTTCGTTTTTTAGCAACCAATTCGTCTTGACTAAACAGCGACTTTTTATACTTCCGCTTCGGTAACTCCTGGAGTGGATAGTTTCCGAATATCTGCTGGCTGAGTTTTTGAAATCGATCCAATGACCTCAGGGGCTTGAGTATGGGGTTGATCTGGGTGTACACCATCATGGGCAACCTCATTTGGATACCGCGCTCCAGTAACTCGAGTGCTTTTTCGGTATCTCCCAGCAGAGTCCGGCATTTAAGTAGTGTGTTCAAGGCTCGATCCAATTGCGGCCCTTCCAGTTCTTGCTCAATGATTCGAAGACCTGCTCTTGCCTCATCGGGCGCAATAACAGCCTGCACCATAGTTAGGCCACCTAGTTTTAATAGGTCGTCGCCTGGTAGCTGAAGGCCTTCGAAGAAGTCGAGCGCCTCTTGCGTCTTACCCATCAGCAAATACGCCTGCCCTAACTCTTCCAGCGACAGTAAGGAGTCTGACTTCAAGGATAGGCTTTTCTCATACTTGAGAATAGCTTGCTCGTACTGCTCCTGCACAAAGAATAGAAACCCCTTAAGATGGTGGTTTATATCCGAAAAAGGATCGATTTGCAGAGCGGTATCTATATAATTATGGGCGGCCTGCAGCTTGCCCTCGGTTACCAAGACAGAAGCCATCGACTGATAGTATTCTACCGTTGGTCTGAGCTCAAATGACCGATTCAGGTGCTTATAGGTCTGGGGCAAATCCCACTCTTCCAGGAAGCTTCTATACGATAGGTTGAGCTGGACTTCGGGCAGCTGATTATCGATTTCAATAGCTTTATCCAAGAATGGCTTGGCTTTTCCAAAAGCTTCGAACACGGGCATCATACCCAGGGTACCGAGCAAGGCATATCCTAAGTGCATGCCTAAATAAGCCAAGGGGAAATCCGGTTGCGCTTCGATAACCGATCCTAGGATGTCCAATCCTGTTTCGATATCGGCCTGACTCATTTTGAGAATGAGGAATCTAGCTTTGAGATACTGATTATAATGGTCCACCTCTACCGGCAGATTGGGCACCAATTGATCAGCAATGTCAAAGTGGCCAAGATGTTCGCGTAATTTGTTGGCTACGAGCAGACTTATTTCGTCTTGTAGTGCAAAAATATCATCCTGACTTCGCGTTAGGGTTTCCGACCAAAGAGGAATGTCGGCTTTCGCATCGACTAAAGTAGCCGAAGTGCGAATCTTATCCGATCCGATCCGGATGCTACCTTCAAGGATATAATTGACCTGCAAGTCTCGCCCGATCTGAGGCAAGGGCAGATTCTTGCCCTTATAAAAGAAAGAAGAAGTGCGTGAGGTAACCTTCAGAGGCTTTATCGTAGACAAAGCATTGATAACTTCCTCCGTCATACCATCACACAAATACTCTGCTTCTTGGCTGGGACTCCGATTCACGAAGGGTAAAACGGCAATGGCATACTGGTCGACTGCTCGTTTACCGCCCAATTCATGTCGGTGAGGTATGCTTAGTCCTGCGACCGTAACCGCAAATATTTCCAGCGGATTTGAAACATTCTTCAGTTTGAAGAAACCGAGTGAAGTCGTGGTTATAGCCTGCTGATTATCTAGCTCGCCATTGAGCTTACCTGAAATCAAAACAGCGCCTGCTACGCCCATACTTTCTATTCGCGATGCCACATTGACGCCATCGCCGTATATCTCCGTTCCGTCAAATACG
This sequence comes from Bacteroidota bacterium, assembly GCA_039178745.1. Lineage (GTDB taxonomy): Bacteria > Bacteroidota > Bacteroidia > Chitinophagales > Saprospiraceae > Neolewinella. The sequence continues at coordinate 1,094 of JBCDFE010000178.1, read as the reverse complement.
ATATCGCCCATGTGCAACCCGATTCGAAGGGGAATCCCATCAGTGGTATTTAGCTTTTGCTGGATTTCAGTGGCACATGCCACGGCTTCTACCCCACTCTTAAATATGCTGAGGGTACCATCTCCAAAATATTGTAAGATTTCGCCATGGTGCTTTATATGCAGCTCCTCAAAAACGCTGCGATGAAGCGCCCGCTGAGCAGCTGCCTTCTGCTCATCGGCTTGCATCAGAGCCGTGTAGCCAATGATGTCGGTAAACATGATGGCAGTTAGAAGGCGATGTGGAGGAGTAGAAGACATTTTGGCTGTAAGTACACTCAAAAATACACTTACAGCCAAAATACTAGCTCATTCTGGCTGTAACTACCCTTTTTAACCCACTTACAGCCAAGAATTCCACATAGAACCCTATTACACCCATAAGGTGTTCTCTTCTCACAACCCCCGATATGGAAATAGGAATAGACAGTTTCGCCGCAGCCTCACCCACCTCAAAAGCTGAAGATAATGCCCAGATGCTGGAAGAGCTGATGCAGCGCATAGAAGTAGCCGATCGAGTTGGGATAGATGTATTCGGCATTGGGGAACATCACCGGAAAGAATTTTTAGATGAAGCGCCATACTTAATTATGGCCGCCGCCGCAGCTCGAACAAAAAACATCAAGTTGCGCAGTGCAGTTACGGTACTCAGCGCTGCTGACCCGGCTCGCGTATTCCAACAACTGGCTACGCTGGATTTGCTGTCGAAGGGACGTGCGGGAATGGTTGCTGGCAGAGGATCGTTTACCGATGCCTTTCCCCTTTTTGGCTATTCGCTCCAAGACTATGAGCAGCTATTCGAAGAAAAACTGGAGTTGCTGCTCAAAATCAGAGAGCAGGAAACCCTCACCTGGTCGGGTCAGTTTCGGGCACCCTTGCGCGAGCAAGGTATTTACCCCAGACCCTATCAGCGCAAAATTCCAATTTGGAGAGGTGTGGGTGGTACTCCGGCATCTTTTGCGCGGGCGGGCGAGCTGGGACTTCCCCTTATGGTCGCCATCATTGGGGGGCAAACGCATCGGTTCAGGCCACTCGTCGATATTTACCGAAAGGCCG
>JBCDFE010000177.1:0-9989 GCA_039178745.1 Bacteroidota bacterium | reverse complement strand
CGCCCTCACCACCCTCGCCGATAGGTGTGTCGTAGCCGCCGGGCATCTCGTCGATGAAGAGGTCGGCGGTCGCGGCCTTGGCGGCGGCGGCGACGTCTTCGCGCCGTGCCCAGGCCCGGCCATAGGCGATGTTCTCCGCGATGGTGCCCTTGAAAAGCTTGGTTTTCTGAGTAACCATCGCCATCTGCGCACGGACCGAGCGCAGGTCGTGCGTGTTGATGTCTTGGCCGTCAATTAGGACCCGGCCGGCGTCCGGTGCGACCAAACGGGTCAGCGCCGCGACGAGCGTGGACTTACCCGAGCCGTTGCCGCCGACGATCGCGACCACCTGCCCAAATGGGATATCGAGATCGATGCCTTCAAGCGCGGGCGACTTCGTGCCGGGGTAGGTGTAGTCGAGCTGGTCGAACCGCACGGACTGTTGATGCCGGGCCAGCGTGGGCTGTTCGCCCCGGGAGGCATTGGATTCGTGCGTCATGCGCGGAGTAGACCTGGGTGTTACCTACGGAACAGGTGACCTGATAGGACCCAACGATATACCGCAATTGACCTTCGGTCTGGCTGTACTCGATATAGGTGGTATTCGGTTTGACGAAACGAGTGAGATACATCGCTTTGCCGCACAGCCCAATCGGGTAATCGATGGAGAAAACTATGAGTTTGAGCAAGACGGACTAGAAGCATTACCCACTGCTATAGAGCAATTAAATAGAGACATTAATCAAGATGGGGCCACACGCGGAAGTCTGGAAGGAAATGACTTTGCCCTGGGACTACCCATGCGAACGGCACTGACTATTTCTTACCAAGTGGATGAGGCCGTTGGTTTTGATGGCAGGCTCATGCTGAATACGCCACTGGGTCCCAATGCGCTGAGGGCGAGCCAGGGTGTGACGGCCAATGCCCGGTTCAGTAAATGGTGGTACGGCGGCAGCGTGAGTATGAGTTTTCACGAGTTTAGGGAATTTAACCTGGGGCTATACCTTCGGGCAGGTCCGCTATATTTCGGAACTGATCGCATCTTTGGAACTATATTATCCAAAGGGCGCGCTGCTGCTGGCGACTTTTACGTTGGTTTTCGCTTGCATGCTTTCAAAAAGAGGAGCGATAGAGACAGAAGGTCGAAAAGGCGAAGAAGCAGAGGTAGTCGATACAATGAGTGTTATCAGTTTTAACGAGTAAATTGAATTTTTTTGTTTCGTGTTTAGCGGATAAAATACCTTATGTTTGCATCAGCGCTTGAAGAGGTTACACATCCCAGTTACTTTTAAAAGAAGAGACGTTATCACATGTCCGAGACCCTTGCTATGCGCTGGTCAAAATATAGATTTGACCAACTTTCCGCCCACTTACTGTATGCCATTATTCAATTGCGAAACGAGGTTTTCGTAGTCGAGCAGGATTGTGTGTACCAAGATGCAGATGGCCAAGATGGTTCTGCCATACACCTCTGTGGTTTTGGGGAGGCCAATGAGCTGGTCGCCTATGCCAGAGTGCTTCCTAAGGGGACTACTTATGAAGATTATCCTAGCATCGGTCGAATTATCGTGTCTAAGTCATCCAGGGGCTTGAATTTGGGGACGGCTTTAGTCAAGCGAGCCATTCAAGAATGTAAATCTAAATTCGGAGGTGAGGGAATCGCCATTAGCGCGCAGTGTTATTTGCTGGATTTTTACAGTAAATTGGGATTTGTTGCCGAGGGCGAAGAATATCTGGAAGACGGAATTCCCCACAAAAAGATGATGCTCAAATACTAGCCCACTAACTTTCCACTCGATAGGAAGGAGATACCATGAGCTGAGGTTGTCTGGTATTTCTAACTACGAGATCTCGCTCATTGGTGCCTTCGTCAATGACTTGATAGTTGGGAACAGATTTCGAAATAGTACTTTGATTTTTGAGCGAGTTTGGTAGAAGCTCTATGGTCTCTGGTGCTTGTGCCAGGGTATTGGCCTCTGTGCGGGTCGTATAGAATGCCGCTAATCCTACAAGTGTCAACAATACAGCCGCGGCCAGGCGCCTGGCCCATACCATTCGTGGCTTTGGTCTATGCAGGCGCTGTTCTATCCGGTCCCAGCTACTGGCCGATGGGTCGATAAGATGCTCTTCGGCATGTTTTTGGAAAAGCGTTTCTAAAGAATCTGGCTTAGACATGGCATTGCGTATTGAAATGTTGTTTTAGATGGGGTAATTGATGCTTTCCAGAGCTTCTCTCAGCCGCTTCTTGGCTACGATCAACTGCGATTTGCTGGTATTGATACTGATACCGAGTAATTCGGCAATTTCGCGGTGTTTGTAGCCTTCGATCACGTAGAGATTAAAAACCGTTCGGTAGCCAGTGGGCAGTTGGTCCAACAGCTTCATAATGTCTTGAGTGGCCAGCTGATGATCAATAACTGCCTGCTGACTGAAGTGATTCGGGTTGATGTTGTCCAGTTCGGTAGCTTGTTTGAGGGCGTGCTTTTTGCGCAGTTTCATCAGCGCTTCATTGATCATAATGCGCCTGACCCAACCCTCGAAACTGCCCTGTTCCTGAAAACTGTCGAGCTTGTCGAAGACTTTGAAAAAGCCTTCTACCAGCACATCTTCGGCTTCGTCTATTCTGCCGATATACCTTTGGATGGCACCCAACATTTTGGGCGCAAAGCGATTGTAGAGTTCCCTTTGAGCGAAGCGATTTCCTTTGCGACAAGCTTGTATGAGGTCTGCTTCGTTCAAATGGGGATCGTTGTCTGGGATTTGTAGGTACTTCAGTATTGAAGTAATCAATCTCTAGATGCTGTTTTGGGTAACTTTGGTGGGTGTCGGCGCATAGTTTTTTAGCGCACAGTCGAATACTTCTTCAAATTTTTCTTTCAAAACGGGTATGACCTCTTGCAGATCGATGGGTCTGCTCAGTTCTTTGGCCATAGAAGTGACCGAGCGATCCGCTTCCTGAATCCCACAGGGTATGATATGGTCGAAGTGCTGAAGATCTGGATGGACATTTAAAGCCAATCCATGCATAGTGACCCACCTGCTGAGGTGCACGCCGATGGCGCAAATCTTGCGTTTGGGCAGCTGGCCAGTAGCGGGTAGCCAGACGCCTGTATATCCTTTCTCCCGATAGGCTTCTGGCAGGCCGAAGTGGGCCAACATTTGTATGACGATTTCCTCCAGTGAGCGAACGTATCTATGTACGTCGGTAAAAAATTCGTCCAGATCCAAGATCGGGTAGGCCACCAACTGCCCAGGGCCGTGATAAGTGATGTCGCCGCCCCTATTGATTTTGTAAAATTGAAAGCCGCCCGCTTCGAGCTGTTGCTCATTCAAAAGCAGGTGGTCCATGGACCCACTCTTGCCGAGGGTATATACGGGCGCGTGCTCTACGAAAAGGAGTTGATGCGCCTGGGGAGAGGTGTCGATTTCAGCTTCTGCTTTCTCCGCTTTTCTGCGCGCGCGCTTTTTGTTCACCAGCGCTTGATGTATGCTGGTCTGTAGATCCCATGTCTGCTGGTAATCAGCCCTGGGAAGAAATCTATACGACACGCTTGTTTGTTCCATTCTCCAAAATTTTCAGAAAAGTCTAACACTTTAAAGCCCAAAATTGTGTTAAAATTTGCCTTTTATCACGAAAAATAGGGTCAAAAAGAACTAAATGACTGACTTAAACGGTTTATTTACGTCTTATAAATAGTCATTATATGTTGTTGTGCAATAGATAAATGACTGGACGACAGGGCAATTTTGCTCTGTGAACACACAGCTACCATGAAAATACGACTGCTAGTCTGCACACTTTTTACCCTTACTTATGCCCTAAATGCCCAGACCGTTACCTGGTTTGAGCCAGGAGACAACGGGCGTCAAGAGCAGCAAGTTGACTACAGTGGACCCGAAACGGGTTTTGCGACCTATTATGCGGCCTATTTGGCGGGTCAGCCAACGGCCTATGGCGAAGTATATAGACCCAATCAATTGACGGCTTCTCATGCCAATCTACCCTTGGGTACAATTTTGAAAGTCACTCGTTTGGACAATAGTGCATCAGTCAACGTCAGAGTCAATGACAGGGGAGGCTTATGTGCGGGTTGCGTAGTGGTATTGAGTAAGCAAGCAGCAGATGCTATCGGTCTGGATCAGACTGGCCGCTCACGAGTTCGAATCGAAAAAGTGGGCTTTAGCAATTGGAATCCTAACTCTAATAGCACTCAAGGCAACACCAGAGTAGCTACTAATCAGACGGTAAATCCGCCTGCACCAGCTACGTATTCCAATCGCGTTGCTGTACGCAGTGTGGAAGTAGATGAACCGATGGCTTGGGAAGAGGACTTACGCAGGTCGGGAGCTCCTTCTCCTGTAGAAGATCCATACGCCTACCAGCCGGCTAGTTACCGCAATATGTCAGCTACGCCTGTTGCCAACTCTACTTCGACATCTTCCAATCCTTATGCTCAAAATAATAATGTAGTAGCTCCCAATACCTATACTATTCCAATCACCCAGGGATCACAAGCTAATACGCAACAGAATATGGGTACCATCCAGCCTAGTACGACTAGAACAACGGTCCCTGTGCCTTCAACCTATAGTAGTCCGCCTCCTGCAGCTCCCACTAATGCTGTAATTCGCCCACAAGCTACTACTCAACAAAATACAGCAGTCCTGAGTCCACCTAGGGCACCATCGGCCCCTACAGCTACGGAGAACCCATTGAGCAATCGAGAGTTGAGTCCAAATTCCGTGAGCTTACGCGCGCGAACGCCAGCCACCAATCAGTCTAATGAGCCAGCTCCTGTGTACTACACCACCAATCCGACCACAACCGGCCAGCTGACCAACAGGACGGTTCTACCTCCCACTACGGCTTCAGCCAGCTCAACCTACGCTGTTCAAATAGGCGCCTATAGCACCCGAATCAATGCAGATCGCATGGCAGAAAGCTTGCGTGATCGAGGCTTTTCAGACGTACGTGTATTGGAGGGAAATAGCGGTAGTAATGTGATTAACCGGGTTGTTTTGGGAAATTATGATTCTGGTTCTACAGCTCAGTTAGCGGCCGATCAATTGAAAGCAGCCCATGATTTAACAGCAGTGGTTGTTGCGTTGTAGTGAATAATTAATTGAAAATTGAGAAACGGGCTTGGCGCATGTCGTCAGGCCCGTTCTGATTTTGGTCATATATCAGACCTAAATTGTGTTAAGGACTAAGGTTTGGTCTGCTGCTGTACAAATATCTAAGGCTTGGAAAATATCATTTGCAATTGGTAGGGTATACCACCTAATTTAGGTAAAAACCCAATGCATATGAGACTTTTATACACCTCTATTATTTGCCTTTTTTTATTGCCGCATTCCATTGAGTCGCAAGTTTTGGATTGTGTAGAAAATCCAAGCGGACAGACGGTTACACTTAATGGGAACTTAGTTTCTGCTCCTGTCACACCAGGACCGAGAAACTTTTTAAATATCGATGACCTATCTATACCCTATACTATTGATGTAGATGGTAGGGATGTTTCGACCATATTTGCTCAGAATATATGGCTAGGTGGAACAGATGCAGCCGGAAATATATTGGTTCGTGACCCTGATTACGGAGTGTCGGGCCTTGAAGACGAGTTGATCATTCAGGGACCATTGAATGCTGATGGTATTCCCCTTGCAGAAAGCTGCGGAGACTACAATCGAATATGGGACGTACGCAGAGCTGAAGTTGAATTTCACCTCGCAGACTATGCAGACAATGGCCAGATCGATAACCCTGTTGATCGTGTCGTCGGCTGGCCGGGAAGAGGCAATGCCAATTTTTCGTCCATTTATGGTTTTGAATTGCCCGATCAGGATTTAGCTCCATTCATGGACTTGGATGAGGATGGCATCTACGAGCCTCTGGATGGTGAATATCCGGTTGAACCCTTTAGTCGGACTATTGCAGAACATATAAGCTGGGAGGTTTATCATGGGCTTAACCCAACATCAGCAGGGTCCGATCAGGGGATTCCTGTACAAATCAACCAGACCCAATGGTCATTCTATTGCACGGACAATGAGATTTTCAATACAGCAGTATTTGCTCGATATGATCTTTTTTATAAGGATCCTGCTGCTGAATTACTGGGTTTCAAAATGGGTCTCTGGACGGATTTTGATCTCGGTTGTTTCACGGATGATTATATCGGTTGTAATCCTGAAAGAAATACTTATTTTACCTACAATCGAGACAATGACGACAATTTAATTTGTGAGCAAGAAGTGCCCGGATTTGGCCAAAATCCACCGACTCAGTCGGTCATCATTTTGAATCAGGATCTATCTTCATTTTCCGGTATTTTTAGTGCTATACTTGATCCTCCAGTTGAACTGACCGGTCCAACCACAGCAACACAAGTTTGGAACAGGCTAAATGGATTGTTGACCGATGGTACGCCAATAACTAATGTAGGTCTAGGTAACAACGAAGATATGGGGGAAGAAACCCTTTTTCACTGGCCTGGAAACCCAAACAATACAGAGGAATGGTCCATGGCTAGTGCAAATATTGGACCACTCGATATAAGTACCTTAGCTGTAGTTGATTTTGGTGATTTGTTGCCAGGTGATCGAGTTACATTGGATATTGCTTATGCCTTCCACGACGAGGCTGGCAACGACTTTCTCGATAATGTAGAATTGCTCTATCAGGAAGTAGACGAAATTCAGGCGCTCTATGATAATGGTTTTGAGTTTATGTGCTCTCCTTTGGTATGCACTGATGATTGTGTCTGGCCAGGTGATCTAAACAATGACGGTATTGCCAATTATGTAGATCTGATAGCCCTCGGCTTTGGATTCAGTGAAACTGGCCCAGTGCGTGATCAACCCATCTTTTGGGTACCTACGCCGGGAGATAGCTGGGATGGACAACAGGTCTTTGAAGATGCGCCAGACCTAAAACATCTAGATGGAAATGATGATGGCCTAGTAGACGTAGAAGATTTTGGGCAAACGCTCACTTTCTACAACCTAACCAGACCGGATTATGAGCCACAAGACTTTACCACTCCTGGGAACGAAGTGCTTCTCACCAGAACTAATGGTGATCCTTTTGAAACAATTCCGCTGTCAACACTTCGTGTTGGAGATATAAGAGTTGTTAGCCCATTTTCCGATTTGAGAGCAGTAACCTTTGAATTAGAGTACGATCCTGAATATTTCGCATTTTTCTCAATAGGAGAAGAAGATCTGTCTGATCCCTCTTCATTGAAATACATAAGAGCGGCTAGTGACAGCAAATTTGAAGCCGCAGTTTATGTGGAAGATCCCGAAATCGAACAGGGAGAATCGTATGAATTAGTTAGTGGGTTGCGCTTCATTACAGTGGAAGACCCTCCGAGTTTCAGCACAGCCGTACAATTCAAAAATATCAGGGGTTGGCTTTCTGATGGTACGGAAGTCGGTCTCGGTTCACAGGGTACTGTCCTGAATTTAGAGCAGCCGTCTGGTCTTAACGAGCCCGCTTGGGCTAATGCGGTTAATGTCTATCCTAACCCAGTTAGAGAAACGCTCAACGTAAGCTCTTTGGAAAGAGCGCTCGATCAAATCGAAGTAATCGACAATTTGGGCCGTGTCTTAACAACAAATAGAACTCCTCAAACCCCTATGGATGTGAGTCACTTGCCAGCAGGTATTTATCGCCTTAGACTAACCATAGGTTCTGAAAGTATTTACAGGAGTTTCTCTAAAATGGAATAGAGTAGAGTATGGATTGCACGGCTTTTGTACAAATGCACAAAAGCCGTGCTCATGTTTTAGTAGACTATTTTAACACACTTCAAATGATAACGATAAACAGACTTACAGCTGTTATGCTGTTGGCTATCTGTTACTTTGGTTTAGCTGATGCTCAGGACGTTGATTGTATCGTTTTTACCCGGGCGAGTCCTATTTTCTTGGACGGCAATTATATTTCTGCACCCATAGGACCTGAGCCAACCAATTATTCTAGCAGTAATAGGAATGGATACGCTGTAGAAACTCCAGAAGGAGATAAACCGACCATTTTAGTGCAAAGCCCATGGATGACTGGTATTGATACAGATGGTAATATTCGAACGTCTTTTAACACTTATTCTCCTTTCAGCCCTGCATTCTCTATAGGGCCACTCAATGCGAATGGGAAACTTTATACCGACTGCTTAGATGACTTCAATCGGGTATGGGAGGCCAGAAGAGCGCAAATAGAAGCCCATATCTCAGATTTTGCAGATAATGGGCAGATCGATACACCGATTGAGGATATTTTGGGTTGGCCGGGATTCGGCAACACTCATTTTTTTGACATCTATGGCTTAGAGCTACCGACCATAAATCATTTAGCCCCATTCAAAGATCTGGACGGAGACGGGATTTATGAGCCACTCGATGGTGAGTACCCGGTAGAACCACACGAAGAATCCATTCCACAGCACATAACTTGGGAGGTGCATAATACATTACTCACCAATCCCAATATTTCGCTGGATGCATCAATTAGCGCTGAAATTCACCATACCCAATGGACTTATTTTTGCACGGATTTGGAGTTGTTGAATACGACAGCTTTTAATAGATATGAGATTTTCCATAGAGGAGATACCGAGTTGACAGCGTTTCGATTTGGACTTTGGAGTCATTTTCAACTTGGCTGTAGCGTAGACAATTATGTAGGCTGCGATTCTTCCAGAAATAGTTATTTCGTGTACAACAATGGAAATATCGATGGCGAAGTATGTGGTGGCAATGACGATAGATATTTTGGTGAAAACCCGCCCGTCCAGGCGGTGACCTTCCTCAATCAGCCAATGAGTTCTTTTGTCGCGCAGTTGAACTACAATGAAATCTTGCCGTCAGAGCTACTTCGAGCAGATAACAAGCAGGAAATCTTCAATAATCTACATGGCTTACTAGCTGATGGTAGCTCGATAACGAATATTGGACTTGGGGATATGGAAGATTCTGGAGAGGAAACGGTATTTCACTTTCATGGCAACCCCAATAATCCTGACGAGTGGAGTATGGAGGGTGTTGGTTTCTCTGAGCTGGAGACTTGGTTTGGCTTAGGTGCTATAGAGGTGGGCAATTGGCAGGCGGAAGATATGCTGGTTATCGATATAGCCAATACCTACTACAGGGAGCCGGGGAATAATAACCTGGAAAACGTGCAAGCCATGTACGAGGGACTGGATCAGTTGCAAAACTTATACGATAATGGTTTTAGTGTCTCCTGTACTCCTTTGAATTGTATCGATGACTGCGTATGGCCAGGAGACTTAAATAACGATGGTATTGCCAATTGTGTCGATCTCATTGCACTCGGATTTGGCTATGAGGAAACAGGACCTATCCGGGATTTGCCTGTAATGTGGGCGCCTCTACCAGCAGAAAGCTGGGGTGATAATCAGATTTTTATCGAGCAGCCAGATTTAAAACACCTGGATGCGGATAATGATGGAGAGGTAAGTGGTACAGATCTGAACATAATCAATGATTACTATGGATTTGTCCGGCCAGATTATGATCCGTCCTTAAATCAGACTTTTTTAGAGGGGCTAGACGTGAAGTTCACCAAACCAAATGGATCGACTTTCGATGAGGAAATTTCCCATGGTATAATTATCGGGCAGGTAAGTCTATATAGCCCCTTTGAAGATCTCGTTGGTATAGCCTTAGAGTTGGAATACGATCCTGATTTTTTCGAGTATTTTGAAACGTCTCCCTCCGGTTCTGACAACTTTGGAGTTGCCAACGAAAACATAGGTTGGATGAGTCGAAGAAGCTCGGATTCGACATTTGATATTTCGAGATATAATTTTAATGGCGCATTCGAACTCAATGAGCGGTTCAGCTTGCAGCGATTTTATTTCCAGAGAGCGAATTCACTACTAGGTGATGTGCCTGATTTCTCGGAAATAACATTTAAAAACATCAGAGGCTGGCTAGCTGATGGAACTGAAGTTGCCCTTGGCGGACAAACGGTTCTTTTCAGGTTG
>JBCDFE010000176.1:0-10051 GCA_039178745.1 Bacteroidota bacterium | reverse complement strand
GAGTTGAAGTTTTTGATAGAGATGGCCAGTTGTGCATATTGCAGGTAGCCTTTTCTGTGTGTTTATTATAAAGGTAGTTTAGTTGTTACATTAGTGGGGAGATTTTTTCTACACCACCCGTATATAAACAAACCCACTTACGTAGCTACCCTCGTCTTCTATGTACTTCAGCATCTTAGTGTAGAAGGGATCTGCGCCAATGGTGGCGCTATCGCCTATAATGACGAGTTGCTTTCGGGCGCGGGTCATGGCTACATTGATACGCCTGTAATCCTTCAGGAAACCGATCTCTCCCTTGTCGTTGGAGCGGACCAGGCTCAGGTAGACCAGATCCCTTTCCTGACCTTGAAAGCCGTCTATGGTATCTATGGTCAGATCGATATCTTTGAAGCGTTCCTCGGAATCAAAAAGTTCTCGGGCGCGCACAACTTGTTCTCTATAGGGGCTAATCAGCGCAATAGATGGTAGAGAAAATTCTGGTGGTGTACTGCCGATGAGCTCGATCAAATGCTCGATGACCAACTGTAGCTCGTTCTCATTGTAGCGGCTCTGAAAGCGATTGTTGATCTTTTCTTCGAATCCAGTACCAGCTGTATCAATATAGGTGATCGACTCCGATAGCTCGTAGTTGGGCAGGGTTTGCCTGGCTACTGATACATCGGCCTTTAGCTTGCCTTCATAAAAGTGCTGGTTGCTGAAGCCCATTATCTTTTCGTTCATGCGGTACTGGACTTCCAGCATACAAGTAGCGGCAGGATGTCTCTCTATGCACTTTTCCAGTAGGGTGGTCGCCAATCCACCTTGCTCTGCTTTGCGCGATTTGACCGTGGGCGGCAGTTGAAAAGGATCGCCAGCCAGGATAACGCGCTCGCTCTTACTGATGGGGATCCAGCAAGCGGGCTCCAGAGCTTGTGCGGCCTCGTCTATAAGACAGGTGCTAAACTGATAGCCTTCGAGTACATTGGCCGCCGCACCTACAAGCGTTGTTACGACCACTCTGGCCGAGGCGATGACATAATCGAGTAGTCGGTCTTCTAACTGATTGGCCCAGTTCGATAACTGGCCGGCGTCGCGGTAGAGCAATCCTTTTTCTCGCCCTCGTTGCTTTTGTGCTTTGCGGCGTAGATCGGCCGCTTCGCGTCTGAGCTTTTTGATTTGTTTGTTGTCGGGCTGGGCAGCCAGTTGCGCTTCCAGGGTGTGACGCATGACCTCGTCGTCTACTCGTGACAGATTGCCTACACGGACCAGCGGAATGTTCTTCTCTGCCAGCCTGATGCAAATGAGATCGGCCGCAGCATTGCTGGGTGTGGCGACCAGCAGTTGGTCCTCTCGCAATATCAACTCTTGTATGGCGGCTACCAGCGTAGTGGTTTTGCCCGTTCCGGGAGGGCCATGCACAATGGCCAGGTCTTTGGCGGCCAGAATATTGCTCAGCGCTTGTCCCTGGACTTCATTCAGCCTAGTCATTTCAGGCGCCGTCTGTGGCTTTACTGCTGAGGTGAACTGCGCCTTGCGACCGCCCATAAGGATATCCCGTAACTCAGCCAATCGATTATCGTCGGCTTTCATCACTTTTTCCAAGGCGCGGTCCATTTCTCTGTAGGTCCGCTCGTCAAACATCAAGTCTATACCTAGTTGGCCACCGTTTAGCCAGTTGGGATGATCGCTACCGCCCAAAATGACCTTGATGCGGCTACTCTTTACATATTTGATGACGCCTGATTTACGCGATCGGCTGACATGCGCCTGCTCGGTAAACAGGTCTACAGACATGCCCGCCCTGAAACGATGCTCCTCTTCTCCACTGCGCTCTAGTATGACGAATGGACGCTCGCCTATGGTGTAGCCCTTCTTGACCATTTGCAGCGGGTACCAGCTCCAGCCTTTCTGAACCCTTTTGCGCAGCGGTAGCTTCTGGATGACCTCCAAGAAAAGCTTGCGCTCTTCCTGGCGTTCCAATTCTACGAGTTTGCGTAAATGTTCTAATTCTTTGAGCTGCTTGCTTTGCATGTCCATGGCGACTAGAGCAAACGAAACCACCAAAGGCTCAAAAAGATGTGAAAGAAGTTACTTCTTAAACCACTTCAGATTGAACTCGAAGCCCGGCATTACGTCCTCACCACCAATCACACGATCTAGTGGACTAACGAGTTCAACGGAACCATCCGCCCTGTATACCCATAAGCGGTCGTGGTCTGCATCGACTAGCCAGGCCAGCTTTACCCCGTTGCCGATCCAGGCTGTTTGCATTTTTTCTTTTGCGGCATCGAGCCGATCTGTAGGCGATAAAATTTCGGCTATGAAGACGGGAACAACAGCAAGAAAATACTTTAAATCTTCTTGAGTAAAGCGTTCCATTTGATCTTCGGTGACATAAGAGGCATCTGGAGATCTGACGGCACCATCTGGTAGTCTGAAACCCGTACTGCTACTCAGCGCTCGCCCACCGTGTTCGCGTGCATAAAACAATAGTTCGGCGGCTATTTCATTTTCCCTTTCTCCGCTTATAAAAGATACAGGTGACGTTATGGTAAGTTTTCCATCGGGTTCGCGCTCTATTTGCAATTCGGGATTGGCCAAGCAGAATGCCTCAAACTCCTGATGAGACATTGGACGCTCCAGGATGAGTGGAATTCCCGGGCCAGGAAGTTCGAGTTGCATAGTATACATGGGAAGAGATACTTACTTCAATAGGCTGGCCATAGTAAACGCACATTGGTTATGCCAGGCTACTCAGGCTGATGGCAAATGGTGCATACCCAAACTGGCGCATTTTATTCATGATGGCATCGACTTCTGCTCGGCTGTTTTTCTGCCCTACGATCAATCGATATTGGGTGCCTCCTGCCTGCTCGACTATGTTGACCAAGATGGGCTGACCAAACAGCCGCTCGGCTTTCTCTGCCTGTATCAATACATTGGCGTAGTCTTGAAAAGAACCCGCCTGGGCACCCCAGCCTCGCGCCGAGGCTGCACCTACCGAAAAGCGATACAAACCTTTACCCGATTGGGCACCTGAGCTGACACTGCCCCCGCCAGGAGGTGTGGATGGATTGGTACTCGGATTGGTAGCTGGTCCGCTAGGAGGGTTGCTAGGTGACGTACTCGGAGGGCTGTTCTTGTCATTACCAAATGGCAGGTCGATAGAGAACCCACCACCACTGCTACTGCTGCCATTGCCGCCGCCAGGTGTACTAATGGTACTACTCGAGCCGCCGCCTACACTTGTGCTGGTGCTTCCACTGCTGCTACTCGCTCCCCGCATACGGAATGCTTCGGCCACGGCCTTATCGGCATTGACCCGCCCGAATCCGTATCTGCGTGAGTGGCCCCGGCTGTCGTAGTCAGATCGGTTTCCGATCTTATCGGCTGTGCGTTCCAGTATACTCTTGACCTGAGAAGAGGTCAGATCTGGATTGGCACTCAATATCAGCGCACAGATGCCAGCCACCAGTGGTGTGGCTGAGCTGGTTCCGCCAAAGTGCTTGTAGTGTGGGCCGCGATCTCTGCCATCGGCATAGTAGCGCAAGTGGGGTTGTACGCCCCTGGTCCCAGGGTCCCAGCTAGCGCGTGCAGCCAAAATGGGCCAGCCGCCGTCGCTGGGCGCAACTACGCTCAGCTCAGGACCTCGATTGCTGTAAGATGGGTGTGTGTCGCTACTGGTCGACGAGCCAACGGCTATAACCCCTGGCAATGATGCGTAGAAATTGATGTAATTCTGCCCTTCGTTGCCCGCTGCAAATACGACTACACAACCCTTGCCTCCTCGTCCTTGCTGTAGCGCGCGGTTTATGGCTGCCCGGTGCTGGCTATTAGGCCTGTACTGTGACTGGATGGTGCCCCAGCTACAAGAAATCACGTCGGCCCGGTTGCGCACGCAGTGATTGAACATGCGCTCGGTCAGCCAGGCTGAAAAAGTAAGTCCGTGTAGCGGCATAAGCCGGGCATTGGGCGCAGCACCCACTATACCCGAACCATTGATAGAGGCCAGGGCAACACTTGCTACAGGCGTAGCATGCTCTCCAAACCGTTGGCCCGATGGCAGGCGATTAGAGCCGTCACTGATGTTGAGTGGCGATACGATCTTTTCCCGCAGATCTGGATGATTGGTGTCAAAACCGTTGTCGATGACCGCAATGGTGATGTTTCTCGATCCGAAATTGCCCAGTCTTTCCCAGGCATCTTTAATTTTTGCATCGGCACCCACCTTTAGCCTGAAGTTGGGCACATCGGGTATAAATCCGTTGTTGTCTAGGTGCCACTGTTGCCCCAGCAGCCTGTCTCTAGGCATAGTCAGCGCATATTGGTCGAGTGGCACGTCCAGGTCTGGCGTCACCTCATTGACCATGCCCAGGGCTTCCATTTCGGCAGCCACTTTTAGTGGGTTTCGGCTCTGGGCCGTCACGCCGGCTATTACGGTACCATCTTCAGCTACATCTAGCTTTTCGAGCTTGTAGGCATCCAACACTACCTGCCCTTCTACCTCTCCCACGCCTTCGGCGAACTTGATATACAAAATGCCGGTGGGCACGATGGGCCTGGCCTGCTCATCTCCATCGGCAAAGTAAACATGAGTACCCACTTCCACTTGGTCCGAGGCGCGGGCCTCATCGAGGGCATTGTCTATGTCTTCCTTGTTTTTGAGGGTCACCAATTCGAAACCGCCCAGCTGTGGCATAATCTCCGCATCTACCGGCTCGGCTTTTCCTTCGGTAGTGGTTCGTAATCCGACTAGTTTTTTGGACTTCCGCAGGTGGAGACGCTGCTCGCCACCGTTTACTTCATACTTCTTCAAGGAAAGGAGGTTTTATTCGCTGAAAGATAGTAAAAAGATATATGTTTAAATAGTAAAGAGACCGATCTACGCAAGTCTAAATCAAAACATCCGTTTCCTCCTGAAATACCAGATCACACCCAAACTCAAAAAGATCGAAACTAGGAAAATGATGCCAATCGTAAACTGCTTTTGCTGATAGGGTAGGGGCACATTCATGCCGTAAAATGAGGCTATGACCATGGGCACGGTCAGTATGATGGTGATGAGCGTGAGTCGCTGAATGGTGATGTTTAGATTGTTGGATATGATGGAGCCGTAGGCATCCATGGTGCCGTTCAAGATATTGGTGTAGATGTTTGCCATTTCCAATGCCTGCCCATTGTCGATGATGATGTCTTCGAAGAGGTCTGATAGATCTTCATCTTGGCGGATGCGCAGGAAGTCCGTCCGCTTCATTTTCATTTTGAGCAGTTCATTGCCATTGAGCGCGTTGATGAAGTAGACCAGCGATTTTTCGATGCTTAGTAGTTGCATCAATTCTCGGTTGCGGCTGCTGTCGTAGAGCTCTTGCTCGATCAGGTTGCGCTTTAAGTTGAGTTTTTTGAGGCAGGTCAGGAACCTGAAAACCGTTTGCTCGAAAAACTTGAGCACGAAGTTGGCTTCGTTATCGGGTCTGAAGTTGCGCACTTTTCCCTCCTTCAACAGCTGCAGCACCTCGTTCTCTCTGGAAGTGATGGTGATGATGTAGTCATCGGCCAGTATGATACCTACGGGGACGGTGACGTAAGTAGACTCGTTGCCATCTAGGTTTTGCTCGTTGAGTGCTGGTGTGTTGAGTACGATCAGGCGTACGTCTTCCTCTCGTTCATAGCGCGACCTCTCGTCGATATCGAGGGGGTCGAGTAAGAAATCGATGGGCATTTCAAATTCCTGGGCCAGTTTTTCCAGCTCGTCTTGCTCGAATGGCGGTGCCACATTGATCCAGCAGCCGGGTTGGCGCTCGGCCAATTCGATCAGTCTTCCTTGCTCCTGGCCGTAGTACTGGATCATGGTGGCAAATGTAGGGCGAATTTTGCGTCAACGGATAAAGAATGACCTCTAGTCGAAAGAAACCCGGATCTACCGAGGCAACCTTTCTACCTTTCTGACATCAAAGGCTAGCATGTACGTCGATGAAGACAAACTCATACGCGACCTCAAGCGAGGTAAGCGGAGTGCCCAGCAATGGCTCTACGAACGGGAGCGACTGCCGCTATACCGCATGTGCCTGCGCTATGCTAAGGACGTGCACGAGGCAGAGGATTTTCTACACGATGGCATGCTTAAAGCCCTTCAGGAGATAAAAAAGTACCGCTCAGAAGGCGCACTTAGTGGATGGGTGCGCCGGGTGGTACTCAATCAGATCTTGCAAGAGTTGAGACGAAGACCAAAACTGGTGAGCGATGAGTTGGCTCCAGAGCGGATCTCTGCCACCAATGATCAACTCGACGAAGAGCTGGAAGAAATTAATGGAGCTGAGCTTCATAGGCTCATCTGCCAGTTACCTACCGGTTATCGTACGGTTTTTAATCTCTACTACCTGGAAGGATTGGGCCACAAGGACATTGCCGCCCAATTGCAGATAAGCGAAGGAAGTAGCAAATCGCAGCTCTACAAGGCACGTATCCACCTGCGGAAGTCCATTATTCAAAAATACCCCAGTTACCAATACCGAACCTCTTGATGTATGGCTGAAAAACTACCGAACGACAGCTCCTGGTCTCGTCGACTAGCCGACTGGGAGTCAGGCCAGCAAGGCCCGCATCCCGATCCTAAGGTATGGGGTCGACTGGAGGAATCACTGTCTAAGCGCAAGCGAAGGACTGCTCCGTACTGGCGGGCCATTAGCGGGCTAATTATCTTGCTCATATCCGCTGGGATTTTCTGGCTTCAGTCCGATTTAAGCACCGAAAATCCTGCCCATGTCACTTCACCAAGAAACCCACCAACGACCAATGCCCAGGAACCCCAAAGCGTCCTCCCCGCCCAAGAACCTCGAATCGTCCTCCACGATCAAGAACCTCGAAGCGTCCGACGTAGGAGGACCTTTGAGCGTTCGCCTGCCCCTGCTGTTTCTTCCTCTGAGCGTTCGCCTGTCCTGCTCCCCACCGAGTCTTCACCAAAACCTCCAGGTGTTTCCCCCGATCTTTCGGGTCCAATCGATGAAACCAGGCGCAGCCAATCCGTATCTCCAATTCCTAACTTGACGGCTAAACCTTTGCTTATCACGTCCGCTTTGGGCATTCATGGAGTATCTTGGAAAGAACCCTCACCAAACCCAGTGGGTGGCATTGCTGCTGAAAATGAAAGTCGTGGATCGAGTAGTAGCGTGAGGCCTTCATCCGAGCGCAAACGATTCTCAGTCGGATTTCAAACCGCCCTTCACAAACCCGAAGTCAGGGTGCAATTGCCCGAAAATACAAGACAGGCACAGAGTATCGTCAATCCATCGGCCAGCTCGTGGGGACTGAGGTTTAGATTGGAGCTGGGAGACAGATGGGGGGTAACCAGCGGCTTTAGTTGTGGCCGAGAATCAAGCGAACACCGACTGGTATTGGTGCGAGAGTATACTCCCGAACTAGAAACGATAGATGCCGATGGCAATGCACGAACGACTTTCTCTGCCGATTTTGCTACAGATTATTCCAAGGCTGGAACAGAAATAGAGGTCGTTAGACCTGTCGGGGTCGAAATACCCGCTAGTTTCTTTCTCCGTATGGGTATACGTGCCTTCGAAGAGGTGAAAACAACATCTATTCCGCTTTTGGTATCTTATGACCAGCCCTTGGGTAAAATATTCAGATTGCGCTTGTCAGGCGGCGTAGCCTGGAATAGGCAGCGTGTTGCCCTGGATATTCAATCGCGCTTATCTAACCCAAGAGGATTGAATTTGATCAGTTCCAGGATCAGAAGTAGCGAGCAATTTTTGGATGACAATTTCTGGACGAGTCAGCTTCAGGTTGGTTTAGCAATCAGGCCAAATAGCAGCTTAGAAGTAGTACTTTCTCCGCAGTTTACCAGCTCTTTGTCGCAGCTTGGTGAAGATAGAAACCTGTCTGCGCGTTTTCAGCAGTTTTCTTTTCTTGGTGAGGTATATTATAGATTTTAATATTGAAGTCAGATCAAATTTATTTAGAAAAATAAATTAATGCCAAGCAACCTTTTTTATTTTCTGTCATCAAAGAAATAAAAACCAGATTATGAAAAACTTGCTTTTTATTTCTTTATTTATCATTGGGTTGTCAGCTTGTAATCGAGATGCGGATGACAATCCTGTTGATCTCTCCGATGATCAGCTCATCGAAAATATGGTGGTTGCGGTGGAAGCTCGCGAAGTTGAGCCAGAAACCCTTCCCTCGGCGATAGTAGAAGATGTATCGCTCAATTATTTCGAAACTTTTCTCGAAATAGCAGAGGAAGTACCTGCCCAGGGATATATCCTTTATCTGGCAGACGGAAATATCCTGTACTACGATATGAACGCCCGCTTGCTTGAATATCGTGGCAATCCAGAAAATAGTTCGGTATTCCAAGGCAGACATCCGCACGGGCGTTGCTTTCGCAGGCTGGTCCGTTTTGGAAGTATGCTGCCTCCTGCGGACTTATCTGATGCAGTTGTAGATTATATTTCAGAAAACTATCCCGACGATTCTATCCGCAATGCCAAGGCTTTTGGCGATACAACCCTAGTACTGATTACTGGCCCGACTATTCTCGCATTTGATGGCAATGATGAATTTATTGGAGAGCGCAATCCACTAGATCATTGTACAGATCGTTGCGGCCCGGTTAGGCCAACTACACTAGCAAGCATTCAGAGTTTTATCGATGCCGAATTTCCGAATGTTGAGGTTAGGACTTTTTGTCGAAGATTAACCAGGATATTTGTTTTGGTTCGCAGGCCTACTGGCGCCAGGGCAATATTAATATTTAATACGAATGGCGATTTTATTGGAATTAGGTTCTGAAGATGATATTTAGCCATTTGATTTAATTAAAATAGATGATTCGGTTAGTTGACTGGCCGAATCATCTATTTTAATAAAAAGCTTAACTCTTTTTCGTCTAATAATAATTTTCCACTCTTGCCGATAATGTCTTCGGCAAGTTGTGTTTTTTTAGCTTGTAGTTTTAATATTTTTTCTTCGATAGTATCTTTTGAAATAAATTTTCTGGCAATAACCCTTTCTGTTCTGCCGATCCGATGTGCCCGAGCTATAGCCTGCTGCTCAGTGGTCGGATTCCACCAGGGGTCTAATACGAAGACATAGTCTGCTGCGGTTAGGTTAAGCCCTGTGCCTCCACTTTTTATTGAAATGAAGAAGGCCTGAACTTCAGGGTCGTTCTGAAATCTTTCTACCTCTTTAGCTCGGTCTTTGGCGCTCACTTGTCCGCTGATCCAGGCGTAGGGTTGCTGGGATTGCTCCAGGGCTGCTTTGAAAAGTTCGAGATGCGTAACGAAGCTGGAAAAGAAAAGTGCTTTATGGCCCGATTTGCGCACCTGTTCCCACTGTTCCATGACTTCGGTAAATTTTCCGCTGCCTTTGGCGTATTCGCTACTCAACAAGGCAGGGTGGTTGGCCAATTGTCTAAGACGTGTTAGGGTGCGAACGACCAACATGCGATACTGCCCATCGGCAGCTTTGTAATTCTTGAGCAAAGCATTTCTAGCCGCCGACTTCTCCTTCTCATAGCGTCGTCTTTGCTCAGTGGTCATATCGCATAAGTAGTGCTGAAGATGTAAATCGGGTAGATCCTTTGCCACCTCGTCTTTAGTGCGCCGCAGCAGGTAGGGCTGCACCAATTTGCGCAGCTGAGCTTTCTTGGCTTCGTCGTCTTTACGCTCTATGGGCAGAATGAACTCTTGCTTGAAGAAGTTGTACGAACGCAATAAACCCGGATTGATGAACTGCATTTGTGACCAGAGGTCAGATAGGGAGTTCTCGATGGGGGTACCACTGAGGCTGACCCTATGTGCGGCGTTCAGGCTGTTGAGCGCCTTAAAAGCCTTGCTTTGCCGATTTTTAATTTGTTGACTTTCGTCTAGTACGATATAACTGAATTCCACTTGCCTCAATAGCTCCTGGTCTCGATTGGCAGTTTGATAGGTGGTCAGTATGATGTCGAATCTACTCAAGACGCGCACATCTTTCTGTCTACTCGGTCCAGTATGATGCACCAGGTTTAGTGAAGGTGCAAACTTTTCGATCTCGGCAGCCCAGTTGTATATCAAAG
>JBCDFE010000175.1:0-10062 GCA_039178745.1 Bacteroidota bacterium | reverse complement strand
CCTTCTGTGTCAGGAGGCAGGTTCAGAGTTAGACTGGAAATAGTTGATAGTGAGCAGGAGGTCATCACCTTGGTCAGAGGCCAGTCTGTTCGCGTACTTCTATACTTCGGCAGCTCTGCAAGATCGCTTCTACTTCCCGAAGGCGCCTTCTACAATAGCACGGGAGGAGATTGGGTATTCGTATTGGAGGGCAATATGGCCAGACGGGTTGACATCAGTTTGGGCCGAAGAAATCCAGATTACTACGAAGTCCTTTCGGGGCTCAATGCCGGCGAGCAGGTCATTGTCTCAGATTACCGGGATTGGCTCGATTATTCAAGCATACAAATTTTGCCATGATAGCAACAGATACCTCAGAATCGCTCATTCGATTAGAGCAGATATACAAATTTCACTTTACGGATACCCTACAGACCGCGGCACTCAATGGCTTGGATTTGACTATCAAATCAGGTGAGTTTGTCTCTATCATGGGTCCATCTGGAAGCGGGAAAAGCACCCTGCTCAATATTTTGGGTATGATAGATAAGTGCACCAGAGGGCAATACTATTTCAAAGGCCAAGCGATAAATGCACTTTCTAAGCGGAAGGTGGCCGACCTGCGGAAGTCCAATATATCTTTCGTCTTTCAGAGCTTCAACCTGATAGACGAGTTAACGAGCTTCGAGAATGTTGAGTTGCCGCTCATTTACCAGGGTGTGTCCCGGCAAGAACGCAGAGCACGCACAGAGGCAGCCCTGGCTGAACTGGAGATGCTGCATCGACGCGATCACTATCCGGCTCAGTTATCGGGAGGGCAGCAGCAGCGGGTGGCCATAGCCCGGGCCATAGTGACCAAGCCTACTTTGATACTAGCTGATGAGCCTACCGGAAACCTGGACTCGGAGAATAGTCGGATAGTCATGGAGAAGTTGCAGGAACTGCATAAAAATGGCTCGACTATTGTCATGGTCACACACGCCCAGTCAGATGCCAACTACGCACAGAGAACCGTAGAGCTCTTCGATGGGAATATTCTGATGACTGAGCAAGAATATGCTGCCTTATGAGATACTTCTTGCCGCTAATTATGATTTTCAGCCTTCCGCTGGTGTCTTCTCCAGCTTTTGGTCAATCCATCAATCAGGTACTAGACTCTCTAGGACTAGAGCCTTATACCGTTAGCTTTCATCCTGCCGGATTCGTTTTAATCGCAGAATATTCCAGAGATACTGACGAGTCATTCTTAATCCTAGTTCATCAAAATCCGAGTCAAACATCCATAGACACACTTCAAGTTTCGGGTGTTAATCAGGCTGTTTATTCGAAATATGGAACCTACGTTTTATATAACTCCGTAGATCCATTATCAAGTGAGACCTATACTATAAAGAGACGCTTCTACCCTAGCGGGCAGTTTGGTTTTCCAGTTTATGTGAGCCAGCAATTATTCCTGGATAATATGGGGTACTACTCCATGGATGGAAATGAAACGCTCTACTTCTATACTCATCAAGAAGGAGATCCGTCAAAGAGCGGGATGTTCCTCTCGCATTTCGAAAATGGTCGCTACCAACCGCCTGAACTGATCATAGCCGATAGAGATAATGCAGTGGCTTATTCACCGCAAATCTTACAAAAGGACACGCTGATCTTTGCCCAACACGGTGTGGTGGATCAAACTCCGAATGGCGTTTACTATGCCTTTAAGGACGGTGACTCGTGGTCTGAGCCAGTACGGCTAGCAGACTTGCCTTTTAGTCATATAATCACATACTACGATGAAAAAACGCTAGCCTTCTTGCTAGATCAGCATTCACGAATCGCCTTATTTACCAAAAAGGAGATTCTACAAATGATTAATCAATAAAAATATATACCATGGCTACAAGAGCACTTGTCGCTGCCTCTACCAAACCTTTGATTCTATCGATTTTATCGCATGGCGAGAATTATGGCTACCAAATTATAAAAGAGGTCGAGCGATTGACGGAAGGTGAACTACAGTGGACTGACGCTATGCTATATCCCGTACTCAAGCGCATGGAAGCAGAAGATTTGGTGAGTTCTCAGTGGGTCAAGCTGGAAAATGGCCGCAAGAGGAAGTACTTCCAAATCACCTCTGCAGGAACAGATTTGCTTGCTGCGGAGCGCAAACAATGGATCAGGGTCAACCGGGTATTTCTATACCTATGGGGCATGGACAGGCTCGATCCGATTCTTGCTAAATAAGGTGAGCTATGAACTTTGATTTTAAAAAAGCACTCAAGACCTGGCGCACACAGCAAGCCAGGATAAAAGGAGTAAGTCCAGAATACCTGAATGAACTGGAGAGTAGTCTGCACGATCACTACGAAGCTCAGCTCATCAAAGGGCTTAAGCCAGCGTCTGCTTTCGCACTGGCCTGCGAACGGGTGGCTCCTGTAGGCATGAGGCAGCAAAGCAATTCCAGTATTAATTGGATCCGGCTACTGCCCAATCACCTCAAAGTCGGCTGGCGAAACCTGAAGCGTCGAAAATGGTTTGCGCTTGTCAATTTCCTATGTCTGGCTGTTGGCACACTTGTCGTAGCCCTGGCAGCACTATATATAGATTACGAATCAAGCTACGACACCTTTGTGCCTGATCATGAGCGCAAATACAGAGTAGGTCGCAAGTATCGGTCTCAAAGCTATAGTGTTGTCGGGTTTCCCTCCTATTTTGGTTCGAGCAGCGAAGAGCAAATGAGTCAGCTATTGGCTTATGAAAATGTGCCGGGTATCATCAGAGCTGCTCAGTTTTTTGAATTTACTGGGCCAACCTTCGTATACCGAGATCAGGATCGATTTGAGGTCGAGAATATTTTACAAACTAATACCCCCGATAGATTAATTGACTTTTTTGGCTGGGAGTTTCTACTTGGCGATCAGTCGCTTTTCGCTGATCAACCACAGACAGCTATCCTCACAGCCAGCGAAGCACAGCGATTGTACGGTTTGGACTGGAAGGATGAGGATATCATTGGCCAGTCGATTCGAATAGATACTGTAGCATATACACTAGCAGGTGTGCTGGCCGATCCACCACCTAATGCTCATTTTACTTTTACCATGATTCTTCACCAGAAGCGCATCGATTACTGGGGAGGACGCATATACGCAGAGCTTGCACCAGGCGCAACTGCTAGTGACGTGAGCAAAAATATAGAACAGAATCTGGGATTAATTAATCCAGGTCTGGCTGACGACGAACTGCATAGTGGCACCCTATTGCAGCCTCTGGCAGATATACATCTTCATTCGGACTTACTGTATGAGTTGCGACCGCCGGGCGACCCTCGGTATCTATATATTATTGGCATTATAGCTGCAATCATACTGCTGCTAACTGTGTGTAACTACACCAATCTGGCTATGGTCATGCAACTCAAGCGCAGGCGAGAGATCGGTATGCGAAAGGTATTTGGAGCATCTTCTGGTCAGGTTGTTGGCCAATTTGTACTCGAAGGGCTATTGCTCAGTTTTTTATCTGTCCCTTTTGTGGCCTTTGGGCTGTGGTATATTTTACCTCGGTTTAATGCACTCATGGACACTCAGATTATGTCTGAGCGCTTGCTGCAAGCACAGCTATGGATATATATTGGGTTGGGGGCTCTGCTTGTAGGTTTATTGGCCAGCTTACTGCCTGCTATTTTGTTGAGTCGTCGTCCCATCCTTCAGCTATTTCGCCAAAAAATGGTGCCAACCGGTGGCGGGAAAATCGGTTTACGCAAATTCATAATCGGTTTTCAATTTGCGCTGCTTATAGGATTGACCAGTCTAACGCTCTTTGTAAATCAGCAGCTCAACTACATGCAAGATAAAGATCTGGGCTACACCAAAGATGGCATCATGTATGTAGTCATGAACGCAGATAGTGCGCTTTACTCAACTTTCAAGGCGGAAATGGAGAAAGAACCCGAAGTACAAATTGTGGGATCAAATGGTTTCATGGGTACGGAGTCTTATAATCAAACAACCTACCGTCTTGAAGGAACGGCGGATATCTTCGATGATGCCCACATAGTCGATATGGATTACGACGCCGCCAAGGCATTAGGTATAAAAACAAGTATGGACCAGCGCTTGGCAAACTCGAATGATATGCCAGCAACTACCGTATTGATTAATCGAACTTTAGCTGATCGATACCAGACCAGATTCGGAATCAACGAAGCAGATCTGATCGGGAAGGTCATCACACAAGAACCTGAATACACAGATCCAGAAACCAATGAAATCGGCTTTCCAATCAACATCGAAGGGATATTCGAAGACATCTACATGTTTAGTCTTCATCAGCAAGTCGAGCCCATGATACTGACGCTGCACAAAGCGCCCTATTATCCATTTTGGGCTACGATTGCCTACCGCGATTCCAGTCCAATTGACATACGGCAAAAGGCTGAAAACATATTTTCCGAGCTCTCTACAACAGAACCTTTTATTCATCGATTTCTGACAGAAAATCTGGAGGAACTATATGCTGCCGAAAATAGAATAGCCCGCTTGAGCATCTTTTTCAGTCTGATTGCTTTCTTGGTGGCTGCACTCGGATTGATCACCCTTACCGCTTATTTGACTACGGTACGCAGAAAGGAAATCGGAATTCGAAAAATTTTGGGTGCATCTACCCACAGGCTACTGGGTAGGAGTCAGATTGAATACCTGTGGCTTTTAGTGGCTGGCCTGCTCGTAGCTGTACCGCTTACCTACTACTGGACTAATCGGTGGCTCAATGGATTTGCCTACCGGGTTGATATCAACTGGTGGGTTTTTGGTGTAGCAGCAGCGATTACCCTTTCACTCTGTCTCATTACAGTCAGTACTGTGGTTTGGCAAACGGCAAAAAAGCTACCGGTGGATAATCTTGGAAACGGGGCATAGTCTTTTAGAGCGCAGTAGTAAGGCCTGACTTTAGGGCCAGTTTGAGCCTGGCATTTGTACTATAATTCAGAACCGGGGCAGAGTCTGTTAGTCTTTTAGAGCGCAACTCTAACAGACTGAAAGACTCTCCACCAATAATAAACTGCATGGTATAGTCTTTCACAGATTACCTGTTTCAAGAGCAAAATAAACAGATCAACTTAACGGACTAAAAACTCCCTTAGTCTAGCTTAAGCACCTTCAAAAATGCCGACTGGGGTACTTCGACTTTGCCAAACTGCCTCATTTTGCGCTTACCGGCTTTTTGCTTTTCGAGTAGCTTTCGCTTTCGGGTAATATCGCCGCCGTAGCACTTAGCGGTTACGTCTTTCCTGACCGCCGAGATGGTTTCACGGGCAATGATCTTGGCACCAATTGCCGCTTGAATAGCGATGACAAACTGCTGCCTGGGCAATAACTCTTTGAGCTTCTTGCACATTCCACGACCTACTGGCTCTGCTTTAGAACGGTGAACTAAGGCGCTGAGTGCATCTACGTTTTCACCATTCAGCTTAATATCCAGGCGAACTAAGTCTGTTTCGCTGTAATGTAATGGCTGATAATCGAAGCTCGCATAGCCACGAGATATGGACTTAAGTCGGTCGTAGAAATCGAATACAATCTCGGCTAGTGGTAGCTCAAAGTGCAGCTCTACTCGCTCTGGGCTGAGATAGGTTTGGCGAATGAGGGTTCCGCGTTTGTCTATACAGAGAGTCATGACGGCTCCGATGTAGTCTGAGCGGGTGATGATCTGGGCAGAAATGAGTGGCTCTTCGACCATTTGCCTTTTGGTCGGCTCGGGCAGCTCTGCCGGGTTTCTTATTTCCTCGACCTGGCCGTCTGTGAAAGTTACTCTATAGGTTACGTTTGGCACCGTAGTAATGACGTCCATTCCGAATTCACGAAAAAGTCGCTCCTGTACAATCTCCAGGTGGAGCATACCCAAGAAACCGCAGCGGAATCCGTAACCAAGCGCAGCTGATGTTTCGGGTTCGAAGACTAAGCTGGCATCGTTGAGTTGTAGTTTTTCTAGACTATCGCGCAGTGGTTCGAAATCGTCATTGTCTAGGGGAAAAATTCCGGCAAAGACCATGGGCTTGACCTCTTCGAACCCATCTAGCTGGGGTGCGGGGTTTTCGGCAAGAGTGACCGTATCGCCGACTTTGATTTCTGCCGATCGCTTGATGCCGGTAATGATATAGCCCACGTCACCGCACTTGATTCCCTTGTGGGGTTTCATGTTGATCTCCATGGCCCCGACTTCATCAACTTGATAGGTGGCTTCGGTAGCTGTAAATTTAATTTCAGCGCCTTTGGGCAGGTTACCGTTAACAACGCGGACATAAGCAATAACTCCTCTGAATGGATTGAATACACTATCGAAGATCAAAGCCTGAAGGGGCGAGGCGGGATCTCCCTGTGGAGCGGGAATGCGATCTACGACGGCCTTCATGATTTCTGGTACGCCAATTCCTGTCTTGCCGCTAGCCAAGATGATCTCTTCCTTGGCACAACCAACCAGATCGATCATTTGGTCGCTCATTTCTTCGATCATCGCCGTTTCCATATCGACCTTATTGAGAACGGGTATGATCTCCAGATCGTGCTCG
Source organism: Bacteroidota bacterium (assembly GCA_039178745.1). GTDB lineage: Bacteria > Bacteroidota > Bacteroidia > Chitinophagales > Saprospiraceae > Neolewinella. Next base: position 3,530 of record JBCDFE010000175.1, on the reverse strand, counting down.
AGCGCCAAAAACAGATTGGATATGGTTTGAGCCTGGATACCTTGGGTTGCGTCTACTAGTAGTAGGGCACCTTCGCAGGCTGCGATAGACCTAGACACTTCGTAGCTGAAATCAACGTGACCTGGCGTATCGATCATATTGAAAACATAAGCCTGCCCGTCGGTATGCTGGTAGTGCATTTGTACGGCGTGGCTCTTAATAGTGATGCCACGCTCGCGCTCTAGATCCATGTCGTCGAGCTGCTGATCCATTTTCTCTCTTTCGCTTACCGCTTGGGTAAAATCGAGAAGGCGATCGGAGAGTGTAGACTTTCCGTGATCGATGTGGGCGATGACGCAGAAATTGCGGATATGCTTCATGAGGAGTGCAAAGATACAACTAGTGTAGGCTACATAAATTGAAAAGAGCAAGTATTAGTTCTTCTGATTTCCTTTATTTACCAGGTATTAAAACAAATAAAGTTATTTTATTCTATTTTATCATTTTTTGTTTTATATTTGTACTTAGAGAAAGCCGCGACAAAGTGTTAATCCATGTCGCACGCCAAATCATTCCTCTTCAAAAAAGAAGAGAAGAAATTTTCCGCCTTTTGTAAAGCACTTGCTCACCCGGCAAGGAGGCGAATCATAGATATGCTGATAACTGATGAAGTTGTTCCCTTCAGTCGGTTAAACCATGCTATTCCGTTGCATCCCGCTACTATTCAAGAGCATTTGACCAAGTTGCGGATGGTGCACCTATTACACGTCAACTCGAATGAAAAAGGAGATATTATAGGATATAGGCTCAATAATCGAGGTAAACGTGAGATGGATCGGTTATTTCGTCAATTTTTAGGTGAAGTAGGGGTGGTGAAGGTTGCTTGATGCTGCTTTTGTCCATCTAATTTTTGGGTATTTGGATTTTTCCAAATACCCAAATTGTAACAAACCCAAATCCCCCCCAATAAACCTCTGAGAGCAATACCTAAGGGGTATTATCTAGCCGTTCTGTACCTAGGTACAGAACGGCCTTTGCTGTACGCTCTTCCTTTAATCAGCCCCGGCTCTTGTCGGTAGGCACCCGAATCATAAACGCAACTTGCGGATAATCAGTGACTTTCGCATATTTGGGCTCCCAATTCCGATGTATGCCCCAGAACAGGATAATAATCTGGGCTGTCCTATTTCCGCTGGGTCGTTTCCTAAGCGGTAGTAGACAGCTTGCCTTTTTCTTTTTTACAATTGGTATATCCGGGCTGGCGTTCGCGCAGACATCCGTTCGCTACACAGGCCAGGAAGAAGCCAGCCGCTTGATGCAAACCATCAATCAAGCCTACAGCCAAATCACCCAACATGGTCTACAGCACCTGCAATTGGCCATTCATCAGCCAGGAGAGTCTCCGACCCGCGAAAGTCTAAGCGAACTACTTCGCATACTGGAAGAATCGAATCAGCGAAGCGAGCAACTCCAGGCCAATTCGGCAGCGGGGCAGCGCCTGCTCGATGCTTGGAACAAATGGCTGGAAGGCTACGATTTTGCCTTTCGCAACAACCTCTCTGGACTGGCACAGCCGGGTCGGCTAGATATTCCCACCATGGAAAGGTACCTGAGAACCTACCAGGCGGTTACTGCCAGACTTGAAGAAGCTTGCGAAAACTTTTTAGTAGAGCGAAGAGCCTACGCACGTGCATTGGATCTAGACCTGAATGAGGTAGACAATGGAGAAGCACTGGCGCAGCTGAGGAGCTTGAATGCCTATCAGCTCACTATCTTTCTGAGTACTTTTCGAGTAGAAGCTACCCATGAGACGCTACTCGATGCATTTGAACGGCAGGATATCAATGCCATGCAGAGCCATCGGGCCGATCTAAGAACGCTACTCGCCAGAGAAATGGAAAGAATGCAGTCACTCAGCGACTTTAAGAATAATGACCAATACAGAAGTACTACCCTTATTTACTTCGAATTTTTGAGCGAGATCAGCGGTAGTGGTTACGCTACCCTACTCAGGCACTTGGCCGCTCCTCAGCAGACATCTGTAGACGAATACAATGCAGTTATTCACAAGCTCAACGAAGAACTACCTGCTATGCGGGACAACTGTCGAGCAGCTAGAGATACTTTTCTACGCGAGCACATGCCCGCACCCGGCTTGCTGATGCGGTTATGACTGATAGCGCTTATTCCTTCAGTTCGTAGCTATACCGCAACTCTTCCAGGACCGGTGTACCTCTGGAATCTTCCTGTTCCAGAAAAATATCGATACTGATGGTCTCGCTCTCGTCCTTTTCCGTACTGTCGAATACAGCTCTTATCTCACCCACTTCATGTGGCTGATACACGCGTGTGTTGTTGTGGTCTACGGTCGTACACTCACAAGCTTGAATCAGCATGATTTTTGCAGGCACCTTACCCACGTTTCTAAAGGTAAAGACCATTTCTCGCGTCTCGCCCTTAGTTACTTCACCCAGGTCGATTAGGCGTTGGTCGAAAATCAGAAGTGGTAATTCCTCCAAATTTTCATCCCTGCCATACAAACTAGACTGGGGGTGTAAATCTGGCGGAAAAGAAACCTGACGGATACCAGACTGCTCAATCCCGATCTCCCGCTCGCTTTGATCATCAATCATTCCAGTACCAGGATTGGCATTGCGGTCTGGGGCTTCTTCGAGTTCTTCGCCGGTTTCACGATTGATGATCCTGGGCTTTACAATGTAGGTAGGGCCTTCTAAGATCTGGAATTCTGTGCGCCGATTCAGGAAGTACGCTTGCTCCTTCTGCTCTTCTGTGGGCAGTGCTTCAATGAATTCCTCAGTTAACACATCGTTGACTTCTAAGAAATCATACCTACGCGCAATAAGCTCATTCACTGCTTTGGGCACCGTTTCCCCATAGCCAACTGCTGTCATTCGGTCGTTGTCAATGCCATTTTGAATCAGCCATCTCTTGGTCGAGTTGGCACGCCTTTGCGATAAACGCTGATTATAGCTGGGCTGGCCTTGCGGGTCTGTATGCGAACTGAGCTCTATGACCATTTCAGGATACTGCTCCATCAGTCCCTTTAGATATTCCAGGTCTGGCTCCGATTCGGGCAGAATTTCGGACTTGTCAAATTCAAATAAAATATTCTCCAAGACGAATGGTTCTCTTGGATAAATCGTATCAAACTCAGGCTCTGGTGGTGGCTTGGGCTTGGCGCGCAGGTAGAAGCGATGAGTGGTCGTTGCACTCTCTTCTAAGCCCTTTGTATTGAAAAAGAAGGTATCCGGATAGTAATCAGGATGATCACCTATGACCATATAATCGTACTCCAGCTCCAGACCGAAATCGTAGCGATTGCCTTGATCTTTATTCTGCGTATCTCCGCCGGGGACAATCTCATTATTGACCATGGGCTCCAGCTGTACACTACCGCCAACTAGACCTTCGCGATCCTCTGTAAACAGACCGACGACCAAATCTGCATACAAACGAGCAATCTCGAAAGTATAGATGTCATCGCAGCAGGTACGACTTTTGATCGAGCGGCCTCCCTCTCGGTTGCTGGT
>JBCDFE010000174.1:0-10239 GCA_039178745.1 Bacteroidota bacterium | reverse complement strand
CACCAAACCAAAACTCAGCAAGACCAGATCATAAGGAGCCAAATTGGTCAATATATCCTCAGCTTCATTAGCGCTGGCAATCAACTTTGGATTCAGGCTGGGTGCAAATCGCCTACATTCTACCCGCCAATTCCTAATCACAGAAGCAGGTGCGATCACCAGGGCAGGCCCCGTTGCAGCACGCTGACAAAGCACCGCCAGCGCTTGTACCGTTTTCCCTAGTCCCATATCGTCGGCCAGACAGCCACCTACACCCCAATTGGCCAGGCGCATCAACCAGTCGTGGCCTTGCAACTGATAGTTCCTCAGTACGGCTTTGAAATCTGAAGGTGGCGGCGGTGCCTCATACTGCTGCGCTTGCATCATTCGCTCCAGGTTGTCTTGCCACTCATCATCCAGCTCTACATGATCCAACCCTTCTATCGCATCAGCAAATGCCGTAGCAGCCAGTTTAGACAGCTCCTTCTTTCCGCGATTATCTTGCAGCAGCGCATCCATTTTTTCCAGGCGTTGCCTCAGTTTATCGGTCAGGCTCAGATACTCGTCCTCCCCTACTTTGATGAAGCGGTCCCGATTGCGCATACCTTCCAGTATGAGCTCAAAATCGACCACTCGGTGCTCATCCAGGGCCAGATGGGCATCTACCCGGAACCAATCCTTTCCACTACTGATCTTTACAGCCAGTTGATCTTCATCTACGGTGTCGGCCAGCTTCAGTCGTTGTCCTTTAGGATACTCAATACTGGCCTTGCCCTGATCTGCCTGCTTTTTTACTTCCCTCAGCACTTCGAGGGTCAGCTTATCGTTTTTTAGAATGGTCTCTAAATGGCCATCCAACTGCTGGGCGAGCTTGGTGCAATCCGACTTGGCAGCCTCCAGGGCTTGCAACTCGCCTTCCAGATTGCGCAGCAGCAGCATGCGCCCATCTTCTTCGGTAGCCGTCAGGTGTTTGGAGGTACCCACACCCGGCCCAAAGTAGAGGTCCAGGCTAGCCAGTGGCTTCACGTACACTTCCACCCGGTGGCTTTTGTCTCCCAGCGGCACAAAGTGAAAACAAGGATTAGGGTCGCCCTTTATTTGTGGCAGGTCCTCCTTCATCCACTCGGTACTGCTCTGCACATCTAGTCGCGACTTTAGCGCAGGCAGTATTTGGTCCAGGCGATCTGCTGCAAAAGCAGGCACAGTAATCCCACCTTTGGGTATGCGCTTGGCGATAGCCTCATTGTTTTCATCCAGGTAGTAGCAGATCAGCTTACCCGGCCCGGCACGCCTTACATTGTACCCCAACTCCAGGTCATCGGGCTCGAAGCTTACCTCCAGGTCGCCTTGGTCGTTGTGCTCGACCAGCATCTGTGGCTTTCCTTGCTCTATATGCAGCGGTATGCGCTTCTTGTCGTCTTCAAAGACCGCCGGATGACCAGCCAGCAGATACAGCGCCTGCGCCACATCCACTTTGTAGGGCACGGCTTGCCAACCACCCAACCGCTCAGCCATAATCGGCCCACCGTGATAGTTCAGCAAAGCGGGCATAATCACCTTATCCTGCTCACTCCATTGGCTATAGTTCGCCTCTCTCCAGTTCATTCTGCGCCCAGAGCTCCAGCCCTTCTTACCATAGGTCTGCTCGCGCATCATCAAACTATTGGCCAGCGCATTATAGATAAAAATCATCCTCGTATCGCCCGCTTTTGCATTTTTTTGGACTTCCGCAGGTAGTCCATTTCCACCGCCCCCCTGGCTTTCTAGCACAGCCATCAATTCTTCCCAAGGGCTGGGTGGCTGTACCCACTCATCCAATAAATTTAAGCTTGGCGCTTCCGCAACATTAGCGGACAAATACCTAAGGGAATCCAATAAATCATCTTCTGAGACCAACTGACTCAGTAGTCTGGCCATTTGCTGCTTCAGCCAGGGCATAGCGGCACAGTGAGGATGAAGTAGCAAATAGACGAGCTCTTCAACCAACGTATTCGAATCCAAGTCCTCCCCTGCCCAGTACAGACCAAAGCACAAAACGAGTGCTTCTGTAAGTTGTGGCCCATCCTTCGGCTTATATTGCGTACCACCTTTGAAAAAAGCAGGAGATACCACAGCCTCTATCAATTTGGCAGGCACCTGCTTAGCCGGCTTCATCAAGCTCCTCAGCTGGGCAGCATCGATCAAACCTTCTGCCATCAAAATACGAGCACGCAGCAGCAAAGCATAAGATGGAGCGCTTCCTGTGAGTCCTTCGGCCGTATCTTCATCCGGGGTCGTATGGCCTAGTATCCAATCCGACAACTTTTCCAAAGTTGGAAAACCATTAAAAAAATCCAGATCCTTCCCCGGCGGTGGATTGGGCAGCCAGTGCATAGCCGTATTAGCTAGCAGCTCCCGGTCTTTGGCAAAATCTTTTTCCAGACATTGCCACAATTGCTCATGGCTGTCTACACGAAATAGATAGGGCTGCCGACTGAAAGCCTTCAGTATTTCCTTCCTGATCAGCTTGGGTATCTCATCCAGGTAGTTTTCAGGATAAGGGGGCAGTAGCATCGAAACTGCATGCAACTCGATTTTCTCCGACTCTACCCCACAGTGGCGACTTACAATAGAGATATATTCATCATGCTCAAATTCAGGATCGAGCGGCTCCATTTGCGCCAGAAGTTTTTTGATAAAGCTCGCTTTTGGATTATACACCTTGATGGCTGCGCTCTCCAGATCGACTTCATAATGCCAGTAGGGGTATCTCGAGCTGTATCCTTTATATCGGCTCAAAAAGACCATACCCATTTGATAGGCATCTTCAGCAAAATTTGCCAGCAGATACTGCCTGACCGCGCGGGCAGTTAAAGGGTGCAACTCCAGACCGGTCTTCTTTCTCTTCACACTGTCTTTAACCAGCCCTTCATCTTTCATTCTTTTTAGGCAGTCGCTCACAAAGAAAGCGGCAAAGGGGGATGCATCCTCCCTGGCATAGCCCACCTTTTGCAACAGCTCTACGATCTCCTGGACTTCCCATCCATAAGTTTCCGATTGCAAAGACATAACGGCCAATACCCAAAACGTATCGGTGTCGAGGTTCGACAAATAGGTATAGTAGTCTCTATAATCCAAGAAGCGCTGAGATTAAAAATGATCTTGGTACGAAAGTAATTATGATTCCCTCATTTCCTAGCCAGCCATAGGTAAAAAAGCGGCACCAAAAAAAGACTGGCCAAAGTACCAACGATCAATCCGCCAATGACCGTAATGGCTAATGGCACCTGCAACTCAGCGCCCAGGCCAGAACCAAAGAGTATGGGCAGCAGAGCGAGAATGGTCGTCAAAGAGGTCAGAAGGATAGCAGCTAGCCGCCGCTCGCCCGCCAAGTGAATAGCAGAACGAAGATCGTGACCTGAAGCACGAGCTTTTTCGATCATATCCACTTTAATAATAGCGTCATTGACCACTATGCCACCAGTGACTACCATCCCTATCATGGCAACCAGATTGAGACTCTGCCCCCAAAAGTAATTGGCCCAAAGACCACCGATCAAGCTAAACGGGACCGTAAGCAATACGACCCAAGGGAGCCGCAAGCTTTCGAATTGGATGGCCAATATGAGAAAAAGTAAAGCTAGCGAGATGAGCAGTATAAGACTGAGCTCACGAAGTCTATCCTGATCCTTAAAAAAGCGACCAGATAGATCAATATCAAATTTTGCAGACTCCGTCTTTAGCACTTGCTGCAAGTCGGACAGATCCGATGGAGAAAGTCTATTGGTGAAATCTATAGCCAGGTACTCCCCTCGCCTATCGGCAGTCAGCATCTGATATTCTTCTTCACGTGTGAAACGAACTAAACTAGAAATAGGAATTTCGTATCCATCTTCGTTAGCTACGCTAGAGGCCAAAAGCTCATCTCGACTAATGGTGGTAGCCTGACCCAGTATGACCAATAGCTGCCTATCGTCCGTGGGTAAGCGCGTCAGCTCATTTTGACTGAATAGACTAAGTAGGCGCTGCTCCAGTTGGACTGGAGCAACTTTGGACCGAGCCAGGGCCTCGTAATCAATAAGCAATCCGGTGCCAAGCTGCAGCGGCGGTCGGGTATAAGTCAAGCCCAGTTGATCGATCTGACCGAGTAAGAGTTGCACCTCAGCCCAGTCAGGCGTAAGGGCATCTCCTAAATTGCGCAAGCGAATACTCAGATAAGGCATATCATTGAGAAAGGCACGATCGAAGGGGTTTGGTAGTGGTGAAAATTGAAAGGTGGCCAAAGGGGAAAAGGCCACAGCTCGATCTGAAAGATCTCTCGCGAGGATCTTGTCATTTGGGGAATGACTCGACCTGCGGAAGTCTGAAATAAGAGAATCGGCAAAATGCAAAGTTTCGGGAGCTTGGGGCAAATAAAAGTTCAGCGTCGCTGATTGCCTAGACTGACTGGCCAACTCCAGGGTAAACTGGCGCTCGCCTATGTAGGTAGCCGTATGGCCGCCATATCTTTGCTGCCACTGCTGTCTGATCTCCCTGCTGCGTTGCTTATTGGTGTTTAGTGGCAAAGACTCCCCCCAATCGATATCGAGAGTAAATTCCGAACGACTCAATTCGGGGAAGCTGCTGGTCGGTAAATGCAACAAACACCAATACCCACTCGACAAGAAAAGCAAACCTAGGATTGTTGCAAGCCATGGCCTGGTCAGCACACCATCTACACCAGACCGCAACCCAGGATATTTGACAACCGCCTGATCCGAGGTTGCCTGCCTGCTCGAAAACAATAAGCCCAAGTGTGGCAGCAACAGATAAGCAACAAGCAAAGAGCCCGCCAAGGCCAGACTGACCGCCACAGCCTGATCGTAAAATAGCGCACCCGCCAGACCACTCAAAAAGACCAGGGGCAAGAAAACGGCTATGGTAGTAAAGGCCGAAGCCAGCAACGGCCTGATGATCTCATCACCGCCTTTTACTGCTGCCGATTGCGGATCTTCTCCTGCCTGCCTGAATTGTCGAATGTTGTCGAGTACAATAATGGAATTATCGATCATGAGTCCCAGGCCGAGAATGAGTCCTGCCAGCGAGATGAGATTGATGGATAGGCCAGTGAGCCAAAAGCCAAGCAAAGCCAATGACAAGGCGATGGGTACCGCCAAAATGATGAGTAGGGGGCGACGCCACGATCTGAAAAAGGCAAAAAGGATCAAAGCGGCAAAACCAGCCCCGTATAGCAGACTGCTCAGCAGAGAGCCTATGCCCACACTTAGCAACTTCGTTTGATCCTGATCGATGGCAAAAAAGAGTTCAGACCGATTTTGCTCCAGTTCAGCGATCAGTGTATCCAGATTGTTGCGCAAGCCAAACAGACCAGCATCAGCGCGCTTGTGCAGATTAAAAACGATGCCCGGACGATCGTCATACAGGAAATAGCCCATCGGCCTTTGGGTAGTCATGCTCACCTCGGCCAGTTCTTTTAACTGCACATTTCGCCCATCGAGTCGAAGCCAGAGATCAGCTATTTGCTGGACCGTTTGAAGCCGATTGGCAAAGCGAGCGCTGTACAGATAGTGACCATCGCGTATTTGTAGTTGGCCCAAAGGCAGGTCGGCAGCGACTATGGCAGCACTTAGCTCTGATTCCGTCAATTGTAGTGACCTCAGACGCTGTTCATCGGGCTCCACACGAATCATGGGTTCGAGGGTGCCACTCAGGTCAGCAAAGGCGATTTCGGGTATTTGCTCCAGCCGCCTTTTCATCACTTTGCGCCCCCATTCACTCAGCTCCAGCAGCTGGTCATCGACATTGGCCGCTACATCTGCATTTTTTAAAGTCACGGCCAGCTGTGCTACGGGAATATCGCTGAGATCACCAGCTACTACCCGCGGTCTGGGTAGGTCTCGGGGCAAAAAATTCATGGCCTGATCCACTTGCTCATTGAGGGCTATAAAAGTCAATTCGGTATCCGTACCAAAAGGGAAGTCGAGAAAGATGAGTGCACTTTCATCCCTGCTTTCGCTTCGTATATCTTCCAGCTCGCTGAGCTGTAATAATTGATTGCGCAAGGGCTGCAAGACCGAAGACTCGATGGTGCGGGCCGATGCATTGGGATAGCTGATTTGCACACTCAGTCGAGGTATGCCCGTTTCGGGTAGTAGACTGATGGGCAAACGTAGTGTAGCCAATACAGCCAAACCAAACAACACAAAAAACGACAGCAGTACGGCTATCGGTCGTTTGATCAGTGAGGCTAGAGGTGAGGCCATTCTACTTACTCCTCATTTTCAATGCGCACCCTCGACTGGTGATCCAGGTGCAAATTGCCCGCTACAACCACAAGATCACCTGCCGATAGCTCCTCGCCTATGGCCATTAGCTCGTCGTTTTCAGCCAAAATGGTGACGTAGGTCCAGGCTACAAAACCTTCTTCGGGCTTGTAGACAAAGACCAGGGGACGACCACCACGCTCTACTACTGCCTGCTTAGGCACCAGTATGGCCGAAGGAGTGGCCCGCTCCATGGTGACCCTAACATTCATGCCAGGGAAGAGAGCTGGCCTGCTACGACCTAGCTCCAACTTAGCCCTCGCCCGCACCAGGCCGCCATCTTCTACCAACGGATTGATGATGTCTAGTCTGGCGGGTATACGCACATTGTCATCGGTTAAGAGGCTTACAAACACCCGATCATTTTCTCGCAAGCTCGTCAACTCCGATTCCAGTAGTCGGAACTCTACTTCCAGCGAGTTTAAGTCTATCAGGGTGCACACTTCCTCTCCCATAGCAACAGACTGAAAAGCTTGTACTTTCAAATCAGCCACCTGCCCGGAGAAAGGTGCCAACAGTGTTGACTGGCTGAGCAAAAACTCGGCCTCGGCCAGTGCAGCTTCAGCGGCGGGCAGGCCACTACGCACCCTGACGTTTTCTCTCTGCACATCGGTCAAAGAAGAATCGCTGTAAGCAGCACTCATCTGAATGAGCAGATCTTTTTGTCGGAATGCTGCCTCATCTCGGGCGACCCATGCACGCTGTCTGGCCAACAGTAACGCCTCTTGGTCGACTTGCAAAAGGGTATCGCCCATCCGGTAGTTAGCCCCTTCTTCCGGAGCCAGCCTGAGTAAGCCACTACTTTGTGCCTTGATCAAAATCTGTTGCCTAGCCCTGATCTTGCCATTTAGTTGTTTGCGCAAGGGTAAGCGACCAGCCTCTACCGATTGTAAGCTGACCAAAGGCCAGGCACTACTATCGGGCGTTGCCGTATATGTGGTAGCTGTGGTTTCTGTATCTGAATCCTGAGCTGTTGCCGAGGCCTCTCCGCAGGAAAGAGATAGCGACACCAAGCAAAACCAGGAAACTAGATACAAAACGAGCCGTTGACCACACGACACTCTAGATGCGTTTGGCCCGATCATTTCTCATTTATTGAACCTTCCGGCAGCGGAATACTCAAATAGGGCAAAGCATCAACTCCAGGCGGATAGCCCAATGCTCGATAAATCAATTTTTGATAGGCCGGAAATAAATCGCCACTAGGCAACTCTATTTTCATCTTCTCCAGCCGCCTTCTGAGGGTCACTGGATTAACGCCGTATTCATAAGCGATTTGCTTTCGCGTCTTAGGTAGGATCATTTATTTAAGGTGTTACTTCGTTTACAGGGTATGTGATAACTATTTAGACAAAAAACCGCTACCCTGGCAGTAAATCAGATTGTAGCATCTCCCGTCCGACACCAAATATAAGTAAAAACAGTCAAGTAGTTTTTAAAAAACTGCCCCCCCCCCCGAAGATATATATGTCCGCATACCGTCATTCAGACCCTTTGCAATCAACAATAACTACTTGAAAATCAGATATTTATCAAATTTAAGAATATTTTAACAGTCCTAAAAGGCATCCATTTTGGTTTTTATGACGTCTTATATATCGAATACTGGAACGGATAGCGCGTCAGGCGCTCAAAACGCTCTCAATATTCAAGATTATAATGGGTGTTCTCATAGTGTGTGGACTGTCCCGGCGGCCTTCTGGTCGACCGGGGCAGTTTTTTATTGGGACCTTTTATACAATACCAAACCGATCGAGCAGAGTAGCAAAGGAACTAATAAGTACATCCAGAAAAGAGGGACTTCCGCAGGTGGTAGGCCTTCTGGTGGCCCGATGTAAGCTAGCCCTGCCCAAAAGTAGGGATGCGCGAGTTTATTGTTGAGCTGAGCATCCATGTAGTGGTTGCGAGCAGATGCCAGCGCCTGGTGTTTGGCCTGCCGATCAGCCAGTCCACTATAGAAAGGGTCTAGTAATTTCATCGTAGCAGCTTCGTCAATTGGCCAGCGGCTGGTCACCAAACTGCGGGCACCCGCATAAGCAAAAGAGCGCCCCAGGCTGGCTATACCCTCACCGGGCTGATCCAGTCCTTGGCCCGTATCGCATCCGGCGAGTACCACCAAGTCGGCAGATAGCCGATGGCGAAGCAGCTCAAAATCGTAGAAATGTGGCGAGTTAGAATCGGACAACAAGAAAGAAGCTCCGGGCCGATTGACCGTAGAAGGAAAAGCATGGCTGGATAGCTGAAATAAGCTAGTAGACGCCAGGCGATCTTCCAGGGCAGAGCGATTGGCATCAGTTCCCACAAGCACTTCCCAGTCAAAGTGAATACCCAACTGCTCGGCTAGAGAACTGGTGAGAGGAAGCTGCAAACGGGCGTCCAGGCCAGATTCAGGGTCTACCCCGCCCATGGGGCCAAAAAACAAAAGCTCATCCAGTGAGGCGCGATCACCCTGATTGAGGAGCCAGCCCAGGGAATATGCGTAGGCCGCTTGAAACTGCTTGCCCCACCAAGGATATGAGCGATACGGCAATGTAGCTTCCGGGTCAAGCTCTTCCAGTAATAGTGCCTCGAATGGAACATCATTGAGCAATCCATCGGATATGATCACCAGTTCCTCTGCTGATTCAATACCAAGCGGTCGCCAGATCAACTCCGCAAGTCGATAGGCGGCTTGTGGGTCGAATGGCGTAGTATAATCGGTGAGCTCTTCCCTAAACTGCTGCACCAATGGTACTAGGCTTTCAATCTGTAGCTCTACGACCCGCAATCGGCCATCTTCCCATACGAATGCCCAACCGCCTAAACCCGGCTCTAGAAAGTATTCTACAAGCGTCCAATTGTAAGGTATAGTCTGTAGTAGGCCAAGGTCTGAATTCGGCAATCCAATCTCTTGTGCTGCTGCATATACCCCATAAATAGTCGACAAACTATCCTGCAAACGGCCTAGCTCTTCAGATGCAGCCAATATTTCCTGGGCAGAGCTGGTAGACTGGCGTGTCCAGGTTGCCGTAGCTCTGGTTTGTAATAAGCGTGCGTAATCTTCACTGGGTAAAGAGGCACCCGCTCTGGCTTTTAGCTGCTCGTCTAGGAGTAGCTGTGCCCGCGCCTGCTCGCTGTAGTAGAAGGCCAGCTCGTCCTTATCGGCAGCAAGTGCAGCGACCAGTGCCTCTGCGTAAAGTCGCCGCGCCTCTGCTCGCCATAGTAGTTGGGTTTGTGCCTGTTCGTGCGATTGAAATAAATAGCGAATCAGCTCATCGCCGATCCGATAAATGGCCAGGCATTCATCATAAACACCATCTACTGGTTTTCCATCAGCGATGGCCTTCTCTGCTTTAGCCCAATCGGAAATGTAGGTCAGTAAGGCTACCGTCTCACTGGTTTGCTCGAAATCTTCTGGCCCAATCGGATGCCCGGATGCGGGGAATCGCTCTACCTGCGGAAGTCTAAAATCATCTATCGACCCCAGGTGAGGCAGCAGGGCGTGTACCGCCAATTGAGCGTATAGGCTGGCCGAATCGGGCTTTGATTCGAGGTAGTAAGTGGATAAATTATCAAAATCATTGGCCAGATACGGGTCGGGCAGGCCTTCGCTCAGTGCCAGATTTATACGATGGCTGGCCATTAGCGCCCGATGTGCATCTTCATTTCGTCCTTGCCTGCGGTAGGCGATACCCAGGTTGGTCAGCTGACTGGTTTCCAGGTCCTGATCTTCGCAGCATTCTCGGTTGAGCGCCAGACTTTCCTCCAAAAGTGCAATGGCAGATTCCAGCTGCCCGCTATATGCTCGCGCCAGGCCCCGTCTATTCAGATTGAACGCCCTTGCATAACCAGCCTCATCTCCAAGATGATCAACCAGCGATATAGCCAAGCCCAGTAAGCTATCTGCAACCATAGCCTGACCAGGGCGATCAATCAAAAAGGCATCGCTCCATTCGGAGTACAAATAGTACCTACTGAT
>JBCDFE010000173.1:0-10283 GCA_039178745.1 Bacteroidota bacterium | reverse complement strand
GTATCGGACTTCCTGGATGAGCACTTCGATGACATCATGCAGTATCGCTTTACGGCTGAGATTGAAGACCAGTTTGATGAAATTGCCGATGGTAAAGTCAGTTGGCGCCAAATGCTCAAGGATTTCTACGGACCCTTCCACGATGAGGTACAGAAGACTCTGGAAGAGGCAGAGCGTGTAACCGGCGAACGCATATTGGGCGAAGATCCCAAATCAGGAAGAACAATCCTGGTCAGGCTGAGCCGTAATGGTCCCGTTATCCAATTGGGCGCACCCGATGAGCTGGACGAGGGAGAAAAACCCAAATACGCCAATCTGCCTCCTGGCGTGAGCATGGAAGAGGTTGGATTGGAAGAGGTACTACCGCTATTCGAATTGCCAAAAACCTTGGGAGAAGTAGACGGTCGTGAGACTATAGTGGGGCAAGGACGCTATGGTCCCTATGTGAAATGGGGAGATACTTTTATCAATATAAGAGGCGAAGATCCACTGGAGATGACCCTAGAGCGGGCTAAGGAGTACATTGCCATCAAGAAAATTGAAGATGCACCGGTAGCCACCTACAAGGGGATGCCGATCACAAAAGGCAAAGGTCGATTTGGCCCATTCGTCAAGTGGAACGGCATGTTTGCCAATGTGAGCAAAAAATACGATTGGGAAAACCTGAGTGCCAATGAGGCCATAGAATTGGTTATGGCCAAGGAGGAAAAAGAGGCCAATCGATACATCAAACGATGGGAAGGACCCAAGATCGACATCGAGCAAGGACGCTGGGGGCCATTCATCAGGTACAAGAAAAAGTCCATCAAGATTCCGAAAATTGATGGTGAACGCATCACGCGCGAAGCGGCAGCGGAAATGACCCTGGAGGAGGTGAAGAAACTCATCGAGGCGGAAATACCCGATGCTTTCAAGACGAAAAGTAAAACCAAAAAGAAAAAGGGTAAGTAGATTCTTAACCTATCAAAACTAACTCAAATGGCAGACGAAACTAAAACACCCAAGCCCAAGAAAAGCGGTCAGTTGAATATAGAACTGAGTGATGAAATGGCCGAAGGTGTGTACAGCAACCTGGTCATAATCGGTCATAGCAACAGTGAATTTGTACTCGATTTTGTCCGTATGGTTCCCAACACACCTAAAGCTAAGGTGAAGAGTAGGGTAGTCGTTACCCCGCATCATGCCAAGCGCTTACTTCGGGCTCTAGCAGATAACGTAAAAAAATACGAGAAACAATTTGGGCCGATCAGTGATCCTACACAGGGCGGTGGAGATGGGCCTCAGTTTCCACCTATGAATTTCACGCCTACGGCACAAGCTTGATTATATAATATCCTTGAGTCTGAACTCGACTCTAAAGATATAGCCCTGGCGTTCGGCAACGATCTTGATTCGTCTGCCTACTTTTCCTTCCAGTTTTTTATTGATGCCGCTTAAGGTCAGTAAGGCACCGGGTGTGCCGTTGAGCCTGCGAATGAAGTCGCCTGGTAATAGTCCGGCTCGAGCTGCTGGGCTTCCAGGAACTACGTTGATGATCTGATAGCGGGTCAGATTGGGACCACCTGCGCTTACGGTCAGGCCTGATCTGTCGTAGGGGAACTCGCTGGGCCAGCGCCCGACGGACTGGGCGTACACTTGCTGGCGTGGGTAGTCTATAAAAAGATGGAATCGCTTCAGGGCTCGATTTCCAATTAGTCCGTCTCGTTTGATGTCGAGACTATCCAGGTATTCCGGGAAATCCTGAAAAAACATAATCATACCGCCCATCTGGTAGGATCCAATCTGGAGGTTTCGGGCCCGGCCTACCGTACCCAATATTTGACCACCCAAACCATTTGCTATGGGGCTGAGTATGGTGGTATCTGGCAGAGGGATGTCCTCTTCAGGTTGAAAAAAGAGCAGCAAACTCAAGCTGGCACCAGAATCCACTAAAAGACGTTTGGAAATGCTTCGATTGTTGGAGATGTTGATCTCCGTTTGCAGGTAGGGGCGATTTCGCTCGAAGTGAGCAGGTAGTGCCTCAAATTTTTTTGGCGGCTTAAAGCTAGAAGGCTCGTGTAGTCGAAGCACTTGTCGTCTGTAGTCTATTTCGAGTACGAATCGCATAAGAAAGTCTCCACCTAAAATGCCGGCTATGGGGATGCCTGTCATGCCCTCAAAATTGAAGTCGTGGTCGGTCAACACGAGCACGGACCGGTTCTTAGCCAAGAGGTTATTGCCTATACGCATGTCTATCCCAATAGCTAACAGCGCTGTGATAGTGGTGCTCAGGTCTGAGCCGACGATCTCAAACTCCCTTTGGTAGTTGGCTGAAACGATGTCGGTAAGGGTCTGGTCCAGAATGATGGTGTGCTCTGCGCCTGTGTCTACGATGAAGTTGACTGGTATCAGATTTGCGAAAAGTACGGGTACGACAATAAAATTATTCTCGAATGTGAACGGAATTTCCACGCGCTTTTGATTGCCGGAAATG
Source organism: Bacteroidota bacterium (assembly GCA_039178745.1). GTDB lineage: Bacteria > Bacteroidota > Bacteroidia > Chitinophagales > Saprospiraceae > Neolewinella. The sequence goes on along the minus strand of JBCDFE010000173.1, from coordinate 7,810 downwards.
CGTAGGTCCAACTGTCCAAATTGCGCTAGCAAATCACTGGTGCACGATCCAAATAAAATGAGAATAACTGCAATGTATTTTGTCTTGTAGAGCATGACTTTATGATGACGAGCACTAAGGTAATTCCTTATGATGAAGCAGCGTAAAGGAGGTTCTCTTCGTTTTATAACAGTCCGTGCACTTGGTTGGTGAAATCTTCTTGATTTTGGGGGTTTCGTTAACTTAGTGTTAAAAATATGACAAGCCTTCCTTGGTCGTTTGTCTATTGTTTTACAAATTTGCCCAGCCTTATCCAATTTTAACCACCACGAGAGCCGATCATGCCAAGGTTCTTTCAAAGAGTTAACGGCGAGCTTATCATTCAACGGTTTGGTAGCTTTCTACTTTTTTGTTCACTTACTTTTTTGACGTTCATGGGATCGTTTTGTTTGTGAACTGGAACAACCATTTTTAATAAACTCAAGTAGTGTATGAAGCTTAATACATTTTCTATCAGGCGCTTAGGCGTTCTGATACTGCTGTGTTTGGGATTAACGAGTGTTGCGATAGCGCAATCCTCCATCACAGGCACAGTCACAGACGCTGAGAGCGGCGACCCACTTATCGGGGCCAGCATTCTCGTTCTCGGCACATCAACGGGTACAGTTACTGATTTCGACGGCAACTACACCCTCAACGTTCCGGCTAATGCCGAGGCACTCATTTTCTCTTACACCGGCTATTCTGCGCAGACGATAGAATTAAGCGGTCAGTCTCGTGTAGACGTTTCACTGGCAGCAGGAGCAACATTGCAAGATGTTGTAGTGGTTGGTTATGGTACGATAAGAAAAGAAGACGCCACCGGTGCAGTCGTGGCACTAGGAGAAGATGATTTCCAACAAGGGGTTATCGCCTCTCCTCAGCAATTACTCCAAGGTCGGGCAGCTGGCGTTCAAATCACGCAATCATCTGGTGAACCTGGTGGAGGTATAAACGTGCGAATTAGAGGTACAGCTTCGGTTCGAGGCGGAAACGGTCCACTATATGTGGTTGACGGTATTCCACTAGATAATGCAGGTGCCATAGGTAGCTTTGATAATCCAGGTTTAGGAAATGTTGCTGCCCGTAATCCACTCACTTTCATTAATCCTGCAGATATTGAAAGTATTAGTGTATTGAAAGATGCATCAGCAGCGGCTATTTATGGCTCTCGTGGAGCTAATGGTGTAATTATCGTGAAGACTAAAAGTGGAAGTGGCGATACTCCTCTTAGATTCAATATGGCGACTGCTATTTCTTCGATCACTAGGAAATGGGACTTATTGTCAGCTGATCAATTTGTATCTGAAGCTGCAGAAGTAGGTGCCACAAATGTAGATCAAGGTAGTGTGACTGATTGGCAAGACGAAATCTTTCGCACAGCTATTTCGCAAGAGTACGGTCTGTCATTCGGTGGCGGTAATGACAAGAGCAACTACAGATTTTCTGTGGGTTATTTTGATCAAGAAGGTATTGTAGTTAAGTCGGGCTTAGAACGATTGACTGGGCGAATAAGTGCCAATCATACTGCTCTGAATGATCGGTTGGAGCTTTCTATGTCTTTGACCGCTTCTAGGATTGAGGATCAATTCGCTCCGATTACTGAGAATGTTGGTTTCGAAGGAGACCTAATTGGAGCTGCCTTGCAGGCAAACCCGACCCAAGCTGTATTAGATGAAGATGGATCGATTTTTCAGGATACAGACTTTCGTAATCCAGTAGCACTTTCTACTTTTATAGATGATCAGGCTCAGACCACTCGTCTTTTGGGGAATTTGTCTGCTCGTTTTAATATTACAGATAATCTGAATTACAGATTCACATTTGGTCTTGATGACGCAAAAGGCACTCGTCGTTTTGACAGATATAAGGATCTTTTAGTTGTTGGTCAGGATCCTGGTTTTGGAGCGATTGCAACAGGTAACAATATAAATACTCTAGTTGAACATACGCTAAATCTGGATACAGATATAGGTGGTAATAATCTGCAAGCAGTTGTTGGGTTCTCTTATCAGCAATTCGATAATTCAAATTCGTTTGTTAGGGCAGAGAACTTAGTTAACGGTGACATCAGGCCAACTGATGCACTCCAGAATGTAAACATCAATAGTGATGCTGGCTCTTTTTTGGCTGCTTCTGGACGAAATGTTGAAGAGTTGCAGTCCTACTTTGGTCGGGTAAACTATAACATCAATGAAAAGTATCTACTTACTGCTACTGTTCGTGTTGATGGTTCTACTCGTTTTGGTGAAAATAACAAGGAAGGTGTCTTTCCTAGCTTTTCACTGGGATGGCGTCTAAGTGAAGAAGATTGGTTCCCAAGTGTTTTTGAGAGTTTTAAACTTCGCGCAGGTTGGGGTATTACAGGAAATCAAGAATTTCCTTCCAACAACCTTTCAATTGGTAGGATCGAAGTAGACAATGAAGGAGGAGAAACATTCGCTTCAGTTGCTAATCCTAATCTTAGGTGGGAGCAAACTGAGCAAATAAATATCGGTATTGATTTTGGATTCGATAATGGAAAAATATCTGGCTCTCTTGATTATTTTGATAAGCGGACCGATGATTTAATTTTTCCCTCGATATTGGCTAATCCACTCCCTCCTGGATCAACTGGTGCATTTGTCAATTTGGATAATCCGGTTTTTAACAACGGTATTGAGTTGACGCTGAACCTCAACTTGATAGATAACGCAACTTCTTCATGGTACTCTACCTTTACTGGTGCTTACCTGACTAACGAATTTGATCCAGACTTTACTGGCCTGCTCACAACTGGTGCGATCGATGGCCAAGGTCTTACAGGTGCTTACGTACAGGCTATTGCAGGTGGCCGACCCTTAAATTCTTATTTCATTCGTGAATTTGCTGGCTATGACTCCGAAGGCAATGGCATATATCCAAATGGCGATGAGTTGACCTTTGTTGGAGAAGACCCAATCCCAGATGTAAATATTGGCTGGTTGAACCAATTCACTTTTGGTAAATTTGATTTCAGTTTCTTCCTACAGGGAGTATTTGGTTTCTCCGTTTACAACAATACAGCGAACGCTATTTTCTTGCGACCAAACCTCAGAAATGCACGTAACATTACTGTTGATGCAGCAAATAGTGGTGAGGGGCCAGCTAACTTTGGTGAGGTAAGTACACGTTTCTTAGAGAAGGGCGATTTTGTTCGTCTTCAAAATGCTACTTTTGGTTACACTTTTGATACATCTGGATGGGGCGCAGTTTCAAGCCTACGCCTATTTGTAACAGGACAAAACCTTTTACTATTCACAGATTATACAGGTCAAGATCCAGAGGTTGACACGAATAAGGCGATTAACGGTATTCCAACAATTGGTATCGATTATTCTTCTTATCCTAGAGCAAGGACCATTCAGCTTGGTCTAAATGCATCATTTTAATTCATAGTAAATTATCAAAATCATGAAGATTAATTTTCTTAATGGGGCTTTTTATTTAGCCTTGTCTAGTCTAGTACTTGGCTTCACCGCTTGTACTGACCTTGATGATGGCGTGGAAGGTGCCCTTCGAGCAGGTGCCGTTGATGGTGAAACACTCCCTCTTTTACAGAACCCAGATGCCGGTCTACAAGCTGCTTACAATCAGCTAAGCAGCTTCACAGACCAAGTTGGAGTATTTGCAATGATGGAGCATACTTCAGACGAACTAATTGGGCCAACTCGTGGTACTGACTGGTCTGATTTTGGTGTTTGGCGCCAGCTGCATACACATACTTGGAATCCAGTACATCGTGATGTAATTGGTCAGTTCGGTAATGTTTCATCAGGCTATTTCCAGGCTACCCAAGTTATAGCAGCAACATCTGATGCGGATATAATTGCTCAGGCACAATTTCTACGTGCATTTTTCATGATGTATATGGTAGATTTGTTTGGTCAAGTTCCATTCCGAGAAGCAACTGAAGGCATCGATATTATTCCTCGCGTGATGACACGTACAGAAGCCACAAATATGATCATCTCAGATTTGGAGGCGGCTATTATGGCGTTACCAGATTTTTCTACTGGTCGAATTGGAACAGCAAGCAAGCAGGCAGCCGAAGCTTTGCTGATGAAGGTTCTACTAAATAAAGGAGTCTGGACTGCCGACAATCCTGCTGGTCCTTATGACTTCAGCAGTGCTGACATGGACCGTGTTATAGAGCTAGCTTCTAGTATTGAGGACAGTGGGTTCTTCGAAATTGAACCTGAGGGTGAATATTTCGATATATTCTCTCCAAATAATACGGATAACTCAAGAGAGCCAATTTTTGGTATTGAAAACGAAGCTGGTGTAACTCGTGGTAATCCACGCAATAGATACTACATGACGTTACATTATAATCAGAATCCTTCTGGCTGGAATGGTTTCACAACACTTGCAGGTTTTTATAATAAGTTTGAGGCAGGCGATGATCGCCTAGGCCGTGAGTATCCTGGTGTAACCGATGTTTCTGGCATTAGGGCTGGTTTCTTGGTTGGGCAGCAGTTTGATGGTGATGGAAATGCCCTTGAAGACCGGGCTGGAGCTCCACTTGAGTTTACTGAAGACATTGATCTTTTCTTCTCTAATGAGCGTCAAGGAATTCGTGTAATCAAGTATCTACCTGATTACTCTGCTATTGATAATCCTTCAAATGACTACATTTTTATCCGTTATGCGGATGTGGTTCTGATGGCTGCAGAGGCATTTCTCCGTAAAGGAGATGCAGGCGACGCTCTTGCTCTTGTTAATGCTATTCGTCAGAACCGTAGTGTTGACCCTCTGCAAACTCTAGATGAATCTGCTCTTTTAGATGAACGTGGTCGTGAGTTGTACTGGGAAGGATGGCGTCGCCAAGATCAGATTCGCTTTGGCACTTATCTTGGGACTTGGGATGAAAAGCCAGATGCCTCTCCTGAACGGGCTTTGTTATTTCCCGTTCCTGCGGATCAGCTTGGTGCTAATCCCAACCTCAAGCAAAACCCAGGCTACTAATAGCCAGTTTGCTTTAGACTTAAGGAGTTAGCCATAAGAGTTTTAGCGCTAATTCCAGAAATTCGCAGGCTGGATGATCATCCGATCATCCAGCCTGCTTGTTTTGTGGATTTTTTGCTTTTTTAATCATTAGTTTCTATCGAGATATATGCAATTGAGCAAGTACCTGCTGGCTATCGGACTATGTGTGGGGTTTTCGACCTGCGGAAGTCCAAATACTGATCAAAATGGGGACCAGGGAGATAACTACATCGCCCCTGAAGAGGCCAGATTTCAAGAAGTGCCCATAGCGGAAAGCGGACTGGATTTTGCCAATAACCTGGCATTGGAAGCAGATTTTGATGTATTTCGCTATCGGAATTATTACAACGGTGGCGGCGTAGCGATTGGCGATTTGAATAATGATGGGCTGCCCGATGTGTACTTGACAGCCAATACCGAATCGAATAAGTTATTCCTCAACGCGGGTAATCTGACCTTTGAAGATGTAACCGAACCTTCGGGTGCGGGTGGTACACACGCTTGGTCTACAGGGGTTGCACTAGCCGATATCAATGGCGATAATTGGCTCGATATTTACGTATGTAACAGTGGTGATTTAAAGGGCAATAGCCGAGAGAACGAGTTATTTATCAATCAACAAGATGGAACGTTCATAGAGTCTGCTGCCGAGTATGGACTTGCAGATGGCGGTTTTTCTACCCATGCTGTATTTTTCGATTACGATAAAGACGGCGACCTCGATTGCTATGTGCTCAATAATAGCTTTCAGCCAGTGGCTCAGCTTCAGCTGCGGAATTTAAGAGACATCAGAGATGAATATGGCGGGGATAAATTGTACCGCAACGATGATGGGCAGTTCGTAGATGTAAGTGAAGAAAAGAGTATTTACGGTAGCGTCATTGCTTTTGGCCTGGGTGTGACCGTAGGTGATGTTAATAGTGACGGCTGGGAAGACATTTATGTATCCAACGATTTTTATGAGCGCGATTATTTATACATCAATCAGCGCGACGGCAATTTTAGAGAAGCCCTGCCCGAATATCTGAACCATACCAGCCACTTCAGTATGGGCGCTGATATTGGCGATTTGAATAATGATGGCGCACCGGAAATATTCGTAACCGATATGCTGGCTGACAACCTGGAGCGGGTCAAGCAGACAACGAATTTTCTGTCGTACGACGAATACGTGCTCCGAATCCGAAAGGGGTTTCACTATCAAAGCATGCGCAATAGCTTGCAGCTCAATGACGGAACCGGTACTTTCAGGGAAGTAGGCCAACTGGCCGGAGTAGAGGCAACCGACTGGAGTTGGGGAGCTCTGCTAGCCGATTTGGACAATAATGGATATCGAGATTTATTTGTCTGTAATGGCATATACAAAGATGTTACCGATCAGGATTTTGTCAACTTTCTGGCCAATGAAGAGAACCTAGCCGCAGCAGCTAGCGGAGAAGAAATTGATTTTGAGGGTTTTGTAGCGCGCATGCCCTCTCGCAAGATTTCGAACTATGCTTTTGCTAATTCTGGTGGACTTGAATTCGAAGATGTGACCGAAGCCTGGGGGTTGGCTCGCCCTACGCACAGTAATGGAGCGGCCTATGGCGATCTGGATGGCGATGGCGATCTGGACATGATCGTCAATAACGTCAATGCGCTGGCGCTTCTGTACCGCAATCAAACAATAGAGCAGGGCGGTGATCGGGCTTTGCGCTTCGATTTGCGTTTGGCGGGAAAAAATTCTCAGGCGGTCGGTAGTCGGATAACTGTTTTCAAAGGTGATGAGCAGCTCGTGTACGATCACATGCCCATGAAAGGCTTCCAGTCAAGTATGGATTATCGTGCGGTAATCGGAATAGGTGCAGGCGAGATCGACAGTGTGGTCGTCAGATCTCCATACGGAGAGTCGGTTAAAATGTACGGAGATCAAGCTACAACGGATAGGGTGCACAGCATACAATTTACGAAGGCTTCTTATCCTGGTAGTCTACCTTTACAGGAGCAAATCCTGGCAAGAGACTATAGTAGCTTTGACCAGACCGCTCGCTTTTTTCCAGGAGATATTCCCATCTGCCGAGAGAACTTCTTCATAGACTTTGATCGAGATCCGCTGATTTACCACATGCGCTCTGCGGAAGGACCGAGATTGGCTCAGGCCAGTAATGGAGATATTTACTTGCCCGGTGCCGCGGGTAAAAGTGGTATCTGGATGCGCTTTCAAGCAGGGCAATACCGGGAGCTGGAATGCAATGCCTTGCGAGCTGATGCAGATTTTGAAGACACCGATGCCCTTTGGTTCGATGCCGACGGCGATGGCGATGAAGATCTATACGTGGTAAGTGGTGGTAGTGAATATATAGATAGAGAGCCACTTTTGGCCGATCGGCTTTATCTGCGGGAAGGTAATGAACTGACGCGGGGCAGGCGAAACCTACCGAGGTCCAATTGGGCAGGAAGCAGTATTTGTGCCTTGGATATAGAAGGTGATGGAGACCTGGATTTAGTAATTGGCAGCCATTTAAACAGCAATGGATTTGGCTTGCCCGTGCCTACTCGTTTGTTGGAAAACAACGGGCAGGGTCAATTTAGAGATGCGACTCGGTCTTTGGCTCCAGACCTGGCAGCAGTTGGCTTGGTGACCAGAGTCGTAAGTGCCGATTTTGATGGCAATGGCTATCCCGATATAGCGCTTGCCGGTGAGTTTATACCGATTACGCTGATTTATAACGAAGGAGGCAGACTTTCGCAGGTGGAAATCCTGCCCAATAGCCGAGGCATGTACCGTGGCTTGGCCACAGATGAT
>JBCDFE010000172.1:0-10320 GCA_039178745.1 Bacteroidota bacterium | reverse complement strand
GTATAGCTTCCAGGTTCTGACTGGAAGTTTCCGAACAGCAGGACGGAATCTCCCGGGCATATTTGTATGGTGTCACTTGCCTCTATTAATGGGAGTAGCTCCAGCTCAATGGTAAGAATGGTATCGCATCCGCTAGCGCTTGCTACGGTATCGGTATAGCTTCCAGGTTCTGACTGGAAGTTTCCGAACAGCAAGATGGAATCACCCGAACATATTTGTATGGTATCGCTTGCCTCCAGCAGCGGCAGTAGCTCCAGCTCAATGGTTAGAATCGTATCGCATCCGCTAACGCTTGCTATGGTATCGGTATAGCTTCCAGGCTCTGACTGAAAATTTCCGAACAGCAGGACGGAATCACCACTACAAATTTCTATAGTGTCTGCAACGGGCGAAAAACCACCCAGCTGTACTTGTAAACTATCAACGCTAATGCAGCCGTTAGCATCGCGAGCAACGAGTGTATAAGTCGTGTCTGATGTGGGCTCTACGGTGATGGGGTTGCAATTGGTACAGCTCAAGCCATCGTCGGGCAACCATTCATACTCGTCGAAACCAGGCACGTCAATGGTTAGTGATTGACCCAGACATAGGGTCGTGTCGGGACCCAAGTCAAACTGATTGGCGCTGTCTATTTCGACCATCACCGTGTCTGAAAACATGCGGCCACATGAATCCGTGACCTCCACCCAGTAGGTGCCAGCCTCCCAGGCGGTGTAGGTTTGGTCGGGGAAACCATCTTGCCAACGATAGGTCGACCAACCTGGACCTGCATCGAGATTGGCTACACCATTGTCACAGAAAAACTGATCAGGACCGAGATCCAGCGGCGGCGGCGGCAAATAATTGAAATTGAAGCTAGACGGATTGTTGACATAATTGCATTCTGCAATGCTGGTCACTGGAAAATCACTTCCAAAATCGTAAGGCGTCGGCTGGCTGCCGTCATCATTGACCGTTACAAAGAAGGTACCTGTAGCTATTGGGATATTCGTTTGAAGTATTACACATGAATCCACAGCCAGGTCGGCACCTAAGACAATAGTATGATGTGGCGCGACGGCCTCCGTGAGTGGATTGCCCAAATAGAAAGTAATCGGTGTCTCATTTGGCAGCAGAGCACTACCCTCATTGCATACTGTGAGATCGACAAGGATCGAATCTCCCCAACAGCCAGAAGAAGTAGCCGAAATGGTTGCGTCTGGTACGGGTAGATACGATTCGAAATTATTATCTAATAATGGGATTTGAGCAACGAATCTATTCAGCGGCCGATAGTTGCTACCGACCTGCGGAAGTTCTAAATGATGAAGCTGTTGCTCTGCGGGTACACTCAGATCGTCATTGATATTGGTGACAAAGTAGTTGAACTGGTTCCAGATGGGGCGGGCGCTCATCCAGGGTTCACCACCATTCAGATCCGCTTCAAATACACGCAACCGACCTCGGTAATCGGCAGGTGGGTTGTTGGTGCCCGGAAAAGTGTAGCCCGTAACGGCTATCTCGGCCTGGCTGTCGTTGTCTACATCTGCTATGACCGGGTGCTCTTCGAAGGTACCACTGCCGCAAACGAAAGTAGACCAGTTGCGATCTGCATCGACTCCAGCGGGGAATGGTGCTGCCCCACCATACATAATCCGCAAGTTGTCTTCATCTCTGTAGATGATTTCTTCCAGACCGTCGCCATTGAAGTCGAATACGGTAGCCCCTGTATTCCCACTAAAATCGGTCGTATTGATGATCCACCAGGCTCCATCTGGCTGGCCCAGGGCGTCAGCATTCAGGCTATAGCAATTGAGAAAACCCTGACTAGACACGATAATTTCCGGATAGTCGATCAAGGCACCTGCCTGGGTGTCATCGTACACATTGGCTACGCAAGGCAGAGCACCAGACCTCAGCGCATTAAGCGGCGGTGGCTGATGCTCGAACCAGCCCAGCAGACCGTTTCTATCCCAGACGTAGATGCCTTCGTCATTATCTCTACCCGATGAAACGACCACATCGAGTATCCCATCCAGATTTAGGTCTGCTACAGAGGTATAACCATCTAAGTAGAAATTTTGGTTCTGCATAATGTTCAGATTGCGCTGGATTTTTATTTGAAATCCATCACCATCGTTATTGAACAGATCGACAGAGTATATGATGTTGCCAGCTACCAACTCCAGTCCGTTACAATCGGGGTCTCCGTTGCAATGCTGTGGTTCAAGTAGATCGACAGCTACCGGGCTGCAGTTGGGTTGTCCGTATCCATCGTAGTAATTGAGGCCCGCACTAGAGCCTCCACTAAGTTCTTTACGCAGCGTTGGAATAGGAAGTGAAAAGTCGAACTGATACACATCTTCCCCGACATATATCTCTGAAATACCATCGCCATTAAAATCGGCCAAATACGGCTTTCTATTGCGATTATCTACAAGATCTGGTGATACTATCCATTCTTCCATAGCGGGGTTGGCATTAGCATCGTAGTTGGTGTAGACCCGCAACCTACGATCTCCGGAGACCATGACAAGGTCGGGTATGCCATTTCTATCTACATCGCCTACAGCTGGGTTCACAGCCGAGTAAATATCGTAGCCACCTTGAATCGGCAAGATCTGTGGACTAGCGGCATTGCTCCCATCTCCTTTGAAAATGAGCAGTCGCTGACTTAACTGAGCAGTTGCACTAGACCCGGAGACGATGGAAATAATTTCAGCTACACTATCTACCTGCGGATCCAAATTAGCTACGATGGGGGTGCCGTTGACCGCCACTTCGTCAACGGTACTTTGCCAGGCCAGCTGAGTAGAAAAGTTCTGATCGATCTCGGTTACATTACAAACGTCTGTATTACAAGGGCAGTCTATATCGTAGCAGTCTACGTAGCCATCGTTATCGTCGTCTATGCCATTGTCGCAGATTTCGGTACAGGCAGACTCGCAAATGGCCTGTTCGATTACCTCTACTTCTGTAGTAGAGGAAGCAAACGGTTGCCCCAGACTATTGATGTCGGTAACCGTCATAGGGTGAAACCCATCGTAGGGATTGATAAAATCTGATTCGTTGACTTCCAGGTCGAAGATTTGGTCACAAGCCTCCAGAGTTTCTCCTTCTAAGTTCAGGCGGGCCAGATAAAACTCGGCGTTGGTTCCAGTGCCTGCGCGACCGATGAACTGGATAAAGCCATTATTAACGAGCAAATTAAGAGCATCGTCGTCATCTGGGCCACCATAGTGCTTAGACCAAATAATGTTTCCATCCTTGTCTGTCTTTACTAGGCAGATCTGTGTCCCCAAAGCACCGCCAAAGTCGGCCTGAGCCATCAACAGATAGCCATCCGGTAGATTGACTACTCCCCTGGCACGCTCGGTATTTGCCGCCGGGAAAAACATTTTTCTGGCCCATTCAATATTGCCATCCAGGTCCACCGAATACAACTGCAGGTCTACATTCGGTATACTTATACCATCATCATCACCTTGTGAAATACTGATCAAATGCCCATTGTCTTCCAGTATGCCATTGGGGTACATGCGCGCATTATTGGGGTTGACTGGCACTAGATAAAGTCTACTCCAAAGCTGATTGCCATCGAAGTCCATGCGCGTAATTCCGCCACGCATCTTATTGGTGCCGCCGAAGGCAAAATTGTAGCGGCCGGTAGTAAATATGCTGCCATCAGCGATAATGGCTTTGGAAAAGGTCTGGCAGTTGCCTAGCGCAAAACTCTTGCGCCACTCAATAGCTCCAGTATTCCTATCCAGTTCAACAACAGACGCTTGTGAGCAACCTTCAAATTGGCCAGTAGCTACATAGTTCTCGCCCGGTCCTTTTTCCAAGATAACCCATTGCCGGCTTTGAGATACCGTAATATTTCTGACCCAAAGCACATCATCGTTTACATGATCGTACTTGAAGAAAAAACTCACATCAGTACCACCAGTAGCATGTCCACAGCCTATGAGCATACCATCGCTATCTAGCTTGATGCTGCGAATCTGGTCATCTTGCGGGGAGAGGTTTAGTGTACGCGCCCAGGCAACAGTTCCCGTCGGATCGACCTTAATAATCATAGACTGAGTACCAGAGCCGCCCGCCATGAAAAAGCCTCCATTATCAGACTCACTGAGCGCATAACCGTCATCTAAAACACCAGGCAAGCCAAAGGTCTTGATGAAGGTGCTCTCACAGCCATCATCGTTTTCAAATACAAAAACGGTCGTGCACTCGGTATCGTCGCAGAAGGGCCCCACAGCATCCAGGCAAATGGTATAGTTGCCGCTGATATCGAAGGTGTAATCAAAATCAGTATCGGTACTTTGGCTCACGCCATTGATCAGCCATTCGTAGCTATCGGCACCCACACTGGTGTTTGTGAGATTTAGGGTCTGTCCCAGGGTCGGAAATTGAACCGCACCCGTGAAGTCTGCAACAGTAGGGCAGTTTACTGTAATATACACGGTATCGGTATCCCTACAGTTGGGGTCGGCATTTGTAGCATACATGATAATTTGGAAAGTACCGACTGTATTGAATACATAAGTTGGGTTAGGATCATTGGAGAAGGATACGCCATCTATTTGCCAGTCATAGCTATTGGCGTTGGTGCTGGCATTGGTGAAAGTGACGGACTCCCCCGCGTTGATGGTGGTGGCACTTGCCGTAAAATCGGCAGTAATATTTAATGTGCAAGGATCCAGGCATCCGTCAGATTCCAATAGGCTTTGTCTCACATTTTCTATGGAAAAGTGCATGCGGTCTGTCTGGCCCTGGGTTAGGGCCGAATAGCAGTCGAAATCGCCATAGTCCATATAGTTGATAAACATATCGGGCTGGTCTGTAGCAAAACCCGAATCGGTATCTGTATTGCACGAATTAGGACTGGCATTACAAGGAACAGCCGCCGTAGACTGGTCAGGTGGCGTATCGCAGACACGGTCACCATCGGCCAGGCAATCGTTATTTGCACAGCCGCCCTGAAAGGTGTGGTATAGCCCCAGGTAATGACCCATCTCGTGTATGATCACGCCAGATGCCCCTTGGGAACTACCAAAGAAGTTAGCCTCCATGACAATGCCGTCTTCGGGCTGCCCATGAGAAGTGGGGAAGTAAGCGTAGCCAGCCACCCCTGGTCCGGCAAATGCACTCGTGATGCTGCGCACGACCCAAATATTGATGTAATCATTGGGCTCCCATCTGTTCAAATTTTTAAGTGCAATATCTTCGGTCTCTATAACCATATCCGTCAGCGCATTTTGGTCTCTGGTAATGCCATTAGACGAGTTGCCTTCGGGATCTCTTCGCGCCAAACAGAACTGTATTTCGGTATTTACGCCCGTACCTTGATCATAATAGCCCACATTGGCGAAAGCATTATTCAAGTCTTGGATGCCCTGAAAAATTTGTGCATCCGATAGATTTTCCGCTCCACCATCGTGCACAATATGGACAACGACAGGAAGCACATAAGGTGGTGGTTGACTTCGATTCGAAGTAGATAGACTTTTATTATCCATATACTGCCTAAGCTCACGCTCAAAGGCCTCATGCTTGGCTGCATTACTCGGCCGTTTGCCCATCCAGGCTTGGTGAAGCCATTCTTGAGCACAGTAATGTGTTCTGCTTGGGTCGTCTACCGATCCTTTTTGGGCAGATCCATTGATCAGAATAGCAGCAAATAGCAAAAGCAACAACGGCAAACCCAAACGAAGCATTAGGCTTTTCATAGGGCGGTAAAATTTTAAACCTTACGGAGTGACAACATGAATATAACAAGGCTTATGCAATGTATAGACTATATTACCGACTTGCTTGTAATCTTAATGACCAAAAATGCAACTTACGTTAGGCGGCGTGCCAGAGCACTTCAACCTTCCCGTACATTTAGCCATAGAAGATGGCAGCTTTGCGAGCAGAGGTCTAGACATTAAATGGATGGATTGCCCAGGCGGCACGGGCCAAATGACAAAAGCACTCCGAGACGGGCAGGCAGATGCTTGCATCCTGCTCACCGAGGGCATTATCAAAGATATCATATCCGGCAGTCCGAGTTTAATTGTGTCGGGCTATATCAATACGCCGCTGATTTGGGGTATTCATACTTCCGCGGGTAGTTCGCTCACCAGCCACCGAGAGATCTATACCCACCAATACGCCATTAGTCGGTATGGATCTGGATCACACCTGATGGCCATGGTCGATGCTACAGAAAACGATAGACAACTCGCCCACGAGCAATTTACAGTCATCAACAATTTACAAGGTGCCATTTCTTCCCTGGAGCGTGGAGATACCCAAGTGTTTTACTGGGAGAAGTACACCACCAAGCCATACGTAAGAAGTGGCCAGCTGAGGAGAATAGGTGAGTTCATCACGCCATGGCCATGCTTCGTTATCGCTGCTACCAAAGACATACTCCAGCGCGAACCAGAGGCCATTATTCGCATGCTTCGCACCATACACGATAGCTGTGACCGCTTCATGCAGAGCGACGAGTACATCCCCATGGTTGCAGATCGATACAAGTTGCAGCAAAAGGATGTAGAGCGCTGGTATCACCGCACCGAGTGGGCCATACACGGCTGGGTGAGTGACAAAATGTTGCGCAGTGTAGTCAAGAATCTGCGGCTGGCCAATATTATTGGCAGCGATGATATACCGGAGTTGGTCTGGACCAGATAAAAGGAAGCTGTCGAAAAACCTCCTCAGGTTTTTTGACAGCCAGTTGTTGGACTTGTTGTTTTTGCCTACTCGCCCTGCCCTAGGGAGAATCCTCGCTTGCCATCAAATTCGTAGAGGTTTTCAGTTTTGATGACATCGAAATCTCGCTCATTCAGTGCAGCTAGCAAGGCAATAACCTGATCGTAGGTTACATCCGCATACTTCGAGGAGGCACCATTCATGACCGATTCGGTAGAGATGAACCGGCAGCGCCAGTGATCGGTGCAGTAGGTATCGGGGTGTCCACTAGGATAAACCTTTACACCGCGATTCGTGATCATTTTTAGCTTCAGTCGGGCTGTCGTCGATGCTGCCAGCTTGTCGCCTATATCATTGGGATCGGACCCCGGCCAGTCAATAAAGACATCTACTCCTACCAGCTGCTTGTCTTCTACACTGCGATTATATTCGGGCACCTCTATTTTACCTGGTGCTAGCTTGGGGTCTACTGCTTTTAGCTGAGTAGGTACCTGGCCTAGGTGCTCAATCACAGCATCAGCAAACTCCTTAGTGGAAACCAGCTTATGGCCGCTGCCTTCAACGTAGATATCTGCGGTGTGATATCCAGCCTCGATAGTCGCCAGCCATCCGTTTTTAATCTTGGTAGCTATATGCCCCTGACCGATGTGATAAAGCATGAGGATGGCACCATTCAATAGACCTGAAGGATTGGCTACATTCTGCCCGGCAATATCAGGAGCAGAGCCATGAATGGCCTCGAACATCGCCACATCCTTCCCGACATTGGCAGAACCAGCCATACCTACTGAGCCTGCTACCTCCGCTACGATGTCAGAAACAATGTCACCATATAAGTTAGAGGTCACAATGACATCGTACTTGTCTGGAGAGTCCGCTAATCTGGCAGCGCCTATGTCTATGATCTGGCTATTGCTTTCTATATCCTGATACTCAGCAGCAATCTCCTTAAAGACTCGGTGAAACAAACCATCGGTGAGCTTCATGATATTGTCCTTTACCATGCAGGTCACTTTTCTGCGGCCGTGAGCGCGTGCGTACTCAAAGGCGTAGCGAACGATCTTCTCACAGCCCGGTCTGGTGATCAACTTTAGACACTGCACGACATCCTGAGTTTGGCGGTGCTCTATTCCGGCATAGAGATCTTCCTCATTTTCGCGTATGACCACCACATCCATCGTTGGAAAATTGGTCTCCACAAATGGATGCAGCGCACCAACTGGCCTGACATTGGCGAACAAGCCCAGGGACTTGCGCAAGGTCACATTCAAACTCTTGTAGCCCTTCCCTTGTGGAGTGGTAATAGGCGATTTCAAGATCACTTTGTTGCGACCTATCACATCCCAAGCATGACTGGTAATACCAGCCGTATTGCCAGCCAGATAGGCTTTTTCGCCTAGTTCGATAAATTCGGGTTCGATTCTAGCGCCAGCGGTATCGAGTATGCGCAGTACAGCGTCCATAATTTCTGGGCCTATGCCATCTCCTTTAGCGATAGCGATTTTGACCAGTTGATCCTTGGCGAGGCCATTTACTGAGGGGCTTAATACGTCTGCCTGCATGGTTTCTTTGGTTATTTGGTAAAGGCTGAGGGTTACTGAGAGAGCGTCAGGTACTTAATTCGACCGCAAATATGGGAAGAAAAAGCATAAGTTAAAAGTTATAGTTTTAATATAATACATAAGCTTTCATTATATTTCAGTTAGTCCTATTCTACAGTGTACCTTTGGATAAAACACCAGAATCATGCTTATAACAAAGAGTGTCCCTATGTATTTTCGCTCAGCCATTATACTATGTTCATCCATAGTGTTGGCTAGCTGTTCGCCAAAGGTTACAGTAAAAGATTTTGAAGGAGCTTATAGAGTAAGTTCACCAGCATAGGATGGTCGAAATCTATAATGACTTCATGAGGCAGTGTAGTGAGAAACAAGATGAATATGACTCGGAGGTCTATTATGATTCAAAAAAGCAGGAGGCCTGGAACACTTGGGTAGCTAATGAATTAGAAGCTCTAGAGGCATATAAAGACACAACTTTTGAACTTAGGAAATTGTAAATAAATATCTTGCGTCCTTAAACTGCAATACCCATGCGATTCACACCCTGCATTATAGCCGTCTTGGCGCTGCTATTCAGTTCATGTGGTCAAAAAGGCCCAACTTACGCCCGCATCAGCACAAGCCTTGGCGACATAGTGGTTATGCTCTATGAAGATACCCCCAGGCACTCCGACAACTTCGTAGAACTCGCACAAGATGGCTTTTACAATGGCACCTTATTTCATAGAGTGGTCCCTGGATTCATGATTCAGGGAGGAGACCCGGAAAGTAAAGACGCAGGCCCTGGCCAGTCATTGGGTTCTGGTGGTCCGGGCTATCAGATAGAAGAAGAAATCGGCAAGCCCCATTTGAGGGGAGCTCTAGCCGCAGCCAGAAATAACAACCCGCAAAGAGCAAGCAGTGGCTCGCAGTTTTACATTGTGACGGGCCAGCGCCAAACCGATGCCAGCCTCGACAACTGGGAGCGCCGCCACAACATCGTCTACAATGAGGTGCAGCGCGAATGGTACAAAAACTATGGCGGCCGCCCGGATCTGGATATGGAGTACACCGTTTTCGGTGAAGTGATCGAAGGCATAGAGGTGGCAGACGCCATCACTCAAGTGACCAGAGACAATAGCAATCGACCTCGTCAAGACATCAGTATGGAGATCACCATTCTAGAAGGATATACGCCCGCAGCGGGCGAGTGATTTTTTAAAAATCAGGACTTCCGCAGGTGGAAGACGTTCCGTGGAGACGCAAAATCTTTTGTCTCCACGGCCTAAACCACTCTACCTGCGGAAGTCCAAAAAATACTACCCAAAACCATGAAGCAACTTCTTTTTATCATTCCAATCATTTTCCTTTTGTCAAACTGCGCACTTCCCAAAACTGCTTTGCAAGCGCCTAGAGAAGCCAGGGCTGGCGAGTTGGTTTCCTTTACCAACGAGACTAGCGAGGCCACTTCTTATAGCTGGGACTTTGGCGACGGCAGCAGCAGCACCGCTGAAAACACCGAGCATCGATTTCTGAAATCCGGTGAATATGAGGTCATACTCACTGCCACCAACGAAAAGGGCAAGAGCAAGAGCAAAAAACAGCAGATCAGCATATTGCCTCCTGAGCGCTGCCTGGTCTACATAGAGACCTCAGAGGGCAACATGATCGCCCAGCTATACGACGAGACGCCAAACCACCAGGACAATTTTACCAGGCTGGTTGAAGAGAACTACTACGACGATCTGCTATTCCATCGCGTCATCGATGGCTTTATGATACAGGGCGGAGACCCCAATAGCCGGGGTGCCGAAGCCAACGCGCGCTTAGGCTCTGGCGGACCTGGCTATATGGTACCTGCTGAGTTCAATCCCAATCTGGTGCACAAACGCGGCGCCCTGGCTGCTGCGCGCAACAACAACCCAGAGCGATCAAGCAGTGGCTCTCAGTTCTACATTGTGGATGGTCGACCAGTCGACGATAGCCAACTCAATAGGCAGGAAGCAGAATTCGATTTTCGGTACACCAGCGAGATTAGGGAACACTACAAAGAGGTCGGAGGCACACCTTTCCTGGATATGAACTATACCGTATT
>JBCDFE010000171.1:0-10359 GCA_039178745.1 Bacteroidota bacterium | reverse complement strand
CGCGAATACCCTGGGGCGCAATAACATAAAAAATGGCAGTAACTGATCCTATTGCTGATTATTTGACACGCATCCGCAACGCCCAGCAGGCGGGCCACCGCGTGGTTACTATTCCAGCATCCAAGCTGAAAAAGAGCATGACTGAAATATTGTATGACCAGGGCTACATCCTGAAGTACAAATTCGATGATGGTGTAGGTGCAGGTAAGCAGGGTACTATTTCTATTGCGATCAAGTACGATAAGCAAACCAAGCAGCCCGTTATCCGCAAGCTACAGCGCATTTCTAAGCCAGGTCTTCGCAAGTATGTCAAAGCAGAAGCCCTTCCACGCGTAATCAATGGTTTGGGTATAGCGATCATTTCTACTTCCAAAGGCCTGATGACTGGCAAGCAAGCCCGCCGTGAGAATGTAGGAGGAGAAGTACTTGCTTTTGTCTACTAATCATCTTGAAACACAGTCAAAAAAATGGTACCTTAAGTGGTGCCCTAAATAAAGAGAATCATGTCTCGAATAGGTAAAAATCCAATTAGTGTTCCAGCTGGTATTTCCGTAGACATCAGCAAGGGAAATCTAGTGACGGTTAAAGGCCCCAAAGGAGAACTGTCTCAGCAGTGCGATCCCGACCTGGGTATTAGCCTGGAAGACGGCACTCTTACGGTAACCCGACCACGCGATACTAAGCGTCTGCGCTCCATGCATGGCCTGTATCGCTCCTTGATCGACAATATGATCATTGGCGTCTATGAGGGCTACGAACTGAAATTGGAAGTTGTTGGTGTAGGTTATCGTGCAGAAAACAAAGGCCAGCTACTCATTTTGAGCCTCGGCTTTTCTCACCCCGTTTACTTTTATGTTCCAGAGGATGTAAAAGTAACTACCGAGACTCAAAAAGGTCAGCCACCGCTTATCACACTGAATAGCGCAGATAAGCAGCTGATCGGTCAGGTTGCTGCCAAGATCAGGAAATTGCGCAAACCCGAACCATACAAAGGCAAAGGTATTCGCTTCCAAGGCGAGCAGATTCGCCGTAAAGCAGGTAAAACAGCCAGTAAATAAAAGAACCAATAGACTTTGGGTCTTGGGTCTCCGGGGTAGACTTACCCTCGATTCAAGTACACTAAGGTCGATAAATAGCCAATTATGCAACTCACAAAAGCAAAGCGGAGGAAGCGGATTCACCGTAGAATCAGAAAAAAAGTATCGGGTACTGCTCAGCGCCCGCGCTTGAGTGTATTTCGCTCAAACAAGTTCATCTATGCCCAATTGATAGATGATGCCTCTGGAAAAACGCTACTGCAAGCCTCCAGCTACGAGGCGGCAGTGTCTAACGATGGCACAAAATCTGAGCAGTCTAAGCAAGTAGGTTTGCTCCTTGCAGAAAGAGCAAAAGTCGCTGGTGTCGATACTGCTGTATTCGATAGGGGCGGTTATTTATATCACGGACGGGTTAAGTCACTAGCTGACGGTGCTCGCGAAGGTGGTCTTCAACTCTAAAAATCAATACGACAATGGCAAAGAGAGAAAACAGTCGCGGCGGACGTCGTAATGATCGTCGAGGCCAAGCAGCAGAATCCGATCCGGAATTGAAAGAAAAAATGGTTGCCCTCAACCGGGTAGCCAAGGTGACCAAGGGTGGTCGTACCTTCAGCTTCGCAGCGGTAGTTGTAGTAGGTGATGGTAAGGGTAGAGTAGGTCATGGCCTTGGAAAGGCTCGCGATGTCAGCGAAGCTATTCAAAAGGCCGGTGAGCTTGCGCGCAAGAGCATGATCAAAGTACCCATTCACAACGGTACGATCCCCCACGAGCAGTTGGGTAAGTACGGAGCGGGTAAGGTACTGATCAAGCCAGCAAGTAATGGTACTGGTGTTATTGCCGGTGGCGCTATGCGTGCCGTACTGGAAATTGCAGGTGTACAAAACGTACTGGCCAAGTCTCAAGGCTCGTCTAACCCACACAATGTGGTGAAAGCGACCATTGATGCACTTAAGAAGCTGCGCAGCCCCCAGGCCGTAGCTGCCCAACGCGGCATTTCTTTGGAAAAACTGTTTGAAGGCTAGTAAGCTGTCAAACTCAAATACACCTCATCATGGCTAAAATAAAAATCACGCAAGTCAAGAGTGTCATTGATCGCTCTAAGAAGCAGAAAGCCACCATGCAGGCTTTGGGTTTGCGCAAGATGAATCAAACAGTCGAACGCGAATCCTCTCCTCAGATCTTAGGTATGGTTGCCAAGGTCAGTCACCTAGTCAAAGTAGAAGAAGCCTAACAATAATTTTGCGATCTTTGCAGTCGCAACAAGCTAGGCTCCAAAAAATATTTCCATGAAACTGCATTCACTCAAACCTGCATCCGGCTCCAATAAAAAGGGCAAGCGGATAGCTCGTGGGCAAGGCTCTGGCCGAGGCGGTACATCGACTCGTGGTCACAAGGGCGCGAAATCTCGCTCTGGCTACAGCCGCAAGCGCGCATTCGAGGGTGGCCAGATGCCCCTGCAAATGCGTCTGCCCAAGCGCGGATTTAACAGTCCTAACCGAGTCGAGTATGTTGGCTTGAACCTAGGCCGCATCGAAGCTATAATCGAAAAGCACGGCCTGGAGACCGTCTCACCAGATACCCTGCTCGGTGCCGGTATCATTCGCAAGAATGATCGAATTAAGATATTAGCCGGTGGTGAGCTCAAGAGCTCATTGACCATCACTGCTCATGCTGCATCAGCTTCTGCCAAAGAGGCTGTTGAGAAAGCAGGCGGTAGTATCACCATCCTTTAAAATTCCCGAATCATGCGTCTATTCACAGTACTTGGGAATATTTGGAAAATTGAAGAGCTGCGCACTCGCATCCTCTTTACCCTGGCGCTTATTGCCGTATTCCGTTTGGGTACGTTTATCGTATTGCCGGGTGTCGATACGGAGGCACTATCTGCTGGCTTCGGCGGTGGTGGTGCAGATGACCTTCTGGGTCTGCTCAACCTGTTTACTGGTGGTGCATTTGCCAATGCATCCATCATGGCACTAGGTATCATGCCCTATATTACGGCGAGTATCATTGTGCAGTTGCTGGGTTTTGCGGTCCCGTATTTCCAAAAATTACAGAAAAAAGAAGGAGAAGCGGGTCGCCGCAAGTTAACCCAGATCACTCGCCTTTTGACCCTGCTCATTACACTAGTCCAAGGTGCTGGTTATCTAGCTTATATCAAGTCTAGTGGTGGTCAGAGCCCTATGGTCAATGACTTTCTGTTCTGGGCCACTGGTATTGTCGTACTCTCCACAGGAACCATCTTTGCGATGTGGTTGGGTGAGCGAATCACCGACCGAGGTGTAGGCAACGGTGTCTCCTTGCTGATCACCGTAGGTATTATTGTCGGTTTGCCCCAGGCATTCCTCGTCGAGTTCCAGTCTAACCTCAACAGCTTGCTGATTCTGGTACTAGAAATGGTAGGTTTCTTCTTGGTTACCATGGCTACTGTTGCTGTAGTTACGGGCATCAGGCGAATCCCCATCAAGTTTGCCAAGCGGATGGTAGGACGCGGAACCGGTCAATTACCCACACAAGGATCAAGAGACTTCATTCCATTAAAGGTTAATGCCTCCGGTGTTATGCCCATCATCTTTGCCCAGGCTTTGATGTTTCTCCCCGCTCAGATATTTGCTTTCGCAGGTAGTGAGGGGTCGGCTACAGCCCAGGCTTTTAGTGACTTCTTTTCCTTGCCGTACAACATCGTATACTTCTTTTTAGTCGTGGCCTTTACCTATGTATATACGGCCCTGACTGTCAGACCAGATCAGTACAGCGAGTATTTGCGTCGCCAGAATGCATTCATTCCCGGTATCAAAGGTGGAAAGCCAACCGAGGACTACATCGATGCGATCACCTCGCGCATCACACTGCCAGGGTCGATGATTCTCGGTTTTATCGCCATTCTTCCGGCTATTGTGGTTTACTTTGGTGTCTCGCCAAGCTTTGCACTATTCTTTGGTGGCACCTCGCTGCTCATCATGGTTGGTGTAGTACTAGATACCCTACAGCAAATCGAAAGCTACCTGCTCATGGCTAGATATGACGGACTGGTCAAAGAAGGTAAGATACAAGGTCGCACAGGAGGTAGCCGCATGCAAAGCCTAGGTGCTGATTTTTAAATCCTAATCCCAAAATGGCATAAGACCAGCAAGAACATGTGTTTTTGCTGGTCTTATTTTTTGTACTTCCGCAGGTCGGGACGTTCCTACCTGCGGAAGTTCATTAACAACAAAAACGAATTCGAGCTAAGCTTGTTAACTGCTTAATCCACACCAGACAATTGCCAAATGGTAAGAAGGAAAAAGAGAAAGATTATCATTAAAACAGCCGAAGAAGTCGAACTGATCAGGGAAGCCTGTCAGTTGGTTTGTAAGGTATTGACCTATGTTGCGGGCGAGTTGAGGCCGGGTTTGAGTGGTGATGTGATTGACAAGGCAGCTGAAGAGATGATAAGGGATCACGGCGCGGTGCCGGGTTTTAAGGGCTTGTATGATTGCCCGTCTACTTTGCTTGTTTCGCGAAACGAGCAGGTAGTACATGGTCTGCCGACCAAAGAGCAGGTGTTTCAAGATGGCGATATCCTATCCATCGATTGTGGTACATACATGAATGAGTTTTACGGCGATGCCGCCTACACTTTTTGTGTTGGTGATGTTGCCGAAGAGACGATGACGCTATGCCGCAAGACCAAGCACGCTTTGTATTTAGGCATCGATCAGGCCCGTGCAGGTCGTCGAGTCGGAGACATCAGTTATGCGATTCAGCGGTATTGTGAACGCGAGAATGGTTACGGAGTAGTCAGAGAATTGGTCGGGCACGGGGTAGGGCGCTCCCTGCACGAGGCTCCCGATGTAGCCAATTTTGGTCGCCGAGGAAACGGGCCTCGCCTGCAAGAGGGTTTGGTCATTGCCATAGAGCCCATGATCAACTTGGGCCGTAGGGCCGTTGCCACCAAGTCTGATGGCTGGACCATTGTAAGTCGCGATGGTAAGCCGAGTGCACACTATGAGCATTCGGTAGCCATTACCGCCGATGGACCCGCTGACCTCATGTCTGACCACCGGCCAATCGAGGCAGCTATTCTAAAAAATCCCAACCTTAAAGAAGTGGTATTCCTGGATCCGGAGATGGAGGCCAGATACCAGCCTTTGGTCAATGTTTAATTAGTGGAGAAGTTGTCTAATTTGACACTTGTTTATCTAAGTCGAAATGCGTACCTTTGCCGTCCGAAATTTCGAGCATGCCAAAACAAGACCTGATTAAGCAAGACGGAGTGATTGTAGAAGCCATGGCCAACGCTAAATTCCGCGTACGCCTGGAAAACGATCACGAAGTACTAGCTACTATTAATGGTAAGATGAGAATGCACTACATCAAAATCTTACCCGGTGATAAAGTTGCTGTTGAGATTAGTCCTTATGACTTGTCTCGAGGCCGTATTACTTACCGATACAAATAGGAAGCTGGGCGTTTTGCCGCTAATCAACTAACTGTATAGCTATGAAAGTGAGACCTTCTGTCAAAAAGCGTTCTGTCGATTGCAAAATCGTAAAGCGCAAAGGCAAAATTTACATCATTAATAAGAAGAACCCGAAGTTCAAGCAACGTCAGGGCTAAAAAGCAATTGAATGGCACGTATTGCAGGCGTCGACCTACCTCGTAACAAGCGAGGCGTCATCAGTTTGACTTACATTTTCGGTATCGGGCCTACCCGCTCTGCTGAAATTCTGGAGAGGGCCAATGTAGACCTTAACACTAAGGTCGAAGATTGGAACGATGATAACATCAAGACCATCTCCAACATCATCACCAACGAATACAAGGTCGAAGGTGATTTGCGCACCGAAGTACAAACCAACATCAAGCGATTGATGGATATTGGTTGTTATCGCGGTTTGCGCCATCGTAGAGGTCTACCTTTAAGAGGCCAACGCACTCAAACTAATGCGCGTACCCGCAAAGGCAAGCGTAAGACTGTTGCTAACAAGAAAAAAGTCACTAAGTAATGGCTAAGAGAACAGCTGGTAAGACTCAAAATAAGAAGAGAAAAGTCAAAGTAGATCCGGAAGGCTTGGTCTACATCAAAGCTACCTTCAACAACATCATCATCTCTATTACGAATAAGAACGGTGATGTGATTTCATGGGCTAGTGCCGGTAAGGCCAAGTTCCGTGGATCCAAGAAGAGTACACCTTATGCCGCACAGATCGCTGCCTCGGATGCTGCTCAAACTGCTTACGATGCAGGTTTGCGCACAGCTGAAGTATACGTGAAAGGCCCAGGTAGTGGTCGTGAGGCAGCCATTCGCGCTGTCGACAACACGGGTATTCGGATTACTAAGATCAAGGATGTAACTCCAATGCCACACAATGGCTGCCGCCCGCCCAAGCGCCGTCGCGTTTAAGCTCCAATTCTATTTTTCGTAAGCATTAAGATTTAGAACTCCAATGGCTAGATATACTGGTCCAAAATCAAAAAAAGCACGTGCCTTCGGCGAGGCCATCTACGGTCCTGATAAGGCTTATGACCGCAAGAGCTATCCTCCGGGGCAGCACGGCAATTCTCGTCGCCGTCGCCGCCAGAGCAGCGACTATAAGCTTCAGCTACTCGAAAAGCAGAAGGCCAAGTACACTTATGGTGTGTTGGAACGTCAGTTCCGCAATATGTTCGAGCGTGCCAGCGCATCTAAGGGTGTTACTGGTACGGTTTTGCTCCAATTGTTGGAATCGCGTTTAGATAATGTGGTGTACAGAATGGGTTTAGCACGTACTCGTCCAGCTGCAAGACAGTTGGTTTCTCACCGTCACATCGTAATCAACGGCCGAGTCAATAACGTTCCTTCCACTCAGATTCGCCCAGGCGATGTGGTCGGCGTTAGAGGCAAATCACAGGGGCTTGAAGTGATTCGCGATACGATCAGCACGAAGAATGATGCCCGCAAGTTCGGGTGGATAGAGTTCAATTCCGACAAAATGGAAGCTAAGTTTCTGGAAGTTCCCGAGCGCGAGGCTATTCCAGAGAACATCAACGAACAGTTGATCGTCGAACTTTATTCTAAGTAAAGACCTTGTACATAGGCCATTTAGCGGTATCATCCCACCACCGCAACCCACTCAAAGATTAGCATTTAGATGAGTACTCTTCTCAATTTTCAGAAGCCGGACAAGATTACCATGCAAAAGGCAGATGATTTCGAAGGCATCTTCGAATTCAAGCCGCTGGAACCCGGTTTTGGTCAAACCATTGGCAACTCACTTCGCCGCGTGTTGCTTTCATCCCTACCTGGATTTGCCATCTCTGCTGTTAGAATAGCAGGTGTAGACCACGAGTTTGCTACCATTCACGGTGTAGTCGAAGACGTGGTTGATATTATCCTGAACCTAAAGCAGGTTCGCCTAAAGCAGGAGATCGAAAATGAAGACCTGGATGAGGAAAAGATATACCTCACCATCTCAGGCAAAGAAACTTTCACTGCTGGCGATATAGGCCAGCACACCAATGTGTTTAAGGTGATGAATCCTGATCTGGTGATTTGTACCATGGAGCCTTTCGTCAACCTGGAAGTAGAGCTCACCGTAACCAAAGGTCATGGCTACGTACCAGCAGATGAGAATATCCCCAAAGGAGCACCTATCGGGGTAGTACCCGTAGACGCCATCTACACGCCCATCAAGAATGTGGCTTACCGTGTCGAGAGCACGCGTGTTGGTCAGAGAACGGACTACGAGAAATTGACCATCGAGGTCAAGACCGATGGTACCATCCACCCAGAAGAGGCCATTCGCGATGCAAGTCGCATTTTGATTCAGCACCTCATCCTGATTACTGATGAACCACTGGATCTAGATGCTGCTCCGAGAGAAGAGACCATCGTAGACGAGCACATCCTGCACATGCGCAAGCTGCTCAAGACGAGTTTAGAGGATCTCGACCTTTCTGTGCGTGCTTACAACTGCCTGAAGGCAGCCAAAATCAACTCGCTCGGAGAGTTGGTTAAATACGATACCCACGAGCTACTCAAGTTCCGCAACTTCGGTAAGAAGTCATTGGTGGAAATCGAGGAGCTTCTGACCGAGAAAGGTCTGACCTTCGGAATGGACTTATCCAAATATAAGCTAGACGAAGAATAAAAATAAGACGATATCTGGCTATGCCAGGTATCGTTTTTGATTTTCATAGGCGAATATTCAATCATCCGGCAATTACACTGGCCACTCCGCTAAGGCCTATTTAGCAGAAGAGTCTCCGGTATGTGTTGCTAATCATCTTAACTGACATGCGTCACGCTAAGAAATTCAATCATCTAGGTCGTAAGTCGGCCCATCGCAAAGCTTTGCTCCGCAATTTATCCATTGCCCTCATCGAGCACAAGCGAATCAACACTACTCTAGCCAAGGCAAAAGCGCTGCGTTCATTTGTAGAGCCACTGGTGACCAAGGCTAAGAAAGATGATCTCCACAATCGCCAGGTGGTCTTCAGCTATCTACAGAATAAAGAAGCAGCTAAAGAGTTATTTGGTGAAATCGCCAAGCAGGTCGGAGATCGCCCAGGTGGGTACCTGCGCATCATCAAGACGGGCTTCCGGCCAGGAGACGGAGCTGAGATGGCCCTCATAGAATTTGTAGATTACAACGAGGTCTACCAACCCAAGGGCGAGACCAAGAAAAAATCAGGCCGCACGCGTAGAAGTCGCAGAGGCCGAAAAGGCGGAGCTGCCGCAGCCGCAACCGCTGTCAAGGAAGAAGAATAAATCGGAAAAGCTGTCTCAAGGGGCAGCTTTTTTTATTTGACCTATGGCCTTTCCCCACTTTTTATAGACTTCCGCAGGTGGGATGTAACCTTCTATACCGTAGTTCTCCTGTTCTTTTTCAGAGAGTAGCCAAGGCGCATGATAAAGTGGTTTGGGCAGTCCGCTGAGCTCAGGTAGCCAAGTTAGGGTATAGTCGCCTTTCTTGTCGTATTTCATGGCCTGGTGAACTGGGTTGGTATAGTACATCTCGAGTGCTTGCGTATTCCAATTGATCCAGTTGCTGCATACGTCATAGTCTATGAGATGATGTTCAAACCAGGCCGCTCCCCATCGCCAATCTATCTTGTAATCCTGGGTCAGAAAGCTGGCGGCGTTCACCCGGCCGCGATTAGACATAAAGCCCGTTGCAGAAAGCTCACGCATGTGTGCATCCAAAAAGGGGATACCCGTGCGGCCCCCTTGCCACCAATTGAATAACTGATGATCTTTGATCCATAGAGTTTCTCGCTCGCGTATCCCTCCAGGCGAGAACATCAAATTGCCGAAACGCATAGCCTGGAATTTGAAAAAATCTCGCCAGATCACTTCAAAGATCAGCCACCAGGTACTGATGTTTCTTTTAACCTCTCGTTCGTACTGTTTCACCGTAAAATAAATTTGACGAGGGGATAGGCAGCCATGTGCCAGATATGCCGAAAACTTGCTGCTGTAATCGAGCCCCAGTGATTGATTGCGGGTATACTTGTACCGGACAATGAGGTCTGATTCGAAGGTGTAATAATTTAGGCGCTCCAGGGCAGCCGTTTCTCCTGGGGGTAGAATAAAATGGTGGTTTTCTACTATTTCAGATGCTGTGAAACCGAGTACATCAGGACTGGGATGTGTTTCAATATTTTCGACCGGGCTCGGAGGTAGGATAGTGGGTGTCGGAAATATCGCCCTTGGTCTTATTTTTTTGGTGATTTTATTCCGAAAGGATTTAAAGGTGATGGGCGTTTTCTCTGGTGGAAAAGGAAGATCTTCCAGATGATAAAGCGTTTTACCCCAGACGAGTTCCAGTGGCACGGCCAGTTTAGTTAGCTCTGATTTTAGTGCTTGCTCCACTTTGACTTCTTCGTCGGCTATTTCTTTTTGCGTATAGACTCTGCTTATCTGATATTGATTGACCAGTTTGGGAATGACATCCTCTGGCCTGCCGATCTTAATCTCCAGTTTATTACCGAGGTCCTTTAGGCGCTGATCCAGCTGTTCTAGGCAGGCTTTCAAAAATTGAAATCTGCGATATCCTGTCTTTCGAAACCCGATAGGCAGCATACGGAAATGCCTTGGATCATAGCAGTAGACTACAATCAGCTCATCGGCACCGGCAATGGAACGATCTAGTGCCTCGTTATCGTGGAGTCGAAGATCATTGCGAAATAAAAGAAGATGTACGTTCTTGCTCACCTGTATAAAAGGATGAGATAAAGGCAGTGTTTAATAGACATTATGCGGAAATGGTTTCTTGAGCGAAAAACGCAGAATTTTTATCGAGAGCAAGGCACGCCCGGAGCCTGAACTTCAGAAAAGGCCCCCTACCCCTTTCCTCGT
>JBCDFE010000170.1:0-10361 GCA_039178745.1 Bacteroidota bacterium | reverse complement strand
CGCCAAAACGCCCAGGGCGACGAAGACCTGCTACGAGCACGCAGAAGAAGCCCGGAGGCTCCCTGGAACGTAGCTAGGGCCGGTAGCATCAATACCCGAACCCCAGAGGGCATGAGCACGCTGGTACGCGATGGCGAGCGCATCTACTTTACGCTTTGCGGCCGGGAAGTCACAGCAACTGGGGGCTGCGACATATTCAGAGGCTGGTACAGAGATAATGGGGTCGTAGAGATAGAAACGCTCGGGGATCAGATCAATAGCGATAGCTGGGATAGTCAGGCAGCCATCAGCTGCGATGGGCGAAAGCTCTTTTTTTCCTCCTTTAGAGAGGGCGGTCTGGGTGGCAGCGATATTTATAGCAGCGAGATGCTTCCCGACGGGAGCTGGACGAGCCCGCAGAACCTGGGTCCAGCTGTAAATACACCGGGCGATGAAGAGGCGCCCTTCCTGAGCAATGACGGCAGGACGCTATTCTTTGCCAGCACGGGCCATGCCAATTTAGGCGACCAAGATATTTTTATGAGCTGGTGGGATGATGAGCGCCAGGACTGGACCGTGGCCATCAATCTGGGGCCGCCCATCAACTCCGCCCATCGCGAGCTCGGCTTTCACCTAGCTGCAGACGGCCAGACCGGATACTTTGCCAGCAACAGACCCGGAGGAGAAGGCGGGCTAGACATTTACGAGTTTTCGCTGTCTGAAGAACTGAGTGGCGAGCCCATCACCTTTGTGTCGGGCTATGTATTAGACAGCATTACTGGAGAGCCACTGGTCGATCAAACGGTATATGTGGCCGATGGAAGCCAATTTACCACCAACATAGATGGGCGGTTTTTTATTTGCTATCTGGCTAGAGAAGAAATGGGGCTGCGCGTATCTGCCGATGAGTACAGACCCTATCGAAAGGAATTTTCCATTCCGATTTGGGACAATACCACGCCCTATCGCATCGACCTACTCATGCAGCCATTGAATTTGCCTCCACCCCCACCGCCTCCACCCGATATACCCAGTCGAGAGGTAACCATAGTGGAGCGAGAACATCGGGTTTTATTCCGGTTCGACGAAGCCGAACTGACGGAGTTGCAGCGGGAAAACCTTCGGCTATTTTCGGAGAGTATCGATCCTGCGGAAGTACAAAATGTAACCATCACCGGTTATAGCGATGACATAGGCGAGAGCCAGTACAATATAGAGCTGTCAGAACGGCGCGCCCGTACCGTGGGCACTTTTCTGCGCAATCTGGGCATCAGTGTAGATCAGGTCAATATCAGAGGTGTAGGTTCTGTCAGTGGTGGCCAGCGAGAGCTCAATAGGCGTGTGGATCTGACCATCGAGCTGAGAAGAGAGCGATAGTATGGTTTGAACCAATGGCTTATAAATTGCGATATAACTTATATATTTGAGCGTGTCTTTTTCGCTTGTAGCACGTCCAAAACTACACAAGCGACACAAACAGTCCGTGAAACCAACAAACCTACCGTCATGAAACTACTCACGCTTAGTTTCCTAGTTTGCCTCATAGGGCTACAATTATCGGCTCAAGATACTCGTCCTCCGTACTGTGATGAATTGCCATCTACTTATTCCAGGGGGGTAAGTATTGCGCAGGGAGGGTCTCCCAATGCGCCAGAGCTACCACGCTTCGCTACCACGCCGACCAGAGAATACAAGGTGCAAGTCGCTATACTGCGTTATACCGATCCGAGCGAGTACCCCTTTCATCCCAGTCTGGTGGCCCGCTACAGGCCCTGTGAGCAAGTGTGGGTAGTCGAAAGCCGCGAAAGCTATGCCAGCCGGTCTGAGGCCGAAGCGCTCCAGCGTCAATTGCAAAATCTGGGCTATGAAGGTGCATATTTAACGGAGCTCGTCGCTTATCAGTAGGGTGAGCCACATTCGATCCGTATATTTGGGCATCTCCTAATGTTAAAACTAAATGATGTCTAAGTATCTGTTACTATTTTTTGGACTTCCGCTGGTCGTAGCCTGCGGATCAACGGATGTTTCCGGCGAAGATCAACAAGAAGTCGTTGAGTCATCAGAGTCTGCTCCTGATTACGCCGGCGAGATTTTCGGTGCTGGCGAGTATGACGATTTTGAGTCTGCGATGGGGCTGTCTGAGATGGCCGAAGCAACCACTGGTTTGGCGGAAGGTGATAGCCTGGATCTAATTGTAAGGGCTACAGTAAATGACGTCTGCCAAAAGAAAGGTTGCTGGATGACCCTCGGAGAAGAGGGCGACGTCATGGTCAGGTTCAAAGATTATGGATTTTTCGTGCCGACCGATATTCCGGGTCGCGAAGTGGTTGCTGAGGGAAAGGCCTACTATCAGGTTACTACGGTCGATGAGCTTCGCCACTATGCTGAAGACGCTGGCGAGAGTGAAGAAGCCATAGCTGCTATTACGGAGCCAAAACGCGAATTGCGTTTCCTGGCCACCGGTGTACTACTCGTCGCAGAGACGGATGAAACCGAGTAAAAACCAATTTACCATTGCGTGTGCAGGCAGCCATAGATGCCATTCTATCTAAGCTGGAGCGAGGGCTATCTCGCAACCTGCACTATCATAGTATTGTCCATACCCGCGACGTGCTGGCCCGCACGCTAGAGCTGGCTCGGGCCGAAGGCATAGACGATCCCGAAGATGTAGATCTGCTGCGCACGGCCGCCGCCTACCACGATTCGGGTTTCTTGATCAACAACCGGGATCATGAGCGCCTGGGCTGTAAACTGGTGCGCGCCGAGCTGCCAGCCTATGGCTATTCAGAAGAGCAAATCGAGCGTATCTGCGGGATGATCAGGGCTACAAAGGTGCCTCAAAAGCCGCGCAATATCTATGAGGAAATTATCTGCGATGCCGACCTGGACTACCTCGGAAGAGATGATTTTTACCCCATCGGGCAGCGGCTTTTCAAAGAGCTAAAAGCCTTCCGAGTACTCGAAACCGAGGAAGAGTGGAATAATTTGCAGATCAAGTTTTTGAACGGGCACAGCTATTGGACGGCAACGAATAAGAAGGAGCGGGCTGGGCAAAAGGCGGCTTACTTGAAGGAATTGGAGGGAATACCTGAATAGTACTTAATTGCAGTATGGCATCTCGATACAAAACCTCCATTTCAGTAATCCCTTCAGATATAGACGAGCTAAAGCACGTCAATAATATCCGCTATTTGGAGTGGGTGCAGGAAATTTCTAAAGCACATTGGTACGAAGTGGTTTCAGAGGATATAGCACGGCAGTATGTTTGGGTAGTCGCCAGTCATCATATCGAGTACAAAGCTTCTGCGCTTTCAGGTGATGAGCTCATTGCCGAGACTTTTGTAGAGAACTTTCACCGACATATATCTACCCGAGTTGTCGAGTTTAAGCGCAAGGGAAGCGATCAGATAATCGTTCGAGCTGTCACGAAATGGGCCATGATCAATGCCAAAAATAGCCGACCAACTGCTGTCCCTGATGAAATAGCATCCCTCTTTTAGCCTTCAAGCAAGCCGCAGGCGAGTATTCTGGTATCTAGCAGCGAACGAAGTGAGCAGTCTTTTGTCTAAAAGCGATCGCAGTGAGCGGTCTGCTATCTGTCAACGAGCCGCAGGTGAGTGGTCTTGTGTCTGATAGCGAGCGCAGCGAGCGGTCTACTGTCCGTCAACGAGCCTTGGGCGAGTGGTCTTTTGTCTCAGCCCCTCCCCTCTATCAATATATCGGTACTTTGTGTGAACTCTTTTTCCAGCAGCAACTGAAGGTGCGTACGCAGTACTTTTCCCATAGTATCCTGCCCGATGAATCTTTTGCTATTGTGGTGTTCGCCCAGTTCACGAGCTAACTGACGGATAAACGCAGGCTTGGAGATGCGGTCCGTAGACATGACTTGCATGAGGCGGTAGATGCGACTGGTACTAGCCTTAATCCGTGCAGCTATCATAGATCGCTCTTCGAGTTGATACTGCTCTACCGTTGAAGGTTCCAGCAGTTTCATGCCAATAAAAATGATGGGATTGTTGTCTTTGAAGTACTGAGGCAGGTAGAAATTCTTCCTCCCTTCGTAGCTCTGCTGATCGAAGTCGATGGCGCGCAGCCGGTACTGATTGCCTTCGATGTCTGGGGTGATGTCGACCACGTAGTTGTAGGCGCGCATATCGCCCAGCAATCGCACGAAGCAGCGCTCGTTGAATTTAATAAACTCTTTGGCAATCCGAGTTTGATTGAGCACATCCACGTCCAGCTGCTGTTCGAAGAAATCGTCTCCGGGTATACCAGCAATATGCTCTTCGATGAGCGTTTGTCCATCTAGCAGATACATGACACTATTGGGAGAAAGGAGTTCCTCTAGTTCCAGGCCATATATGCGTGATGCATCCGTTTGCTTGACGTAGAAGTGGTCGTAATTGTCGTTGAGTCGATTGATGATCCGAATTCGGAAGGGCCGGGTATTTCCAAACAGGCAGTAGTCGATACGAGCTACTTCCAGGTGTGGCAAGGCGCTGAAGTTGCCGTCCATGCGAAGAAGGGCATATATTTTGCGCAAGCCATCGAACAACTCTTCCCGTTCCGTTTCGGCAAAGTAGACCGTCTGCCATAGGGTATCGTTATCATCTTGGTCGAGCAAAGCAGTCCCTGCACTAAATCTGGTCAGGTCCTCGTATTGAACGGGCAGATCCACACAGCGGTCATATTTTTTGAGGTAGCTCAGTAAGTCCTCGGCAACGGGTATGATCTGCTTTTTGTCCATGGGAACAAGATACGGGTCGGGCTAGAATTCTTGTTTTCAGACTTTTTGTTCGCATTTTCGCGAAGACTGAAGTGGCACGCCCACACCAGCTATTTCGCAAAATTCCCAATGATAAACTAACTCATTTGCTCCATCAGAACATATAAACCATATCCCACACAAATCGTGGCAGACATCAATTGAATGGCCTTGCTCCATTTTGGTTGGCTCATTAAACGCTTGCACCAGGGTATGCCAAAAAAAGCAGCAGCAGTGAGCATGCCAATGACAGAACCCAGACCAAAAGCGACCAGGGCGAAGATGCTATAGCTAGTCGATGATAGTTGGGTGACTAGCAGTAAAATCACAGCACCGGAACCAGCTAAACCGTGAATGAGGCCTACGCGATAGGCTAAGTTATGCGTATGATGAGCTTGTGCTATGTGCTTGTGGGGCTTTTGCCTACGGTATTGATATACACGCCAAAGACCCAGACTTATCAGCATAAAACCCACAATTGTCTCCCCCCAATCGAAAAGCAATCCATCTAGCGGAAGTCCAATAAAGATAAAGGCCAGCCCTACGATCAGTATGGTAGAGCTATGGCCAAGCCCCCAGAAGATGCCTTCGCGCAAGATGTTGTCCAAACTCTTTTTGCGCGTAGCCAGTGCGCCTACGGCCACAAGGTGGTCGGCCTCAAAAGCATGCGTAAAGCCCGTGGCTAGCGCAAAACCCAGCGTGATTTCTTCCATCTCAATGTCGACTTAATTCGTGAATGACAATTCTGTGGTTGCCTGTATCGGCAATGGCCAGTGTATGGTCTTCCAAGGCCAGATGAAATGGCCAGTACAGACTATCGCCGGTGGCCTCTATGCTGTTGCGGTTTTCGATACCGAGCTGAAAGGTGGCTTGGCCAAGTAAGGCTTCTGCTTTTGCGTTGTTTGTGGTGGGCACTTTTGGAAAGTGAAGTACCCGGCTATTGCCCGTATCAGCAACCAGTAGGCCATCTTTCCAGAAGCAGGCATCATAGCACCAATTCAGGGTGTTGGCCTCAGGAAACCAGCGAAACTGGTTTTGACCATTGTCTGAGATGGAAGCCTGACCGATGATCACGGGTTCCCGATCTTTGGTTTGTGCTATGGCTTTGTTCCACGAAGGGTATAATAAAACCCGATAGTACTGTGTGTCGGCAATGGCCAATTGGCCGTCTGGACCGAGCTTCACCGAATAGGGCCAAATGGGTTGGTGGTGGTCGTAGTCGCGGTCTGAAAAACTGGATTTACCTAAAACATGAGATGCCGCTTCATAACTCTTTTCAGGCCAGGTGTCGAAAATCAGCACCCTGCGGTTGCCCGTATCGGCTACGAATAGGCGCTCACCATCAGAGTCTACGCCATAAGGCCAATTTAAGCTCTGTGCCGTGGGTAGACTACTCACTCCACCTACATTGGGTTCGTGACTGCTGAAATCGGGCTGCCCCAACACCACATCTGCCGCTTGGCCATGCTGAGTTGGAAATGTCGACCAGATGAGTACCCGGTGGTTCCAGGCGTCGCAAACGACCAGCTTTTGGCCATCACTCCACAAACCAGAAGGGTAGAGTAGGGTGCTGGCACTGGCCTGGCCTCCTGCATTTCTAGCGGTAGCGTTGGCTTCCCTTTGACCAAGCACGATGTCGGCATCTGCGTAGGGAGAATTTGGTAGCTGATTCCAGATGAATACGCGATTTTGCCCAGTGTCAGCTACGATCAACTTGCCATCGATCAGATGCACACCGCGAGGTGCCAGTAGTGGATTGTCGGCTTCGCCCAGAAAATGCCGTGACCTACCTGGGATAGTAGGGGCTTGTTCTTGCTGCCTTTCCTTAGCGCGACTCGGAGTATCTAGTGTCATAGCTATAGACTTAACAGATTCTGGGCAGCTGCTCACCAATGAGCATAGGAACAATACGCTGGCCGCCGATGGCAGAAATTTGGACTACTTGCCTCGGATGGGAAGTAGTAACCGAGCCAATTTGCGTAGCCTGCGATCCATATTGGGTCTGCTGCATAAAGCTCAAGACTTCTTCGGCAATACTTTGATCGACTACTGCTAGAAATACCCCCTCATTAGCTACGTATAGCGGGTCTAGTCCTAACAATTCGCAAGCACCTGCCACCTGATTATCCAGAGGCAAATCTCGCTGTCGTATGTCAATGCCCAGTTGAGTATCTCTGGCTACTTCATTAAGTACCGTAGCTACCCCACCTCGGGTCGGATCTCTGAGCAGCTTTATGTCGGAACCGAATTGATCGAGAAGCTGATTGACCAAATGATTCAGCGGCTGGGTGTCACTGACAATTTCCGTATCAAAATCGAGTCCTTCGCGAACAGACATAATGGCCATGCCATGGGTCGCTATTTGACCACTGACCAATATAGCATCGCCTTCTGCTACGCGCTGAGTATCGATCTTTGCTGATGAGTGTAGCTGTCCCAATCCAGTCGTGTTGATGAAGATTTTATCGCCTTTTCCGCGCTCAACAACCTTTGTGTCTCCGGTTACAACATAGACTCCGGCTTCCTGGCAGGCTGCCCTTATTCCGAGCAAAATTTCCCATAACTCGGTCATGGGTAGCCCCTCTTCGATAATAAAACTCAGAGACAAATACTTGGGAATGGCGCCACACATCGCAAGGTCGTTAACCGTACCATTTATGGCCAATTCACCGATATTGCCGCCAGGGAAAAAGATGGGATTAATGACAAAGCTATCAGTCGTAAAGGCCATTGGGCCGTTGCATTCGAGTATGGCCCCGTCGTGTCTTTGGTCTAGCCACTCATTACTCAGCAGCTCGAATACACCACTGTCCAGCAATTGGTTGGTCAACTTACCACCACTGCCATGACCCAGATTAATGGTGTCGAAATTGAGTTTAGGCAATGGACAGTTTAGCGAAAGCATAAGGGGTTTTTTGCGAGTTGGGTAAACTAGAGCGTCAAGCGGCCACTTCTTCTAGTACGGCCCGGAAATGGTAGTAAGCAGCGCATGCACCTTCCGAGCTGACCATAGGTGCGCCTAGTGGTCTTTCCGGCTTGCATTTCGTGCCAAAATTGGGGCAGTCGTGCGGTTTAGCCAGACCTTTCATGATGCTACCTGAAATACACTCGGCATTTTCCGGTACCGGACTCAGGTTGATACCAAACTTTCTAATGGCGTCAAATCGGGCGTATGCTGGCCTGACTTTAAGCCCGCTATCGGGTATTTCGGATAAGCCCCTCCAAATTAAGTCCGTAATTTCAAAAACCTGCTCTATAGCTGAAATAGCAGCTTGGTTGCCCGTCGCCTTGACCATTCTGCTATATTGGTTCTCCAATCTGGCCTCGCCTTTTTCCAATTGCTTGACAACCATCAGAATCCCCTGAAGCAGGTCTAATGGTTCAAAGCCAGTGACCACCATTGGTATCTGATATTGGGCCACTAGCGGATGATACTCAGAGGTTCCCATGATGGTGCAGACATGTCCGGCAGCTAAAAAAGCCTGGATTCGGCATTCTGGGTCATCCATGACGGCTTTAATTGCGGGCGGTACCAGCACGTGGTTAGATAAGATGCTGTAGTTGGTTACACCTCGGCGCTCGGCATGAATGACGGATAGGGCATTGGCAGGTGCCGTAGTCTCAAATCCAACAGCGAAGAAAACTACTTCTTTATCCGGGTTCTGGGCCGCTAAGTTGACGGCTTCTAAAGGGGAATACAGTATGCGCACATCAGCTCCTGCTGCCTTGGTTTCTTGCAGATTGCGGCCAGAGCCCGGTACGCGCATCATATCGCCGAAAGAGCACAGAATGACATTGTCCTGCTCGGCAAGATGAATGGCTTTATCGATAATACTTAGGGAGGTAACACAGACCGGACAGCCTGGGCCATGTACCATATTGACTTCATCAGGCAACAAATTCAAGATTCCATTGCGCACCAAGCTGTGCGTCTGACCACCACAAACCTCCATGATCGTCCAGGGTTGAGTGACCGTCCTATGGATTTCCTCCAGATACTTTTTAGCGACATCTGGGTCGCGATATTCAGATAGGTACTTCATGACTCATTTTTTAAAAGATTTCTCAGCTCGCCCCTTTCTATTTGGCCGGGTACGTATTCGCTTTCGGTCAGCTCATCGGTTTCTCCGATCTCTTCCAAATATTTAAAGACTTGTTTGGCTTCCTCTTCGTCTACAATACTGATGGCTACGCCCACGTGTACCAGCACGTAATCGCCGACTTCGGCTTGAGGGACCATATCTAATGTGGCATCCTTTAAAATACCGCCAAACGATATTTTAGCCATCTTGATCTGGCCATCGTACTCGTGGCGAATGCTTTTGATTTTTCCGGGAATGGCTAGGCACATACCGCAGTATTTTTTATGTTTTTTACGCCCACAAACTCTTGAGTGAGTGCGTAGTGAATAAGCTGGCCGTAGGCAATATTTTCGTCATTTGGGGCCAGATGTTCGTGAAAGACCAGTTTGAACTCGCCTCCCAGAGATTGTTGAATCAAGTCTACCAAAAGGGCGTTTTGGAAGCATCCGCCTGAGCAAGCTATGGTCTTTACACCCTGTTTCTGAGCAATTTCGGCCATCCAATTGACCAGGCTTTGATGAAACTTAAGTGCGATTAGTTCATCGGGGATTTGTCCGATATCATCGATCAAATTTTGTTTTAAGCTAGCCAATGGATATCCTTCAACTTGACCGTATTTGTTGTAGGCATTTCGAGCTGCGGCCTCCAATTTTATGGCAGCTTGCCCTTCGTATTGTTGGGTGGCGCAAAGCCCCGTTAAGGCAGAAACAGCATCGAATAGCCGACCTACGCTCGACGTTTTTATGCGCGCGTTTTTTCTCACCTGTAGTAGAGTGTTTAGCTTACTTTTTTCCACCTTATTTACCAGTAGGCGCTGCACTTTGGCTAAATCTCCAGCCCAGGCGATCGCTGCATAATTTGGATCTAAGGCCATATTTTCCCCGCCCAATTGCGGAAAGTAGGAGAGATGATCAACCCTGGAGAACGAGTTGTTTACCAGCCTGAAGAACTCTCCACCCCAGATGTGCCCGTCTCGGCCATAACCCAATCCATCCCAGACAACACCGAGCACCTCTCCAGCATCTTCAATCAGATTTTGCTCGCCCAGCAGGGCTGCGAAGTGCGCTTCATGGTGCTGTATGGCATACAGCGGCAGATTTTGGTCGTCTGCCATTTCCTGGGCCATCATCCGACCAAAATATCCTGGGTGCAGATCGGCCAGAATGGCTTCTGGGCGGGCTGCGCATAGTTTGTTTAGGTGCTTCAGGGCTTTTTTAAATTGGACTTGCGCAGGTAGGTGTCCCAACTCGCCGAGCCGCTGGCTTAGTACGTACTGTCCATTACTTCTCAGTCCGAAACTGGCTTTCATATCCGCTCCCATAGCGAGAAGGTCTGGACCATTCGGACTAGCCATAGCAGGATGAATCGATGGAGCTATTCCACGTGCTCGTCGGAGGATGATTCTACGCTGCGATGTTTCACAAAAACGAACTAAGCTATCATCTTGTGCTTGCAGAATAGTAAGCTCGTGGGTCAGGATGTAATCGGCCAGTTGCGCTACCGTTTCCTCTTGTCCCTCTGACAGTATGGGCTCT
>JBCDFE010000169.1:0-10374 GCA_039178745.1 Bacteroidota bacterium | reverse complement strand
TCACTTGCGGCAACAGCTGAAAGATTCCCCGATCCGTTCCCACCCAATAGGTTCCTTCCCGATCTTGATGGAAGCTGAGTAGCTGACCATTTCCAGACAAACCTGCTTTAGCAAAAAGCGAATTAGTACTTATTCGCCTCAAGACATCTAGTCGTGCATTCAAGCAGACCAGGCCAGAAGAGGTCGGTAGCCAAAACTGATCTTGCAGATCTCTGTAAATGAAGGGTTCTATTCCATGGGTTGGTGATGTGATGTCCAGGCGATCCGTTAATATTGTAGTCGTCCAGGTGCCATCATCTGATTGATGAGTCAGGTAAACTTGCTCCATACTTTGAGAAAGCAAGCTGTCCTGACCGACAAATGATACAGCACGAACAGACCCATGCTGATGGACGAGCTCAAAGGAGTCCAGATTTTCCAGTGCTAAACCAGGGCTACCCGCAGCCGCCCATCGATTATTCCATAGATCAATGCCGTGGTAGGAGCCATTGGAGATCAGCTTTGGTGGTTTTTGAATGGAGTCTTTAGCTGAAATTATCCATTCAAATAAACCTCCGGAGGAGCTGACTAAATAGGCTCCATTACAAATGTTGACATCTCTAACGCTTACAGCCCCCCAGCCTCCTTGCTGCCAGGAGGGCAAAAACAAGCCCCCAAGATTTCTGACTTCTTGTAGGCCCTGTCCTAATGGTGCTAGAAAAAGTCCGTTCTCAGAAGCGTAAATATCGCGAATCCAATTGCTGCTGAGTCCGTCTTTTGGCCGGTAGGTGAATACCTCAAACTCATGTCCGTCAAAACGATTGAGGCCGTACTGAGTGCCGATCCATAAGTAGCCTTTTCCGTCCTGAGAAATAGCAGATATCCACTCATTGGATAAGCCTTGGTCTATGCCAAAGTGGCGAACCGTAAAAGGAAACTCCTGAGCATGACCTGCCAAACTGAATAAAATGGCGCAGAAGCTGCTAGAAAGATAACGCATCCAAAATTAAAGATACGGAACTAAAAGACTATTTTGAGACCGCGTAAACACTTTGTTCCCAGACAGCTGTCCGCGCACACAGAAAGTGACCTGGAAAACACAACTCGTCATAAATCAGAACTTTCACTTCAAAACGACACATCTATGTTCGACTTTTTGAATCTATCACCTGAAACACAAGCTCAGATCGAGCTCTATATACCCAAAATTATCGGTGCGTTAATCGTTATCGTTATTGGCTTTTGGATTGCCAGCAGACTGTCCAGTATGGTCGCTAAGCGCATGCAAAAGTCTGGTATGGATAAGACCATTCAGCCTTTCATCCGCTCTTTAATCGGTACGGGGCTAAAAATCCTGGTTGTTTTTGCGGCGGCGGGTATGGTAGGTATAGAAGTTACGGGCTTCATTGCCATTTTTAGCGCCTTGGTTTTTGCGATTGGGTTGGCCCTACAGGGCTCTTTAGGCCATTTTGCAAGTGGTGTGCTGCTGCTTTTCTTCCGCCCTTATCGCGTAGGTGATCTCGTTACCATTGGCGGGGGCGAGACAGGAACAGTAGAGGGTATCCAGCTATTCAATACCGTACTAGCTACTCTGGATAATAAGCGAGTCATTGTACCTAATGGCACGGTGACCAGCAATGTGATCACCAACATCAGCGGACAAGGTGTTGTAGGTGTAGAACTCACCTTTGGCATTGGCTACGGCGACCCCATCGATAAGGCGCGAGATATCATCTTGCAGGTGGGCAAAGAGTGCCCTTATATTCTCGAAGATCCTGCTCAGGGAGTTGTCGTTGCTGAGCTGGCAGATTCTTCTGTCAATCTAGCAACCCGCCCGTTTGTAAAAAGTAGTGACTACTGGGATGCCAGATTTTACATGATCGAGCACGTCAAGAAAGCTTTTGACGCAGAAGGCATCAATATTCCATTCCCGCAAATGGATGTGCACATCCAACAGAATTAAAATCAGTTTTTTTCCGACTTTCGTCTTGTGGCGAAAGTCGGAAAAACATCAACCAATACAATATTTGACCAAGAGCTGGCCCGCCTGAATCCAGCTCAACGAGCCGCTGTAGATCAGATCGATGGGCCAGTCATGGTATTGGCTGGGCCAGGTACAGGCAAAACCCACCTACTATCTGCACGCATTGGCAACATCCTTTGCCAGACAGATACTTCGGCCAATGCCATTCTCTGTCTCACGTATACCGAGGCCGGAGTCAAGGCCATGCGCGAGCGCCTGTTGCAGTGGATAGGACCAGAAGCCTATCGTGTTAGCATTCATACTTTCCACGGTTTTTGCAGCCAGGTCATACGCGATCATCTGGAGTATTTTGGCCGACAGGATTTGGAGCCGCTCTCCGATCTGGAGCGCATCCGGGTGGTTCGCGACATACTCGACGAGCTGGATCCCCACCATCCATTACGGGCAGGGCGCAGCAATGCCTATTTTTATGAACGCCAATTGTCCAGGCTCTTCTCGGCTATGAAGGCTGAAGATTGGACTTCCGCAGGTCTGGAGTCCTCGGTCAACGAATATCTAACTAACTTATCTGACTATCCCGAATTTGTATACCAGCGCAACTATCGATCTTTTAAGAAAGGAGACCTGAAGGAGGCCAAGGCCGAGGAGGAACGCATCAGGATGGAAAAGCTTCGGGCAGCAGCGAGCTTGTTTCCGGAATTTGAGAAAAAATTAGTCAAGCTCAATCGGTACGACTACGACGATATGATACGCTGGGTGCTGCATGCTTTTCGTCAGCATCAGCACTTGTTGCGTTTATATCAGGAGCGCTTCCTATACATCCTGGTCGATGAGTTTCAGGATACCAATGGCAGCCAGGAAGAGATCGTGCGCCTTTTGGCTGCATACTGGAGCAGCCCCAATCTATTTATAGTCGGAGATGACGATCAGTCCATTTACGAATTTCAGGGGGCCAGATTGCGTTCTATGATCGACTTCTACAAACGCTATGAAGGAGTAGAGGTCATCACACTGAAGGAGAACTACAGATCTAATCAGATCTTACTCGATACATCAGCCCACCTCATCGACCAAAACGAACAGCGTGTAAGCAAACTGATCGATGAGCTCTCTATCGATAAGCACCTCATAGCCGCATCGGGTCAGGCAGGCACCAAGCC
Organism: Bacteroidota bacterium; assembly: GCA_039178745.1. Classification (GTDB taxonomy): domain Bacteria; phylum Bacteroidota; class Bacteroidia; order Chitinophagales; family Saprospiraceae; genus Neolewinella. Next base: position 7,251 of record JBCDFE010000169.1, on the reverse strand, counting down.
CGAAATACGGCAGTATACGAATACCGATCAGGAACTGATGGCCGTAGTCGATCAGCTGCGCGACTGGCATGAGGCAGGTGCAGAGTTTGGCCAGATGGCGGTCATCTACGCCAGGCATCAACAATCCGATCTGCTCAAAGAGCTGCTAGAGCGTAGCGGTATACCTTACCAGACCAAGCGCAGACCCAATGTGCTGGATAGCTTGAGCGTCAGGCAGCTCAGAGAACTGCTGAGATACATTGATTTGGAAGACAGGCTACCCGGCAGTGGGCAGCACCTGCTATTCAGACTGTTGCATTTTGCCTGCTTCGACCTGGATACCACCGATCTGGCGCGCATGGCATTGGCGAGGCGAAACCCAGAGGTTATAGAAGCCGCAGAGACTTGGCGAGAATACCTGGCTCAGCCCAAGTTATGGCCAAAGAAACTCAGGAAGAAAACCCGACTAAAGGAGGTTGCTGCCAAACTGGAAAGCTATCAAGCAGCCGTGCATCAAATGCCATTGGTCAGGCTGGTTGATACCATCTTAAGTAGTAGCGGAATGTTGGCCTACTATGCTCGTCGAACAGACCAACTGTTTCGCCTGCTGGAGCTGAGGACATTTGTGGCTTTTGTGGAAAAAGAAGCTCTTCGCCAGCCGCGTACCGACCTGCGGAAGTTCTTATCTACTCTATCGAGTATGGATGCCAATCGGGTAGAGCTACCGCTTTTGGCTTTGTCGGAAAATACCCAAGCGGTGCAATTGCTGACGGCCCATTCGGCGAAGGGGTTGGAATTCGATTTTGTGTGGATGTACGACTGCGTAGAGAAGCAATGGGGTTTGGGCAGGTCGGCCAGTAATCAGCGATTTAAGCTGCCGCTAACCCTCACTTACTCGGGCGAAGAGGATATGCTGGAAGCCAAAAGAAGGCTTTTTTATGTAGCGATGACTCGGGCCAAGCAGCAGTTGGTCATAAGCTACGCCAGTCAGGATAGTGCCAATAAACCGGTACAGGCCGTTCAGTTTTTAACGACTATGACTACGGATTTAGGCATTAGCGATCAAGCACCAGATCGCTCGGAGACTCGCCTGGCTGGTTATTTACAAACCCAGCTTGGGGCTGATCGGGTAGCGTTGACGCCATTGGTAGAGCAAGCGGTGATCGGAGAGCTGCTGAAGGACTTTCGCCTGAGTGTATCGGCCTTGCACACCTGGCTCGAATGCCCGCTGGCCTTTTATTACGAGCGCGTGTTGCAGCTCCCTAGAGTGCAGCGCCCGGCAGCAGTATATGGCGAGGTTTTGCACGAAGCGCTACAAAGCTACTTCTTGCGCGTGCAAACCGAGGCGGGAATCGGGCTTCCTTCCAAGGCAGAGTTGTTGCTCTTATACAAGCGTGGACTGGCCAGGCGAAAGGCGTGGCTCGAACCCAAAGACTACGATGAGTTTTTGCTGAGGGGCCAGCGAGAGCTATCGGCCTATTTCGATCAAGAACGCAAGAACTGGACTACGAAAGTGCGTGTAGAACAGTACATCAGTCAGATCGATATAGATGGCGTTCCGGTCACCGCCGTGATAGACCGAATAGATCAGCTTGGAAAAAATCGGGTGTTAATTCTAGACTACAAAACAGGCTTTGCCAATATTCGCCACATCAAACCACCTAGCAAATCCCAGGCAGAGGGAGGCGCTTACTGGCGTCAGCTGGTTTTCTATAAGCTTGTCTATGAAGCCTATGAGCGGGGGCTGAGCACAGTAGCTAGCTGCTGCTTGAGCTATCTGACTATTGGCCCCGATGGTAAGCAAGCTAAAATCGAGCTGCGGGTAAAACCCAAAGACGAGCTGGCTATGCGCACGATTGTGAAGGAGGCGTATGAAAAGATTATGAACCAGCAATTTTATACGGGCTGCGGTAAGGATACTTGCACCTGGTGCCAGTTTGTTCGAGATAGGCAGGCCGAGCTGCCAGAGCAAATAGAAGACTTGGCCAAGCTGGATGACCAATCCTAAACCTGTCCCAACCACACCTTGCAGGCCTTCACACGCTGGCGGCTTACGATGTTTTCCATCTCGCCCGAAGGTTGGATGTCTAGCTTGAGGCGATGATTAAAGTAGGGGCTGACCTTGCGCACACTATGCGCATGAATGATCTGAGATCGATTGATCCTGAACCAGGATCGCGGATCCAATTCGCTTTCTAGTTTGTCTAGTGGTTCGCTGATCAAAAACCGTTTCCCCGTTCTACTGAGCAAAAAAGTCATGCTGTCTTGACTGTATACTTGGCTGACTTCGTCTACTTGTATGGGCAGCCAATCTTTTTTGTGTTGTACCAAAAAGCGTTCTCGATAAGAAGACTGTCCACCTTCAATGAGCCTGCTCAGCCGTTGCCAGTCTACCAGGGTAGCGGGCGGAGCACTAAGTCTTTCTTGCTTTTGAAGCGATTTTTCAAGCTGAACAGCTTCTATAGGTTTGAGTAAATAATCGATACCATTGACCTGAAAAGCCCTAAGGCTATATTGGTCGAATGCTGTGGTGAAAATAATGGGACAAGACATATTCGGTGTTTGATCCCAAATATCGAAGCTCAAGCCGTCTGCCAGTTGAATGTCGCTAAAAATCAAATCGGGCTGGGCCATTTTCTGCCAACCCTCTTGCGTATCGACAACAGAGTCGGCCCTGAAAGTTATCTGATAGTCTGGCCTGAGCTCTGCCAGCAAACGCTCTAAGCGGCGCATGGCTGGCGGCTCGTCTTCTATCAGCCACACTTTAAGCGCTTGCCTGTTCATAGCTGGTGGTCCAAATGATGGGAAGAATGACTTCAAAAGAGTCGGGGGTTTCTAAAATCTGCACTTGCTGGTCAGTAAAAAAGGCATATCGCTGCTGAATGTTTTCGAGCCCTAAGCCCGTAGATTTCTTTCTGGGTTCTTGTCCCGGTAGCGATTTCCTCAGTTTGGCACGGCGATTATTGCCAATGTGTATGCCCGATTCACTACTGGCAATGCGCACAGAGATGGGTTGTTTGCTGGAAAGCGCATTGTGTTTGACTACATTCTCCAAAAGCAGCTGAAGACTCAGTGGAGGAATTTGGCTACGTCGTAAGTAATCGGGGATGTCAATCTCTACTCTCAGTTTATCTTCAAATCTGGATTTGAGTAGGAAAGTATAATCTTCCAGGGCTTTGATCTCTTCCTCTAGGCTAATGGTGGGCTCGTGCCTCACAGCCGTTAGCCTTCTGTATACCGAAGCAAGCCTCTGGGTGAATAGATTGGCCTTGTGCGGGTCTTCGGGAATCAGGCTACTAAGCGTATTCAAGCTGTTGAATAGAAAATGTGGATTGATTTGCTGCCTGAGCGCACCTAGTTGTGACTGCATCTGAGATCTGGCCAGGCGTTCTTTTTCAACAGCATTCTGGCGGTACTTCACGAAAAAATAAATCGATTCGTAAAGTGCTATAACCATAAAGCAAAGCACCAGTGTAAATACAATGTCGTAGATAAAAATATCGATCCCACTTGCCGTTAATTCTCGTTTAGGCCCAATGCCAGAATTGATTAAAGATTGGATGAGCTCACTGCCTACAACAATTCCAAGCACACTCGCTGCGGTAAGTAATAACCTACGGCTTGTTTGTTCTGGACGAGCTAGCTTTTTTCTAAAATAAATGACTACCGATTTGCAGGAAAACCAATAAAAAAGAGTGAATCCAAGAGAAGTGGCGGCACAGGCCAGAAATGCTTGCTCTCCGAATTCCTGGATAACCGTAGGCGAAAAAAGCATGTAGCTGATGCCCGTTACTATCCCTATGCCGATTATGGTGAGCCATGTATCGTCAAAACCAATGAGTTTGATGCGGTCTTCGCGATTCAGGAATAGTGATGACATAAGCCGAGGGTTGTTGCCTGGGCAGCGAAGCTGCCCCGGTCAAACAAATTTAGAATTGAATTCGATACTGAATATCGGGAAAAAAACCTGCCTGGAGTAAAACGTCTTCTTGCTGGGTAACTCTATTAAATTGTCTGGTAAACACATTCTCGCGATTGGTCACGTTCTGAAAGTCAATGAAAAAGCTCTGACTAAAGCGGCGACTCGGGCTATTGAATTGTACGCCAATCTTAAAATCCCAGCGGAAGTAATCATCAAAAGTTAGGCTGAATGCATCGGTTTCATTGCGTATATCTGTGTCGGCAGCTATCGATGCCTCTAAGTCGATGGGACTGTAGGGCCTTCCGCCGGAGGTGGTCACCCGTGTATTGATGGTCAATCGGTTGCGCTTGTCTTTGCCGATAGGGATTTCGCGTCCAACCAAGAGGTTGGCTACATATTGATTATTAAAGGCGGTAGATCTTTCGATGCCGTCGCTGCCCTCGTACGTGCTCTCGAAAACCGAGCCAGTAAGTAGCATATACCAGTTGTTAGAGAAGGTGCGCTCCAGGGTTAGTTCCAGACCATAGTTGGCGCCTGTTCCTTCGTTGACCAGGGATCCGCGTTCGGGAAAGACAAAGTCGGCGCCTGCATTGAGCAAAGAGAAGAAAGAGGGAAAAGGATCTACAGGCACATTCGACAACCACTGGTAATAAACCTCCGTCTTTAAGCGCCAGTTGGGTGCGAAAAGCCAGGTGGCCCCACCTACCAGATGGTCGGCAGTCAGGAAGCCTAAATCGCTATTGGCATTGGAGGTGCCAGAGTTTGGGTCGCGGAAAAAGAAGACGGGGAAAGCCGGCGTCTGATTATGGCGACCATAGCCTGCACTAAGGGTCAGCTTGTCACTGGCCGAATATTCTAATCCCAAACGGGGTTCTAATCCGAATGCTTCCGACAAATCAAAATACTGAGCGTGTAAACCTGCATTAATGGTCAGGTCTGCAGTCAGACGATGACGCAATTGGGCAAAAACCTGCCAAAGGCCAAAGCTGTCATCGAAGTCTCGCAAGCGATCTAGGTCGGGTATACCGTCTTCGTCTCGGTCTGGCGATCCCACTCGGTCATCGACGGTGGTCTCTAGGTTGTTTATGTCTGCTTGTATACCTGCCCTTATGCTGGTTCGGTTGTTGAGCTTAGAGTTGATGAAGCTTTTTAGACTGTAGCGAATATTATTGTCTTGTGCTTCGGTATACAGGATGCTGTCAGCTCCAAGCTGATCGACTTCAAATTCTGTGAAATCCAAATTTTGTAGGGTGCCTGCCAGTACCGTTCTGATATATGTATTGTCGCCGGTAATGATATTGTGCTTCACGCCCAAGACACCAAAGCGCGACCTGGGATAACTATTGCGAGAAGGATCGGCAAAGATGTCGTCTTCATCGGTTTCGTTCCCAAGGAAGTCGATGTTGCTGGTACCGCCTATTCCAAATATCGACCATCTGCCACTGCTGCTCTGGCCAAAGTCTAAGTTAAAGGTCAGGTCGCGGTAGTCTGGTGTGGCATTGGTACCTATATCGATACCCAGGCTACTGGCCAAACCCACAAAACTGTTGCGGAAGCCGAGAGCAAAAGAACCCGATTTCTTATTGAGCGGACCCTCGGCCATAAGTTCTATACCCGTAAAAGACCCAAGCTGGGCCATAAATTCTGTCCGCTCCCGATTGCCGGTTCTGAGTTCGAGGTCAAATACCCCTGAGAGGGCATTGCCGTATTCGGCAGGGAAGGCGGAAGTGATGAAGTCGCTAGTGGCCAGCATATTGGGATTGACTGCGCTTACCGGTCCGCCAGTGGTACCCAAGGTGGAAAAGTGGTTGGGGTTAGGAATGTCTATTCCTTCCAATCGCCAGAGTACACCCGTTGGGCTATTGCCCCTGATCACGATATCGTTGCGGCTATCGTCTGCAGTAGACACACCAGCTAGGTTTCCGGCTAGCCGACTCACATCTCCCCGGCCCCCGGCATAGCGATTTACCTCCTCGGGCCTGAAGGTGCGTATCGATACGGCAGCCAGCTCATTATTCGATTGTCTGGGATCTGTGGTAACCACGACTTCGGCAAGTTGAGTAAAACTTTCTTCCAGTGAAATTTCTAAAATGACATCCTTGCCCGCTGTGACCAATATATTGGGAATGGTACTGGACTCATAGCCTAGATAGGTGGCTTGCACTTCGTATCTGCCCGGTGGCACATCGCTTATGCTGTACCGCCCGTCAACATCTGTGGTGGTTCCCTGCTGGGTATCTCCAATTTGGATACTGACCGTGGCACCGATGAGGGGTAATTCAGATTGGGCGTCTATGACCTGGCCCTGTATGACCTGCGCTTGTAAGTTGCTGAATAAAAAAAGAGAAAAAAGTAGGCTTAGTAGTTTCATCCTTCGTTTTATTTGGTTGATGCAACAAAGGAGTAGCCCCAATAGACAAAATGCCAGTTAATTCGACTGAACCGTCGCAAAAAGAGCTTGAATGGGATATTTAATCTATAGATGGCACAGATCTATTTAGGCAAACATTGTTTAGCCGTATATTTGTATCCCAAACCTGAATATCCCCCATATTCGGGCTTTTTGTCATCCGTTTTTGATTGCAACTATGAACACACATACCCTCTGTGTGTGGCTCTTTGTTTTTGGATTGTCTGTTTTTACTTTTCGAGTGCATGCTCAGTGCCCCATCACAATTGAAGCCACAGTAAGTGATTTGACTTGCCACGGAGACAACTCCGGTGCCGCAGTCATTTCCTCATCTAATTGGACATTGCCATTGTCTGTCATCGATTGGTCGGATGATGCCTACGATGGGCAGCTAGCTGTAGCCGGTATTCCCGCCGGTGCTTATACAGTGACCGTGACCGATGCCAATAATTGTACCGCCGCGGTAAACTTTGTTGTAGATCAACCCCAGCCACTAATATTGCAAGACTGCGTGGCCGACTTCAACGACAATAGCTCCAGCTTTGGGTTTATTCAGTTTCTGGGTACTGGCGGAACGGGCAATTACGACATCTACTTCGAAGGGCCCACGCCCATCACCGATCTGGATGGTTCGCCCATAGCGCCCAATGAGCCGAATACGACCTACTTCATACCCGAAACCAATTGTATACTGGTAGGCGACTACACCATTAGAGTAGTAGATGAGAACGGCTGCGAGGCCTTTTGCGGCCCAGTCTCCTTTGATCCAGAGTGTCGGCTGACAGCCTCGGCGGTGGTCACTCAGCCAGCTTGCCAGATGCCTGGAGGCAACATAGCGATCACGGCCGCGGGTGATTATTGTGAATCTGTTACCTATAGCTGGTCTGGCGGGCTGACTGGCTCAAGTCCAACAAACATCCCCGATGGGGTGTATTCGGTC
>JBCDFE010000168.1:0-10440 GCA_039178745.1 Bacteroidota bacterium | reverse complement strand
GTGGCTTTCGATACGACTGTGGTCGACCTGACCAAAGAGTTGCCCGATCCCTTAGATTTACTATTCGCGATACAGCTGGGTGGAGGTACTGACATAGGCCGGGCTCTGCGCTATGCCGAGCAGCTCAATGACCGCCCAAGAGATACGGTTTGTATACTCATTAGTGATCTATACGAGAATGGCTCGATCTATGGCTTGCTGGCCAGCGCCCAGCGCCTGATTAGTTCGGGCTTGCGCTTTATTCCGCTACTGGCACTGAGCGATTCTGGTGCACCGGCTTTTGATCGGGAAGTAGCTGAAGAGCTGGCCCTTATGGGCACGAGACCCTTCGCTTGTACTCCAGATAAGTTTGCCGATGTTTTGGGAGAAGGTCTTTATAAGTAAGCTTGACTTTAGCCCATTGGGCTAAAGTCAAGCTTATATTTAAGCTCTTGGCTGCGGCCTAAACCGCTCTAAATACTGTTTCAACTGTGGGATGGATTCTGCGTCTTCTATAGCTTGAAAGATACCCTCCAAGCGCGTCAGGCGATCATCCAGCATTTGCTGATCTTCTTCACTGACCTCTTCGAACTTGCTGAGTTGCTCTGCGTGAAACTCGCTGATGACGCGTGCCGTGGCAAAGCGCTGGTAAGGAGATAAACCTTGATCGGTACCTACTTCCTCCATGCGATTAAGACCGTCGCTCATGGCTGATGCATCTTCGGTGGCATCCAATAGAGATAGGTAAGTGGCATAAAATCCTATACTAGGTGGGCCATCTACCTGCGTAAGTCTATCTTGAAAATAAGGTAGCCGGGCTGGATTTTCCTCAGCGGCATAGACTGCCCCAATAGCTCCGACCATTTGCGTGTTGTCTACGCCCTGGGCCTCCATACTTTGAGCCATTTCAACGGCTTTGGTAAGGTCAGAGCTGGCTAAAGCCGACAGACCGGCAGCAACAACGGGGTAGGCCGCTTGCTGATCTTGGGCTGCTGACATGGCAATCTGAGCCAGTTGCTCATCTTCTGCTGCAGCCAACATCTCGATGGCTGATGCACGAGCACCGGAATGAGGATCGGATGTTGCGATCTCACGAATTCGAGATATAGTCGCTTCTGACGGAGCCCCAAGTCTACCCATGGCCACCTGGCGAAGCTCGTGTTCCGGGTCGTTTAGGGCCTCTTCAAATAAAGCTCGCCCAGTTTCAGTGCTGGGATCCAGGTAGCGCATGCCTTCATAGCGGGCAGTGCCATTTTCCCCCATTCGGTACAAGGTAGCGTAGTCTTTCTCATCGTAGTTGTCCTGGCGCTCACTGAGGATGTAAAACTGGGGGTCGAAAACAACCAAATCTGGCTCATCACCAACTGCAAAAGTGAAGATCTGGTCGCGCTCGTTGACCATAATGTCTTCGTAGCGGGTGGCGCGGCCTTCCTTGTATATGGCCACTTGAGTCGGCAGCTGAAATATGGCAGGTACATTATTGTCGGTACTCTGGGTTTGACGTACCCGAACAGTCACTTCATTACTTTCTGGCAGGTAGTCGTAGTCAATGGTCAATTCAGGGTGACCGGCACTCAGATACCACTGGTTGAAAAACCATTGGAGATCTTGTCCGCTTAGGTCCTCATAAGCCATGCGCAGCTCATCAACTTCTACGGCCGAGTACTGATTGGCGGTCAAATATTTTTCGAAGCCTGCGAAAAACAACTCATCACCCAGATAGCCACGCAGCATGTGTAGCACGAGCCCGCCCTTGTTGTAGGAGTGAGCATCGAACATCTGCTCGGGGTAGTCGTAGTCGTACCAGATCAGCTCGTGCAATTCGCTGCCTATGTAAGCATTCTGCTCGTCTATGCGGTGCATTTCGGCAGCATCCTTTCCGTGCTGATGTTCCAGCCACAGATACTCGCTGTAGTTGGCAAAGCCCTCGTTCAGAGTCAGGTTCGACCAGCTTTCGCAGGTCACTAAGTCACCAAACCAATGGTGAAACATCTCGTGAGCTACGATCTTTTCATTGACATCTACATCGATCAGTTCGCGATCGGTGCCATACATGAATTCACCGAAAATGACCCCTGTCGTGTTTTCCATTGCACCAGATACGTAGTCGCGCACCACAACCTGACTATACTTTGGCCAGGGGTAGTCTACACCGGTCATTTCACTGAAGAATGTGAGCATTTCCGGTGTATAAGGAAAGATGTCTTCGGCGTGCTCTTCGTATTCTTCTTCCACGTAATAATCGACGGTAATACCATTCCAGGGTTCGTCTTCCACGACGGCAAACTCGCCTATGGCTACCATGAACAAGTAAGGGGCGTGGGGTTGATTCATTTTCCAGTGGTCGGTACGAGTGCCATCTTCATTTTGACGGGTTCCGACGAGCAAACCATTACTTAGGGTCTTGTACTTATCGGCCACAGTCAAAAACATCTCTTGTGTGCAGCGCTCGTTGGGCTGATCGATGGTAGGAAACCAGCGCGAGTTGTGCTCGGTTTCTCCCTGAGTCCAAATCTGCTGGGGTTTGTTGGGATCTTCTCCTCTGGGGTTGATGAAAAACAGACCTTGATCGCTAGTGATGGCCGCACTACCACCTTCAGGAGCAGGAGTAGCTACATAGTCGATGTATACTTGGTAGGTCTCGCCTCGCGCGTAGCTCTTATCGAGATTGATGGTCACCTCGCCTGCTTCGGCATCGTACTTATAGGATAGTGGGCTATCGCCATTGGCCATCCGCACTTCATTAAATTCAAACCCCTTTGCATCGAGCGTAATGGAATTTTGTGGATAAAAAATCGGTGCCAGTGTCAGTGTGGCTTTGCCGATCACCTGCTCGTTTTCCCAATCGAATGCCAAGTCCAGGGTAGTGTGGATCAGATCGCTGGTGCGTGTCTGGGATGCGCGATATACGGGAAGCTCGTAAGTGGGTTCTTCGACCATTTCTTCCATAGCTTCGACCATTTCTTCTTCGGCGTCTATGGCAGGAGCAGATACGACCAGGGTGTCGAGCTGGCGCTGCTCCATATCGGGAGCGACAACCGTCTTAGGGGTGTTACATGCCGCTAAGCTAGCCAAGAGGCAAGCTGCAATTGCGATTAGTCTCATTTGGATTTTCTTTTTGAACAGAGGAGTTGAATAATTCTTATAACGCAAGGTAATAAGCCTATAGATATATCTTTGCGCGCGCATTGCCCCCAACGACCAAATTTATGAGCTTGCCACGCCGTATTTGCCTTTTTATCTGTAGCGTCTTGAGTGCAATTCTTTTTGCTCAAGAGCTGCCTCCGCCACCACCAGATGCCACGGCAGCATGGTTTGATGGGGGAATAACTCTAGATGGTCGATTGGATGAAGCCGTCTGGCAGCTGTCTACCCCAGCCGATAATTTTTGGGAAACTTTTCCCAGCGATACCCAGCGAGCAGTCTACCAAACGGAAGTCTATTTTGGCCAAGATGAAGATTTCTTCTACATAGGCGCCAAGGTATATGTGCCCGGCCATAAATATGTCATTCCGAGCTTGAGGCGAGACTATCGGGCCGGTGGCAACGACAATATTACTTTCGTTTTCAATCCCTTTCTGGATCGCACTACCGCCATCGTTTTTGGTATGAACCCTTTGGGTGTAAATCGCGAGGCATTGATTTACAATGGTGGCGAAAACGGCGGTGATTTTCGAGAAGAATGGGACAACCGCTGGAAGGGCGAAAGCCATATAGATGAAGATTTCTGGTCATGCGAGTTGCGCATTCCCTGGTCTGCGCTTCGATTTCCGGAAGGGGGCACGGAGTGGTTTTTCAACAGTTATCGATTCGATACCCAAGACAACACCCGCACCACCTGGCACCACATACCACAAAACCAGAGCATCATCAGCTTGGCTTATACGGGCCGTATCAGATTTGAGCGGCCGCTCAGCGGAAGTGGCGGCTTTGCCGTGATTCCGTATGCGGGTGGCGGCTTTTCTCGCGATTTTGAAGAGGGGACACCCAGCGATTGGTTTAGCAACGTAGGTGCCGATGCCAAAATACCGGTATCGACTGGCCTGAATCTAGATCTGACCGTCAATCCCGACTTTAGCCAGGTAGAGGTAGATCAGCAGGTGATCAATACGAGTCGGTTTGAGTTGTTCTTTCCCGAGCGGCGTCAGTTTTTTCTGGAGAATGCCGATCTCTTTTCGGGCTTTGGAACCCGAACGGCTAACCCCTTTTTCTCCAGGCGAATCGGCGTAACCAGAGATACTACAACGGGCGAAGCACTACAGAACCCCATCTACTACGGCACCCGTCTCAGCGGCAAACTCGACAACGACTGGCGGGTGGGCTTGCTCAATATGCAGGCAGCCGCCAATTTTGAAAACGGCCTGCCCAGCTACAACTATACGGTGGCCGCTGCTCAGCGCGTGATCGGTGCCAGATCGAATTTGGGCGGGATTTTTGTCAATCGGCAAAATCTTGGCCAATTCAGAGACACCAGCGAAGTCAACCTTAACTACAATCGGGTAGCGGGCCTGGATTTCAACCTGGCCACCCGCAGCAACATCTGGAATGGTAAGGTGTATGTGCATCGGGCGTTCGGACCGCAAATAGGCTCAGATGCATGGAGCCACGGCTTGGCTATAGAGCGCCGTCGCCGTCGCATCCAGATCGGATACAATCATCAGTATATCGGTCAGGATTTTGATGCGGAGGTAGGCTTCGTGCCCAGACGTGGCATCTTCAGGCCCAACTTCGAGATTAGCCTGAGCAAATATCCAGAGAATAGCCCGGTAGTAGAGCGGGGTCCTTTCCTGGAAGCTAATGCCGTATTTAGCCAGGGCGAGGGACTGACTGACCAAACCCTTGTAGGGGGATACAGATGGCGATACAGAGACACCAGGGACCTGAGGATAGCCGTGGCCAGAGCATATATTTTCCTGCTCGAAGATTTCGATCCTACGCGCTCAGATGCTACCCCGCTACCTGGCCGCGAAGGCTATGAATACCTATTTGGCAGTATAGCCTGGAGTAGCGATAGGCGACTGTTGTTCAGCACCTCACTAGAAGCCCAGGCTGGCCAATTTTTCAACGGAGAGCGCTACAGCCTGAGTGGCAATTTCCGCTATCGGTATCAACCATTCGGTAGCGTGGATCTCCGCTTCAACTATACACGCATCGAACTGCCAACGCCATTTGCCTCCGCAGATCTATTCCTAATCGGCCCCAGAATAGATTTTACCTTCAGCAAGTCTATTTTCCTGACCACCTTCATCCAGTACAACAGCCAGATCGACAACATCAACCTCAATGCCCGACTACAGTGGCGCTATGCCCCGGTGTCAGATATATTTCTGGTGTATACCGACAATTACGATAGCCTCAACCTGGATGTGAAGAGCCGGGCACTCGTATTCAAATGCACTTACTGGCTGAATATATAAATGGATAGATCTTTTGTTTGGACTTCCGCAGGTCGGTCACTGTACCCGACCTGCGGAAGTCTAAAAAATCCTAACTATGGCGGGCTTTTAAAACGGATTTTACATCATCCAGATCGTACCCTTTGGCTGCTAAGAGAACGAGGTAGTGATACATGAGATCTGCGGCTTCGCCCAGGAATAGCTCTTTGTTATCGTCTTTGGCTTCGATGACCAATTCTACGGCCTCTTCACCTACTTTCTGGGCAACCTTGTTTATGCCGCGATCCATGAGTTTTCTGGTGTAGGAGTTGCCCGGATCGGTCGCATCTCTGCGCTGCTGTATGGTTTGCTCCAGCTGACTCAGAAAATCGCCTGTATTGACTTGTCCCCAGCACGTATCGGTTCCGGTATGGCAGGTGGGGCCCTTGGGCCTGGCATAGACCAGCAAAGCATCTTGATCGCAATCACTGTCCCAGCTGATGAATTCCAGAAAATTTCCGCTGGTTTCGCCCTTGGTCCAAAGTCTTTGCTTGGAGCGACTGAAGAAGGTGACCATACCCGATTCCAGGGTCTTGTCTATGGCTTCTTCATTGACATAGCCCAGCATGAGAACCATTCGCGTGTCTATGTCCTGGACGATGGCTGGCAGCAGATCATTTTTATCTTTAAATGCCAGCTTTGGTCGGTTGGTGTGCATGCGCGTAATTACCTTTACACACAAAGGTAATCCTAACCTATGGCTCATGATGATTCGCCGCTTGATTCCTTGCTCGATCAGTCGAGTCCGGTCACTGCCGAGGAGGTCGCTCTCTGGCAGTCGACGGGGCGTATCGCCAATTTGGCGGGCCTGGGGCTGATCACTCTAGTTGGCTTGGTAGTCGGTCTGCTGGTCTATTTAACGGCGTTTAAAGATCACGACTTTATTGGGCAGTTCCGCTACTATCAGCTTGCCGACTTTCTGGATTTGGGTCTCTTGATCGCAGTCGGTGTTATGTTGGTGCTGGCTGGCTTGAATTGTATGAAGTTATATCGACTGACCAAGGAACTGGTCACTTCAGATTCTGGAGAGCAGATCGAAGGGTTGACACATCCACTGAGTCGGGTTTTTATGTATCTGGGCATTTTGGTCATGCTGCTTCTTGTCAAATGGCTGCTGTCTACCATACTGCTGAATTTTTAATCCAATCATCTGATGTCTAGACCAGAACTTGCAAGGAAATTGGCAGATTGGAGTATGATCTTCGGGGTGGTAGGCCTGGTCTATGTTGGGTGTTTGGTTGTGGGTGGCGTCATATCCCTGCTTGGCCTGTCGAGTTATGTTTGGCATTTGATATATATGTGGTTGGGTTTTCACCTCAATACTATAATAGTGCTGTGTGCGCTGGTCGTTGGTCTATCTGCCTTCACTTTTACGAGGGCGGCTGTATTTAGTAAGCAGTTGAGTGCTGACCTGGCCGCATCGGGCCGACCTTCTGGTGATTCGACCAGACATCTTAAGACTACTTTTGTGGGTATATGCATGCTAGCACTGACAATTATCTTTGGTGTGCTATATTTGGTGGTCGCCATGTATATGGATACGCCCCTTCCCGAATGAACGCCTAATTCAATTCACTATGTTAGAAAGTAATGACATCCTCGACGATGGGCAAGCCTCTGCCCAGTCTGGTTTTGACCAGTTGAGTGCATCCCGATTTATTAAGGCCAGTGGCTGGATGACCTTTTTGGGCATCTTGTTCTACATACTAGGTGGCCTATTTAGTCTTGGGTTTTTATTTGCTTTATTCATAAGCGGAGCGGTCGCACGAGGCGGTGGAGAGATCATAATCGTGATTTTGTTCTTTTTGGTAATTGTGACGGCAACGTTCATCATGGGCAGGCAATTCCAAAGATTGGGCAGCGCATCCAAAGCACTGCAAGTAGGAGGCGTCAATAGATTTAAAACCGACGAGATTTGCGCAGCATTAAAGGGCGTGTTTATGACAATTGGTGTATTCTCTTTAGTCATTATTGTGCTATTCCTCTTGTCGGCGGCCTTCGGTGGTATATTCTAAATGCCTAAAAAATAAGCTATGCTAGAACCTGAAAATCAATACTCCGCCCAAAATCCAGGCGGCTTCTATGATCCCGACCAGCTCACCAACTTCAGCCCTACCAACCGCAGCGATCTGTCTACTGCTGGTGGCTGGGCGCTATTTCTGGTCATCTTGTCGGGAATGAGCATGCTGTTCTCCCTTTTTTCGCTGAGCATGCTACCACAAATGAATAGTGACGAGGCCACAGTTACCCTGGCCGTTACGCTGATTGGCCTGGCTATCAATGGAGCTGTGGTCTATTGGTACATTGTTTTCTACAACAATGCCAAAGCTATAGGTCGGGGTAGTAATGATCAGGTCCATGCCCAAAAGCTCAGCAGCTCGGTCCTGGCGACCTTCAGACTATTTGGCATATTGATGGTCATCGTCCTGTTATTCTATCTCTTTGGGCTGGCCTTTGCAGCTACTGGGCTCATGCGGATTTTCTAGAGTAGAGGTAACTACACCCTAATAGGAACTCTTTTTTCTTTCAGAGCCAGCTTCAATTCGGGAATGGGTAGTTCGCCATAGTGAAATATGCTGGCGGCCAGGGCGGCATCTGCCTTGCCCGTCTGGAAGGCATCTACGAAATGCTCCACGGTTCCGCCGCCACCGCTGGCTATGATCGGTATGGAAAGACGAGTGCTCATTTCGGCCAGGGCTGTGTTGGCAAAACCCGCCTTGGTGCCGTCGTGGTCCATACTAGTAAACAGAATTTCGCCCGCACCCCTTTCCTGAGCTTCCCTGGCCCACTCGAAAAGGTTGATGTTCGTAGCCATACGGCCGCCATTGAGGTGGACAAACCAGCGGTCCTCGATTTTTTTAGCGTCTATAGCCACTACGACGAATTGGCTGCCAAAACCTTTAGCCAGTTCATCGATCAGCTCGGGCCGCTTAACTGCTGCCGAATTGATACTCACTTTGTCGGCACCAGCATCGAGTAGTACATCGACATCTTCCACGGCCTTGATACCTCCGCCGATGGTAAAGGGAATATTGAGCTGGCTGGCCACTTCTCTGGCGAGTTTGGCCAGGGTTTTTCGCTTTTCGTGGGTAGCGGTTATGTCGAGAAAGACCAGCTCGTCGGCCCCTTCTTCACTGTATTTGGCACCCAGCTCTACAGGATCGCCCGCATCGCGCAGGTCCACGAAGTTGACACCCTTTACGGTACGGCCATCTTTAATGTCTAAGCAGGGGATGATGCGTTTGGCTAACATGGGGAGGATTTTGCGCGTCGGCTGTAGGTAAAGACCTTCATTTTTATATGGGTTAGTCTGAAATGTTTGTACGCGGAGAATTATTGGCGCCAAGGCGCTTTTTTACGGATGCCCTGAAGGGCATAAGCGGAGGGTCACGGAAACGCGACATAGGCTTTACTAATGTTCAGATCATTTGATTCCGCGGATTATCCCAGATTGTTGCGCTGTCCGTTTTTGTCAGATTGCGCTTTAGCGCTTCCGTTGTCCGAATAATTCTGCTACATCTGTGCAATCCGCGTACAAGATTATGTTTTGCGATCATGAAAAAAACTACCTGAAGTCGACGCACAAAAATAGATTATATCTCTACTTCAGGGGGTGTACCAACCCAGGGGTGTTTATTCTCCTTTAAGGACCTAAGATCTTCAAGGAACTCTTCGTGACTTGAAGAAAAAAGCGCCTTTTCACCGGGTTTTAAAAGTAGCCCTCGTCCGCCACCAGGATTTTCAGGTAGATTCGGTAGTTCATGTTTTCCATTATTCAGCTCATGATTAAGCTGGATTTCGTCTAGCAACTCCCTTGAATTCGGTAGCGGCTTCCCGATACGTTCCGGCGTATCACTGGAGCCAGCCTGCTCGACCAGCTGTGAAATCTGTTCGAATAGCACATCATTATCCATACTGGCGATGCGCGCTATAATGTCTAGTCTTCTTTGCGGGTCGATACCCATTTGCCTGCATATTTATGGAAAGATAACACTTTGGGTAGAGAAGGGGTTCCCAGTTACTCCTCATCCAGCTTCTCGCGAATGATAGCCAGCCATTCTTTAGAGGTTTGTGTGCGGGGGTGGTCCTTGCCCAGCATTTCTTTATTTGTTGAATAAGCGGCAGCCATTAGCTGTTCGGCTTCTTTATATCGCCCCTGTTGATAGTAATTGACTGCCAAATTATTTTTCCGAGTGGCTATGCTTGGATGCTGCTCTCCAAAGTGTTCAATGCCGGCTTTGAGGGCTTTTTCGAGCAGTTCGACGGCGGGTTCCAGGTAGTCTAGGCTTCTATAAACTGCAGCCAGATTAGATCGGCTGATTTGTACTGTTGGATGCTGCTCGCCAAAGTGTTGGATTTCGGCTTTTAGAGCTTTTTCGAGCAGTTCTGCTGCGGGTTTCAGATGGTTTAAGTCTTTATATACAAGTGCCAGATTAGATCTCCTGATTTGTACGCTTGGGTGTTGTTCGCCAAAGTTTCTGATGTCTACGTCAAGGGCTTTTTCTAGTAGTTCGGCTGCCTCTTCTAGCCGTTTTAAGTCTTGAAAAATCACTGCCAGATTAGATCGGCCAATTTGTACGTTAGGGTGCTGCTCACCAAAGTGTTTGCTGTCGGCTTTTAGAGCTTTTTCCAGCAGTTTGGCGGCTACATCGTAGTGGCCGAGATTTTTCTCGATGATAGCCAGGTTAGACTGTAGCCGGGCACGTATTATATCGTCGTCTGCTACCCCATCCAGAGCGGCTTGGCCGTAAAGTCTGGCTCGTTTAAAGTTGCCTTGGTATTTTAGTAAGGTGGCTAAATTGTCTTGTAACTCGATGACGTCCGTATGACTCATGTCTTTGGCACTCAGAGCCGCTACTACACCTTCAGCCAGAGGAAGATAGGGAAGCCGGTCTTTTCGAGATTGGGTAGCATCGTTTTGATCGACATAGAGCCATCGACCTAAGCTATCGATCATTTCTATAACCTCCGCCTGATTACGCTCTTTCTCCAGTTCCTTTGCCACGACTCCTCTAATGATGCGGTG
>JBCDFE010000167.1:0-10501 GCA_039178745.1 Bacteroidota bacterium | reverse complement strand
GATTTCTCTTTGCAGTAGCTCCACACGCAATGTATTGACTAAATTTACGTAAATATAGTCATCGTATTGACTAAATTTATGCAAAAATAGTCACTAGAAAAATAACCTGCCGAATGCCTAAAAGCAGATTTGACTTCGCTCACTACATAGACCATGCCGTCCTTCACCCTACAGCTACCGAAAAAGACCTGATCGAAGGCTGCCAAATAGCGGCCAAGTATCAGGTAGCCAGCATTTGCGTCAAGCCTTGTCATGTAGCTAAAGCAGTCGAGTACATGCAAGGCTCTGGCGTACCGGTCAGCACCGTCATCGGCTTTCCGCATGGTGGGCAAAAGGCGGAGGTTAAAATATTCGAAGCCGAGCAAGCCATAGCAGATGGTGTGACCGAACTGGACATGGTGGTCAATCTAGGCGATGTCTTGCCTGAAAATTGGACTTCCGCAGGTAGAGACATCGCCGCAGTACTGAAAGTCTGCCGAGCCCAAAATTCTTTACTTAAAGTCATCTTCGAAAATGACTTTTTACCCAACGACCACTACAAGATAGAGCTATGCCGGATCTGCTCTGATTTGGGTGTCGACTTCGTAAAAACATCCACGGGCTTCGGATATACCAAGCAGCCCAATGGCTTTTACCAGTACCTCGGTGCCACTGAGCACGATGTAGCCCTCATGCGCCAGCATTGCCCGCCGGAGATCGGGGTCAAAGCCAGTGGCGGCATACGCGATTTGGCTACTTTAAAGCGAATGGTGGGGCTGGGCGCGACGAGGATAGGCACATCCTCCACGGCTAAAATGGCATCAGATTTTATGCAAATTGATGATTGAAAACGGAAATTGCATAACTTTTTATGTAGATTTTCAGTGCTCTTCATCATCTACTCAAGCGATCAAACAAGGGAGTTTAAATAGACTTACCTTTGCGAGACAGTTCATGTTATGAAAGGTATTAAAGACACGAGTACTGAAACATTTCGCCAGCTATTGGGTAACGGGCTGAGTTATACGGTTCCAAAATTTCAACGTGATTATTCGTGGACCCGCGAGCAATGGGACGATCTATGGCAAGATATCGAGGCCGTTAGAAAAGGAATAGATCCGGCTCACTATCTAGGGTACTTAGTCTTGCAAACCCAAAATAATAAGAACTACTCCATCATTGACGGCCAGCAGCGTATAACTACATTGTGTCTGTTGGTTTTGGCTGTCATCAAGGTGCTTGAAGACTTTGTAAAAGAAGATATTAAACCAGCGGAAAATCAACAGCGAGTAAATAGTTTTCGCAGCTCCTACATCGGATACTTAGACCCCGTTTCTTTGGTCGCGCAAAATAAGCTGACCTTAAACCGAAATAACGATGACTTTTATCGTCAAAAGTTGGTGACCTTGCAGAAGCTTCCCCAAAGAGGGCTGAAGGCGTCCGAAAAACTACTAAAAAATTGTTTCGAGTGGTTTTACAGCAAAGTCAAAAGCCAATTCAAAACAGGGGAACATTTAGCCGAATTTTTAGATGAAATAGTAGATAAGTTATTTTTTACGGTTATTCAAGTAGACGACGATCTGAATGCATTCCGAGTATTTGAAACCTTAAATGCAAGAGGCGTTCAGCTTAGTTCGGCAGACTTGTTAAAAAATTATCTTTTCTCCATAGTAGATGTTGAAGGGTCTCATTCTAGTGAGATGCGAGAAATGGAGTCTCTGTGGAGCAATGCCCTCAATAAATTGGGCGGCCAAAGATTTCCTGAATTCTTGCGCACCTATTGGAATAGTCACAAAAAAACAGTTCGAAAGAATGATCTTTTCAAGGCCATACGAAGAGAAGTAAAAACAAAAGGTGATGCCTTTAACCTAATCAGAGACTTAGATAAATCAGCAGACCTCTACATTGCGCTCAGAACTCCAGAAGATGAATTTTGGTCCAGCCACATAGAAATTAGAAATAAGCTAAGAGATCTCAAACTATTTCAAGTCAGGCAACCGATAGCAGTGCTCATGGCTGCTTACGACAACCTTAGCCTGGATCGATTCAAAACACTTTTAAGAGCTATAGTAATAGTATCTTTTAGGTACAACATAATTGGCGGTTTCAATGCCAACGAACAAGAAACCGTATACAATGATATAGCATTAAAACTGAGATCAGGCGAAGCATTCGGCCTTAATATGCTGCGTACGGTTTACCCAGCTGATTCTAATTTCAAGGCAGAATTTTCTAACGCCGAATTCAGAAAAACATCAAAGAACCACAAAATAGCAAAGTATATTTTAGCTCATTTAGAAAGACAGCAATATGGCACAAATGTAGACTGGATAAGCCAAGACTTGACCATCGAGCATATCTTACCAGACTCTGATAGCGAGAATTGGATGGATATAGACGATCAAACTTTTGACCGTATCGTTTATCGATTGGGTAACCTCTGCTTGATAGAGAGAAATTTAAATCAAGACGCCGGGATACTTGGATATAGTGATAAAAAAACCATGTATCGTAAAAGTCGGATAGCCTCTACGGCATCTATTCCTGACAAATTCGATCAATGGGATGAAAATGCAGTTAATTTTAGGCAGAATGAGCTGGCGAGATTGGCAACCGGTATCTGGCAGCTTAACATAAATTGATCTTCATACATCCGTATTCTATGCCCACTACCACCGAATGGATACAACTCCAAGATGATGTGCGCCCGCACTTGCCTATACTGGCTCAGGCTGCCGATACGGTTATCGAGCAGGAAGTCAGCAATTATCCGGTCTTTTTGGCCTACTTCGCCGAAGAGCAGGAAATGGAATTGGGCTTGGCCGTCACTCAGATTCCATCTAGCCGGGGCAGAGTCTGGGCCGTTCGCATTACCACTCTCGAAGAGCTGGTAGCCCGTCAGGTTGTCTTGCGTGAGAAAGTCGACAACTTCAGGCAGGTTTACCGAAACACTCCCGATAGTATCTGCTTTTTGATCTGGACGGATGGCGAGGCCCGCTTCGGATTCGTGCAGCGACTAGGCGGTAAGCCAAAAGCCGAAGGCGAAGACCTATGATCAGTGAAGCCACCATAGAGCGCGTCCTCGAACGCATGAGTGAAGGCAGTGAAGACTTTGCCCAAGATCTGGCTGACTTTGGTGAAGCCCAACCCTACTTACTGGCCTACCTGACTCAGGAAGATACCGAAGCCTTTACGGCCTCCGAGCAGGAACTTCTACTTTTTGCAGCAGTAATCGTGTACCAGTCCATTGTCGAGGAGAGATCCGAACCTGCGGAAGTACAAGGCGAAAAAATAGCCCAAGCCGAGGAAGCCAACTATCAGCTGCTACAAGATCAAAAGCGCGGATCATTTACCGATCGTATTGATGTCTTTTTTGACCAGTATGCAGAAGAGGAATTGCTGGCTTTCGTATAAGACCTGCTTTCGCCAGATGAGGATAGTCCCGTCTCGGCCGAAGCCAGAGAGGCGATGTTTGTCAGTTTGGTCACCGTAGTCGTCGTCTTGAGCTAGTGGGCACCCGCCATCAAAACCCTGTCCGCTAGTAGACCAAAAACCGAGGACTTAGTACAAAACAAGGCCCCCGGTCAATCAAATGTGGCCTTAATCCGTTATGTTGGGGTCCGTTGGCCCTCTATTCCTTTGTCTATGCGCATTCTTACTACGCTCGTCTTGGTCCTTTTGGCCATTGCTGCATCTGCCCAGACCTCGCAGGTGACTTTCGGTAAAAACCGGGTGCAGTATCACAACAGATTCGACGAGTGGTTTGAATACGAAAGCGACAACTTCGTCACTTTTTGGTACGGAGCCGGTCGCAATATCGGACAGTCTGTAGTGATGATGGCCGAGCAGGAATTTGCCAGTATCCAGAATATACTGGAGCACCGTATGAATGAAAAGGTACGCCTGATCGTCTACGCTGATCTGACCGACCTCAAACAGAGCAATATAGGAACAGACGAAGTTTTTACCATCTCGAATGGGCAGCAGGCAGGTCGAAGGCAGGCCTATGTGAGTGCTACCGAGACCCGGTTTTTGGGCAATAAAGCATTTCTGTATTTCAATGGCGATCACAACGACCTGCGCCGACAAGTCAGAGAGGGTATTGCCTCTGTATATGTAGACCACATGCTGTACGGCAGCAGTGTACAAGAGGTGGTGCAAAATGCCGTTTTACTCAACCTGCCCGCTTGGTTTAAGCAAGGTCTGGTAGCTCATATAGGCGAATCGTGGAATACTGAGGCCGATGACCAGCTCAGGCAACTGATGAGCAGTGACCGCTACAGCGATTTTCGCAATCTGGCCACCGACTATCCCCGCCTGGCGGGCCATGCCTTCTGGTACTATGTTTCCGAGGCTTTTGGAGAGACGACTGTGGGTAGCTTGCTGTACCTGACCCGCATTCACCGATCTATCGACAACGGCTTCCTGTTTGCCTTGGGCAGCCCTTACCGAACTGTGCTGAGCAACTGGGCAGAGTTTTATCGCAATCGCTATAACCAGGATCTCCAAGGGCGCATAGACCCAAGCACGCTATCTCAAATAGAGATCAGAAACCGTAGAGGACACCACCTAGGGCAGGTCAAAATGAGCCCGGATGGGCAACGTATAGCTTACGTCATCAACGATATTGGCCGGGTCAAAGTCTATATACAGGATCTACAAACCGGCGATCGAAAGCTCATCTTACGCACGGGCCAGCGCAATATGCTACAAGCTACAGACTACGGCTACCCCATGCTGGCCTTTAGCTCCAGCAATCAAGAACTCGCTGTGCTCTACGAGACCCGCGACCAACCCAAATTACTGCGCTATCAACTCACTACTGGCGACAAAATAGAAGAACCCTTGGGGCCACAGCTACAGCGCGTGCACAGCATGGCTTATCTCAATCCGGGCATCATGATCATGAGTGCCATGCGGCAGGGCGTTACCGATCTGTATTATTACTATCCGGCTACGCGCGAGAGCTTTCCCATCTTCAACGATCCCTATGATGATCTTGACGCTATGCCCGTGCGCATCAAAGGGCAAGAAGGCGTCGTTTTTGCAAGCAATAGGCCCAACACCATTTTGCAGCCCGTCAGCCTCGATACGGTTTTGCCGGTTGGCCAGTACGACCTATTTTACTACGACCTGACCAATAAACCTGGAGAGCTGGTGCGCCTGACCAACACCCCATTGGCCAATGAGCGCGGGCCCATACCAATCGATACCACCTTCTTCAGTTATCTGAGCGACGAATCGGGTATATTCAATCGCGAAATCGGCCGAATCGAAGAATACATCCACCACTACGAACAAGTTATAACCCTGGAAGACGAGACTGAAATCAGGATGCATGCCGATAGTAGCCTGAGTGAGCTGGATACCAGCCTGATTGTCGATGTACAGATCGTACCGGTCATCAAGGAACGAGGCGTGACTCGCCCCATCAGCAATTACAACACCAACATAGCGGAGCAAACTGCTGTAGCAGGCCTAGACAAGCAATTGCTTTTATTCAGGACTTCCGCAGGTAGCGTATTGACTCAAGTGCAGTTAGATACCACTGTTGCCATCAGTCTGTCGTACACAGCATTCAAGCGCAAGAGTAGTGTCCAAACTATAGAAACATCAGCCCCACCCACCACTCCAGCAGTACCCGATCAGGCGATCAATACACCAATCGAGCCCGCACCCGCAGAGGCAGCACCCGCAGAATTGCCGGATCAATACTTGTTTCAAACCGAGTTTGATGAGGATGTGCCCCTACCCCCAGCCGATGCCAGCATAAGGCCGGGTAGAAATAATACGACTCCGGTAAATAGAAGCGACCGTCGGCCGTCGAGTATAGACTCCAATCGGGTGGTTGTGGGGGCACCCCAAGATCCATCTCCAACCATAAACCTAAATCCCGTTCCTTCCAGGCCGGTCAATCCTAATGCGCGGGGAGAGCGCGAAGTCAGAGAATCTGGTGAGCTGTATAAATTCAGACCCGGTACTATCATACCATACAGGTTGACATTTAGAGTCAACTACCTGACAACCACCGCAGACAACAATCCACTCTTCGAAGGCTTGAATAGCTTCGCTGCCAACCCCAACGGCTTTACTCAGCAACCCTTAGGACTGCTGCTGAAGGGCAACATCATGGATCTATTCGAAGATCACGTCATAGAAGGGGGCTTGCGCATACCTACAGCCTTTAATGGGACGGAATACTTCATTACCTATACCAATAGAAAAAGGCGTTTGGACCGCACCGTGTCTATTTACAGACGCAATCGCCGTCGCGACGAAGGAACACTGTCTCAGTCACCCCGCCGCATCAGTGAGAACACCCTCTTGGGTCAATATGGATTGAGATATCCCTTCGATCTTTTCAGATCCTTACGCGCCACATTCACCCTGAGGCGAGACCGGGTTCTTACCCTACCTACAGAGCGTTCGGCTCTAGGCGCTGACCCCGATGAACAGCAGCGCATTGGCGCGCGAGTCGAATACGTATTCGACAACACCATAGACCTGGCACCCAACCTGCGCCAAGGGACACGCTATAAAATCTATACCGACTTCTACAAGGGCTTCACGCTGGGAATAAGGGACGGAGTAGATGCGTCTTTCAACGATGGCTTCCTCGGCTTGGTCGGCGCTGATTTCCGCCACTATCATCGATTAGATCGACGCAGTATTCTGGCGTTTCGGGTTGCAGGAGCCTATAATTTCGGTAGCCAGAATATTCTATACTATCTGGGTGGAGCCGACAATAGTCTCCTTCAATCCTTCAATCAGGACATACCCACCCCCTCTGGCAATGAGTTTGTATTTACCGATCTGGCCAACCCACTCAGAGGGTTTGATATCAATGCCAGGAACGGCACGACCTACATTTTGGGAAATGCCGAGATCAGAGTGCCCGTTTTCAATTACATTTTTCCGAGACTCAGGTCTAGCTTGCTCCGCAATTTCCAATTAGTTGGCTTTTTCGATATCGGATCAGCCTGGCTGGGCGATGATCCGTTTAGTCCTGACAATCCGGCCAATATTAGATTCTATCCCGAACAAGGGCAAAGTGAAAACGTGACCAATACTGTACGCCTACGGGTTGTCCGGTTTCGAGATCCTGTTATTTACGGATATGGTTTTGGGATACGGACCTCTTTGTTCGGCTATTTCGTTCGTTTGGATTACGGCTGGGGTGTGGAGACTCGAGTGCGAGGAGATGGTGTGCTACATCTCTCGCTGGGGTACGATTTCTAATCATTCTGCATAATGTCTATTCTACAGCAAGTTTTAAGTGGTCTATCTTTGGCACCCTTATGAAAGACGTGTTTGATCTATTAGGACGTATACTCCTATCCTTTATCTTTTTGTTTGAAGCCTACGACTATATCGGCTATGCCAAGAAAAATAAAATGGCCATGACCGAATACGGGCTGACCTGGAACCAAGACATGCTGCTGGTAGGTGCGACCATACTGCTGGTGCTGGGCGGACTGATGCTACTATTTGGTTACCGAATGCGACTCGGAGCTATATTACTTCTTCTATACTGGGTGCCAATGACACTGGTTGTTCACGACTTTTGGAATGACGTCTCAGACGACGTCCGTCGGCTGGAATCACTACTATTTATGAAGAATCTGGCGGTGACCGGTGGCTTGCTGATCGCAGCTACCCACAGCAGTGGTCGCTACGCGATAAAGCGTCTCTTTGCAACGGCAAGAGTTAGATGAGTTTGTTTCCAAGTGTTTAAAATGTAAATACTAAGAACAAAAAATAGAAGATTTTTAGTAACATTCTTGCAAGATTACACAAAATTGTTTTAATTTGTGGCAGAGATCAACTGATATCAATTATGATTACTGAAGACCGCCGCCAATTAAACAACCGTTTCAAGCAGGTTTTTCGCATACTCGAAGACCGAGGAGACATCATCAAGAATGACCGCAACGGCAAAGGCCTGGGCGACTTCGCTAAGAAAGTTCTCGGTAATCGTTCTTACGGTCACATCATTCGCGCTTACCTCAATGACGATGACAAAAGATGCATCAACTACGAGCAAGCACGCAGGGTTTGCCACCTCTATGGAGTTAACACAACCTACTTGCTAGAAGGGGCGGGGACTCCATTTGGGATGGACCTGCCTAAAGCAAGCCAGGAAGATGTAGCAGGGAACCCCCTCAATATCATGCTTACCACCAAGGAAGCCTTCGCTGGTGCCACCGTCGATACAGATTCCTTTGTTCAAGAGTCCATAGACTTTTTTGCATTGCCTGGTCTCAAAGGCGATGAGTACGTTGCTTTTCCCATCAGTGGCAACAGTATGGAACCCGTGATCAATGCGGGCGATCTTGTCGTGTGCAAACCCATAAGCGGTCCTCATGAAATTAGAGATAACAAAATCTACGCGGTCAAGCACAACGGTTCCGTTTGGATCAAGTACGTTCAGCGAGTAGAACAGCGTGGGCGAACAATTGGCCTCAGACTAATCTCTGCCAACTTCCTAGAACACGATCCTTGGGTAGAAGAGGTCAATGAATACACAAGAATATACGAAGTGGTAAAGCGGGTTAGCGACCTCTAAACTGTAGGTCCACAAACGTTTGCTCATAACTAAGCGGCTCGAAATGGCTACCGAATTTCGAGCCGCTTATCTGTTTATAATTGCGTCTTAAGTGATCTGCGATCACATGGCGATAACCAAAAGAGTATCAGGTTTTATCCTGCTGTTTTGTTTCAACCCGATGCGGCTTTACGGCTGCATCGGGATTCTTGATGCCACGGAATGGCTGCTTTATGTAATTTACTGGTAGTTAAATAGCTTAAAGCGGCTAAATTTTAATGAAAAGAACATACCTTTACAATGAACGTGATCTGGTCGGAGTAGTAAAACTTACTTAGGTATAGATATCTCCCTTTCCCCTTCTCTTTAGATTAACCGACTAGCGCCCCTAAATTTTGGAACCGTCACAGCTCGTGTCGGCCATTACTTCATTGTTCGCTTTATCACAAAGCATATCTCATGTCTATTGCCTTGATCTTCGTATCCGAGGTATATTACTAGTGTAGCTGGGCTTGTCTCGGCTGTTGCTAGTTATACCTGGTATAATCCCAATAGCTTATGAACAAAGCTTACACATCGAGATATATTGCACTAGCATTAGCGACCATTTTTTCCTTTTATATGCCGCTTCTCGCACAATCTGTTTGGCCATCAGACGCCACAGATAACGGGCGAGTGAATGGAATTGACCTCATATACTGGGCCCATAGTTATGGAGCCGAAGGAAGCGAAAGAAATCCGCAATCCAGCGACTGGGCACCCCAGCCCATGCCAGAACTCTGGGATGGACAGTTTCCTGGAGGGTCAAACTTTGCTTACGCAGATGGTACCGGAGATGGTCGAATCACTCTAGAAGACGCCGAATTGTTCTTTGATCATTATTATCGTTTACACACAGATAGCGATATCGATCTATATTATCCGCCAGATACGGTCTCTAGCCTGCCGACTCTCAGACTGCAATCTGCAGGTTTTCAGTTGGGTGCAGAAGAGGATAAACTCATTATGGAGTTACTACTCGAGCACCCGGATAGCATCGACTACTTCTATGGAGCTAGCATCGAGTTCTCTTATAATTTGGATATCTTCAAGCCAGGTAGATTCAAGATGGAAAATGAACTTCCATTCTGGATAGGCGGTGAAGGAGTCAGGCTTATGGGGGGTGGATTTGTAGACACCGCTTCTAACAGGATTAACTTTGTTCAGACCCGCTTCAATCACGAGAATGCTGATCCTGGAAGTGGCGTGATTGCTCGATTTGAGCTGCCATTGCAATCTGCTCTGACAGACCTGACCGATCAATTAGACGAACTTGTGATGCGCATCAGACGTGTATATCTGGTCGACGAAAGTCTGAACACCTACAATGTCCAGGGTGCGGTCTCTGAGATTGTCAGCGAAAGTGATTGTGCATATATCGTAAATCCGGTTTGTGGCATCGACGGCCAGACTTATCTGAACCCTTGCTTCGCAGAGGCTGCCGGTATAACCGTTTACACCGCAGGCCCTTGCTATAGTCCCGGAATCGATCCCACTGCTATGGACACCTCAAATACCTGCACGACAAACTATGAACCCGTTTGCGGATTCAATAATCAAACTTATCAAAATGCGTGCGAGGCAGAAGCCGCAGGCGTAGTCGTGTACAATCCTGGCGTATGCCCGCCTAATGATTTCAGCTGTTATGATCCAAATCTCATTGTGGTCAGTGCAGGAACAAGCGTAAATCTGAATACGGGCATAATCGAGCTCAACTGTCCCAGCGCGGCCACTCCTGTTTGTGGCTGCGACGGTATCACTTATCCAAATGCTTGTGTGGCCGAAGCCTCAGGAGTGAGATCATATACAACGGGTTCCTGCGATGCCGTTTGTATAGACTACGAGCTCATTGATCCCGAAGCGCCCTGCGATGACTATTATGAGCCAGTTTGCGGGTGTAACGATGAAACCTATATCAACGCTTGCTATGCCGATGCT
>JBCDFE010000166.1:0-10514 GCA_039178745.1 Bacteroidota bacterium | reverse complement strand
GGGCGAAAGTGATGTGTTGCGCCGTCTGATGTCGGGAAAGAAAGCCAAAGGAGACACCTTTGAACAGCTGAGAGATAAGTACTTCAAAAATTGTCGGGAGCGGGGGTATAGCGACGAGCTGGCCAAAGAAGTATGGCGGCAGATGGAGAGTTTTGCAGGCTACAGCTTTTGCAAGGCGCACTCTGCCTCTTTTGCTGTAGAGTCATTTCAGAGCCTGTATCTCAAAACACACTTTCCACATGAATTTATCGTGGCGGTTATCAACAATGGTGGTGGCTTTTATCGGGCGGAGTACTACTTTCACGAAGCGCGTATACAAGGTGCGCAGCTACATGCGCCCTGTGTAAATCGCAGTAGAACAGCCACCACCCTACACGGTCGGGATATCTATGTGGGCTTTGGTCACATATTGGGTTTCGAGCAGGCCCATGCCAAGCGGCTGGTAGCCGAGCGAGAACTGGGCGGTCCTTTTCGGGATATGATCGATTTCTTGAAACGCGTACCGCTGCCCAACACCCAATGCGATTTGCTGATTAGAGTAGGAGCTTTACGATTTACGGGCCGCAGTAAGTATGCGCTACTCTGGGCTAAAAATGCCTGGTTGGGCAGCAGCGGCAACGGCGGTGACAACCAGGGAGATTTGTTCCTTTCTGCCGAGCCCAATTTTGAGCTGCCCGCCCTGCCAGACGATCCACTAGATCAATCTTTCGACGAACTGGAGCTATTAGGTTTTACCCTCTCTTCGCCTTTTGCACTGCTGCGCGAACCCGAGCGATATGCCCACTGCCTGATGACGGCAGATCTCGTGGACCGGGCAGGGCAAATGGTAGAGATCATAGGCTACTATGTTTGTGCTAAAAGTCTGCGCACCCGCAAGGGCCGACCCATGCAATTTGGCACCTGGGTAGATCGCAGCGGCCGCTTCTTCGATAGCGTACACTTTCCCGATGTTCTTCAGCATACGCCCATACGCGGGCCGGGCATATACTTGCTGCGCGGCCGCGTTACCTTGGATTTCGACTTCCCGCAGCTAGAGGTCAGCGAACTGGAGTTGTTGCCCATGGTCAAAGATGGGAGGTATGGGGACGAGTAGGAAGCAGCCTCTACCGCTTCAAAACACATTCGGTAAAAAGCTGCCCTTCAGCATACACTTTCAACACGTACAAACCAGGCTGAAAAGGAATAGCAATCCGATAGTCTGAGCTGGATCGCTCTTGAGACAAAAGGCGCCCAGCCATATCGTAAATTGCCCAATCATACGGACCAGAAATATTAGATAGCCAGACATAGTCTGCAGTTGGGTTGGGATAAAGCTCAAGATGAAATGAGGCAGCTCGATCGGGTTCCTCGCTCGACGTCAGGGAGCAGGCGTCATTGAAAAACTGGATGGTACGCTGGTTGTGGTTGGAAAAGAAATTGTGCTCGCCGTAAAAAATGGATAATTGGTTGCGGACCAAGCCAATCTGACTCAGCTCTAAAGACAGTAAAACGGGCCAGTTTTCGGGGCTGGCCTGAAGATCGGCAGCAATATCATCGACAGGCGCATTGAGTATGAAATCAGAATCGGTGAAGCCATTGTCGACCAATTCCTGGAAGGCTGCGGCAGAGGTAGCCTCATCTAAGGAGGCGCGTTGCAGCAACTCTGGATAAATGGGAAAGGGCCGGTTGACAAAATAATCGCTACACAAACCGCGATCGAGCAGGGTCTGATGATTTTGGAAAGCATTCTGAGCCGCACCGGGTTCGAGTACCAGATCATTGGGCATGAGGCACCAGTTGAGATTGGCGTTGGTTGTTTCAGCCACCAATGCCTGGCTGCTTGCACAGTAAATGGCACTAGCCTGCGTAGCGAAGGCCACAGAAAAAGCTGCCGAAAAACTGCCACCAGAAGACATACCGACGGAGAACAAACGATTGCGATCAAGATATCCGCGGCGAGCGAAACTATCGATAACAATGGCCAGATTGCGATAATCTATATTGTCTGTCGTATCGATGGGAAAGCTGAACCAGCGAATGCGCCCATCACCATTGAGGTCTTGGCCTTCGGTACTTTCTTGGCTTTCGGGAATGACGATAGAATAGCCCGCATGATAAAGGTCTTTGACCACATCGTAATTGTCGCCGCGATCTGGGTCGCTCCAGCCAGCCACACCACCATTTGTTCCATGAAAGATGAAGACTGTGCCCAGGTCATTGGGCTGGAAGGCCGTGTACAGTGGCTGCACCAAACTGCTGGTCATGACCTGCTCGAATTGGAGAAAATCTTCGGGTATAAAATCAAAGGAGGCGGTAGCTATGAGATCATTTTCAGGCATGATAAAAGCGCCCCGCCACTCGCCGGGATCGGCCACAAACTCTGGAACTTCTGGTGAGAAAGACCAACCGCCAAACACTTCGAATTCACTCATGGCGCGGGCATAGAGATAGACAGTGTCGCCGGGAGTATAAATACCTGATCCATGCCCTTGAACAACCGTAAAGTTGACGTTCTGAGCAGATAAGACAGCGGTTGACAGAAGAAAAACTAGATAGAAATATCTCATAAACAAAGTTTTTTCTGGGTAATAGGAAAATTTCATGCAACTGATAGGCAACCGACCAGCGGAAGTCTCATCAAAGAAGAAACCGACCACAAAATCACTACCATAATGCCGAAAATGAAATTGCGTTGCCTGAGTGTCCTAGCTATTTCTTGTCTTTTTATACTGAGCTGCCAGAATCAGGAAGAAATGGTGAATACACCTGAAGAAGAGCCCATACCCACTACCCCCGAAAAGCCATGGGCATGGGCGCGAACCATCAATGGGCCAAGTGAAGAGGACGAGATCGATGCCGTAGCTACCGACGATGAAGGCAATGTCTATTTGAGTGGAAAATTCGAACAGTCCTTGAGTATCGAAGGACATAATGAACCCCTGACCAGTCGAGGCAGGGCCGATATCATGGTCGCCAAATATACAAGAGTAGGCAATCTAGAATGGGTTCGGCATTTTGGCAGCACCAGCGAGGATAATATCTTCGATGCCGATTGCGACCGAGATGGGAATTTAATTTTAAGTGGATATTTTGGCCAAACTGTTGATTTTGGCGGTATTACTCTAAGCGCACAAGGAAACCTGGATATGGTGGTGCTGAAGATGAGTCCAGAAGGAGATGTAATCTGGGCGAAAAAATTTGGCAGCACGGAAGAGGACGGAGGTAACGAGGTAGAAATTGGCCCACAAAACGAAATTATAGTCGGTGCAGGATCGAAAGGAAACTTTGAATCAATTTCAGCTACTGGCTTGCAAGATGCGTACGTTGTATCGCTGAATCCGGACGGAGAGATCAACTGGATCAGAACTGTTCAAGGACCGGGAATCGCACGTGCAAAAGCTATTGAGGTAGACGAATTGGGTCGGGTTTATTTAGGCGGCGATTATGCAGGAGATAATTATTTTATTTCGAATAATCAACCTATATCTTTTCCCAATTACGGAAATATCGATGCTTACCTCATCAGCTATTCTTCTAATGGAGACTTACGCTGGTGGAAAACCTACGGGGGACCAGAAGATGAAATATGCAAAGGACTTATAAATACTTCTGATAACTCACTATACCTAGCCGGGCAATTTCAAAACGAAGTTCCTTTTGATGGGCAAGTCCTCAATTCGATGGGTGGAAGTCGCGATATTTATCTTTGGAAACTCGATGAGAACGGCACATCTGTCTGGCTCAGACATATTAAATCTCAGCAAAATCTTTTGGGCGCCGAACTCGGTATAGATGATCGGGATAATGTGTGGTTTGGCATGAGCACTGCTGGAACGGTAGAATTCCCAGAAAACACAATTAATTACCGAAGAGTATCCGATTGTCAGGGTGACAATTGTCCAGTAATATTGAGCTATAGCCCAACTGGCGAATTAAACGCATTGCATCATTTGGAACAAAGCGATGATGCCAGATTTGGCGAAATTGCCGTTAGTGGAAACCGGGTTTATTTAGACTGCCCATTTACCGAAAATTTAACCATTAACGACCGTCTATTGAGCAGTCAATCCGATTCTAAAGACGGAGCCATTGTTGCTTTTGATATAAACCCTTAAGAATAGGAGATAATAGATTTTTTACAGTACCGCTGGGGTTTCCAATCTGGGCAGCAGCGCATCATCTTTGCTCTGCTTAGACTCCGTTTTAGACAGAATGGTGTTGAGCAAACCAATGGCCTCATGGATGTATGGCCCCTTATTGAGCATGACACATTCTGCGCGCAAGGCGGTCGTCGCATCTGTAATTTCTGATCGCGAGGGTAGTCCGGTTTTGGCCAGGCTTTCCAGCACCTGCGTAGCCCACACAACGGGAACATGAGCGGCCCCGCAAATCGACAACATATCTTGCTGAATCTGACCGATATTATCCCAGCCCGTTTCTATAGCCAGATCTCCACGGGCAATCATCACACCTATATGCTTAAATTGCATACCCTCTAGCAAAATCGGTACCAGATTATCGAAACCCAATCGAGTTTCGATTTTAAATATGACACCTATTTTATCACAAACACCTAATCGCTTTAATTCCTGATATAATTCTTCGACGTCTTCTGGCCGATTGACAAAAGAGAAATTAACAATATCAGCATGCTGGGCTACAAACTCCAGATCTTTTCTATCCTTTTCTGTCAATCCGGAAAACCCAAGTCTAGAATCTGGAAAATTAATACCTTTATAAGTTCTTAGTTTCGATCCATTTTTCCTGGCCTGAGTAATATTGACCGTAAATATATCTGAATTCACCTCCTTAATTATTCCGCCGATTTTTCCATCATCAAAAAATATGCGGTCGCCCGCCTGTATGTAGTCAAAAACTTGGGGCATCTGACAAGAGACTTCCGCAGGTCGGACTACTTGACCAGATTCGTCTTTTTGTGCATTGCTCCCCAAAATTTCATTTTTGGAAATCACCAATTCATCGCCTTCCCTGAGTACGATGGCCTGCTCGGCGGCCGGAAGATCGCCAATGGTTAGTTGAATGGTCTCATTAAGAGAAGACTGCAAAACTAAATCCGGGGTAAAGTAGATGGTTTTCCAGGCGTGGGTAATGATCTGATTGCTTTCTACAGAGACGACATGAAGGGACCTCTTCTTATCGCGTGCATCTCTGAATTTGAGTATGTCTCCTTGCTCTAATTTTTGCCAATCCTTTCCATGAAATGGAATGGTATTGGGCAAGCCTTGGTAATCATGTTCAGGTATTAGGCGGACTTCAAGGGGCTCATTCACTGCGCCATAAGTGTCTTTGTCGGGCTTACAGCGGACAACTTTGGGCCCGGGCGACATTAGTCCGGTTCTGATTTTAGGGCCAGCCAGATCCATAGATATTTTCACCCGCCGATCAAACTC
The DNA here is from genome assembly GCA_039178745.1 of Bacteroidota bacterium. Classification (GTDB taxonomy): domain Bacteria; phylum Bacteroidota; class Bacteroidia; order Chitinophagales; family Saprospiraceae; genus Neolewinella. The sequence goes on along the minus strand of JBCDFE010000166.1, from coordinate 5,124 downwards.
TACCGAGGCTCTTCGGATATTTTCTATCATTTTAGCCCATACTTTCGGCGAATCGTGGGCGCAATTGATTCTGGCGCAGTTCATCCCTTTCTGCACCATCATTTTAACTAGCTCATAATTGTAGGCAGCTTCCGTTGGCTGGGTGACCATAATACGCACTCGCCTCCCTTTGGAGCGATAGCCAAGTAGATTTTTGGTATTTCTATTTAAGAGTTTCTTACCCTTTTTGATCGACCAGTGCTTCCTTAGTGCTTTCTTGTCGTTCTTGTCCAAAACCAGATTCAGCAAGTATCGAATATTCAGTGCACTGGCTTTTATATGTGCTTGTGCGTTGGCAAATCGGGTCAGGCCCAGGTTCTTTAAATGCTTCTGCATCTTGCGGACATCAAAGCTGCGGAAGGCCATATAGTGAATGAGATTCTGAGCGCTGCGCCTATAAGATTCATCTAGTTGATCTAATGTAGGTTTGAGTCTCGTTTCTTCTTCATTCATTGCGGCGATTATGGCATCTAGCTGGCTAACAATCGCTGTAGCTATGGATTTCTTAATTTTCATTTTGAAGGGGTTCTTGATTGAGTCAATGATTATGCGGCCGTTAAGGTTTCAAAGAAACCTAAACCTCCTGGGCTAATTAAAGCCATACAAGCTCGACATGGCAAGCTACTAACGTTTTTGTTTTGACACACGTCTAAGCATAGAGAATGAATAAATCGAGTTCTTATGCGTATCTCCATTTTATTTGCAATCATTTGCATGATCACCTTGGGCTGTGAATCATGCGACGATGAAAATGCTACCCCCGTTTGCGGAACAAATATTCTACTAGCCGAAGAACTACCTATGGCAGAAGACAAGCCAACAGATGTCGAAGCCACGATTGATGGCTTGTGTATCAGCCTCACCATTATCAACTCTGGCTGTGATATAGACTTGTGGACAGCGAGCTTGTACAGCCTAGGTGAATTTGGCGATAGCAATCCTCCCCAATCAATAGCTTATCTGCGTTTCAGCGATTCAGCTCCCGGAGAAGATCAGCCTTGTCGAGCATTGATGGAACGAACTTTTGAGTTTGACTTATCGCCTTATTTAGTCAATACAATCCCTACAAGGCTGGTCATTGACGATACGGATATCACATTACTGGTTGAATAATTAGCTTCTTTGAAAAGGTCCAGAACGGGTTATTCTATCCCAATTCTAGACTTGATGCTACGTGCCAAACGTTAATTGGCACGATGCTCATGCTAGTCTACTCAGTAATGCCCAATCAAAATCTAGTTCTAACCTTTATTATATCCAGTCTTCTTTTTGCTTCCTGTGAAGCTGTAGCTCAAGGTCATTTCTCAGATCCGGTTGATCCAGAATCCGTGGGCATGTCTAGCGACAGTTTGCAAAGCATGGACGATTACTTCCACCAATTAGTAGACACAGAGCAACTTGCCGGTATACAGACCGCTGTCATTAGAAAAGGTCAACTGGTCCATTTTGACAGCTACGGCTATGGCAACATTGCAGAGAGTTCTCCTATTACCGACCAAAGCATCTTCCGAATTTTTTCTATGACAAAACCCATTGTCTCGGTGGCCTTGATGCAGTTATTCGAGAATGGCCATTTCAAATTAGAAGACCCGATCCACAAATACTTACCGGAGTTTAAAGACTTGACTATTTATACCGACTCCGCCCTTATTCCCGCTAAAGAGCCCATCCAGATTATAGATTTACTCAGGCATACCTCTGGCTATAGCTATGGTAGAAGTGCCTATCCTGAGCTCAATCAAATCTACGCTTCAGCCAATCTATACGCCTCAGAAAACATCTGGGAATTTGCACAAAAAGCAAGTCAGCTCCCCTTGCAATTTGAACCTGGATCAGACTGGCAATATGGCATATCCACCAACTTATGTGGGTATTTAATTGAAGTATTGTCTGGCCAATCTCTTGATGCATATTTGCAGACCCATATTTTCGACCCGCTGGGTATGGAGGACACACATTTTCAAATCCCCGAGGAAAAGATAGATCGATTTACGGTGGGTTATGGCTGGCAGGAAGAAAATGGCTTAACCATAGTAGAAGAGCAGCGAGACAATCGCTACGTCCGCGAGGTAACTTTACTAAACGGAGGCGGTGGGCTCGTTTCGACTACTTACGATTATATGCATTTCTGCCAGATGTTATTGAATGGTGGCGTACTCCGTGGTCATCGCATCTTGAAAGCAGAGACTATTGATTTAATGCTGCAAGATCACTTGCAAGAAGCCAGAGCATCTCAAGAACAACTTAGATTGCCACCGGGCGAGCTGGGCTTCGGACTTGGCTTTGCGGTAAGAGGTAATGAAGCTCAGGAATTTGAACAGGTTTTCGGCTGGGGCGGAGCGGTAGGCACCTATTTCAAAATTGATCCGAAAAACGAACTGGCATACGTCATGATGATCCAGTTATCACCCTATCGACATTTGGGATTGAGACAACGACTACAAGACTTTGTGGAAGCGGCAATTATAGACTAATCTTCTCGAAGAAAGACACTTTTGTCTTGCTCATCCAATAGATGATTTGTGCATTGCTTGGCGACAACATTTCCCTCTCCACCGAACTCGTAAATGATAGTACGAAATAGTTCACGCTCGATTCCATCAATCGTATATATCCGAACAGTATCAAGGTCACCTTGCCCATTATAAGAGATGTCTGAATATTCTCCTCCTTTATAGTTGATAGTTTCTTTTCGTACAATTTGATCATTCCGATAGGTATACAACTCCAGCTCAAAAGTATCCTGACTGTTGTATTGAACGGAACGAAGCGGTAGCTCTTTAGAATCATAATACATATCAGTTAACAAACCAGAGTCAGAATGGGCTGTAATCTGCATTTGCCGCAGTAAGTCCTCATTGCTATACGTGTACCCATAATCCATAAAAATGGTATCTCTACTCTGATCGGGATACCCCTCTATTGAAATGAGCGTTGCTGAGATTACCCTGCCATCCGTATTTCCAATGGTTTCAAAAATTGATTTCGTTTGAACTCCCGGCATTGAGATCTTTTGATAAAAAATATCGCCCAATTCTTTTGTGTAGTAGGTCTCTACTGTCATTTGCACATCGAGTATCCAATTAGTTGTTTCCTCATAGGCAGTGATCCCATTTGGCCACTTTTTAGTCCGTACAACTTCGATAGTATCACCGAGTTGACCAAGTGAATCTACCTCTACCTCGTACGTCTTGTCTGCAAAAGGGAAATTATCTACCTGCTGAATGAGGGTCTCGTTATTTAAAAGTCTTTTTCCACCACAGCGTATAGCTAAAACTACTGCTAGTAGAATTAAAAATCTTTCAAGCATCTTTTATCGATGGATGATTCATAAATCTATTTCATTTCTGACCCGAATAGAGGTTTTGCTCAAGCGTTTGACCAATTCCCTCCAAGTCTTTGTGCTCAGTGTCCCTCCATAGTATTTTTTATTCTTAAAGTCTTTCGTGATCACGCGCATACTATGCGGAGCACGTCCATGCGACTCAATAACAACTTCCTCAACATCTGACAACCTATACATCTCTCTTCTCCAAAAAGCCAGATGGCTTCTAACCACTAAATATTGACTACTCATCGCAAAATAGTGCATTAGCTGGGAATTTAGCAGGAACCATAAAGGCAGGAAAACCAGTAAGGCAAAAAAGCCAAACCAACTCACCACTTTTACCGAACCCATTAGTGGGCCGATCATTAAAACAACCACAGCAAAAAAGAGTACGCCCCTATAGCTAAACCACAAACTGCCTTTATATTCATCTAACTGTCCGATTTCTACTATAGCTACTTTTTCTGTTGAAACATCTGACACACTAAAATCATAATCATTATCTACAACTCTCTTCTTCAAGAATTGCTTGATTCGCCAAGCATTGAGGTATAAATCATCGTATACATATTTTTTTACTCCATTGTTCAAGCGTATCTCAGCCCCTTCCTTCTGAGCGTTTATGACAAACTTAAATGGAACTTTCCCTGTTAGCGAGACTCGACGAATATCCTCCAGATCATAACATTCGTCATCAAAGCAGATTTTTTGATCGGAGAGTGTTACGACCGGCACATTCCTGGCGTAGCTTCTTACCATCACAATAGCAAGCACCATGAAACAGACACCAAAAAGGCAGATAATTAGGTCCGCAACTCCAAAGTCGTTTGGGGTAGGCTCACCAAGAGCTACGAACACCAGGAGTAGACCCAGCAGCGTCCAAAAGCCAGCCATAAAAGCCAGATAGACGTAATATTTTACTGGATGTTTTTTTACCCTGATCATTTTCTTACTCTCCTAGACACGAATACATCGTTGTCAAAGGCCAAAAAGTTTTGCATGTCCAAGATGTCGTAGTTATTTTCAGCATACCTCTCATAGTAGACCTCATCATCTACAGTCTCTGCTCTTTGCCAGTTAACAACCACTCCATTTGGGATATTTGCTTTTACGGTATCGATATGCGTACCAACCGGAATCTGCTCTGACCAACTGACCATTCTGTTGTAGTTGTTTTCGCAGGACGCAAACGCTAAAATCATCGGCAAGCACACTAACACCTTACGATAACTGAATCTCTTATTCATATAATTTTACAATTCGATTGTTATCTGGGTTTATCGTAGAAAAATGTATGATCACTGTATCTCCCCCATATCTTTCCCATACTCCCTTTTCACTACCTCATAAGCTGCTTTCCGGTTTCCGTAGTAGTCGATCACACTCCAGCTGGGGCCGGGCCAGCAGTCATTGAGCTGCCAGAACAGCGTACCCATACAATGCGGGTAGGCCTCCATATGACTACTGATGGCCATCTGCATGCCGAGCGCCTGAGTTTCCTGACTGCGCGTCACAAATTCTTCAAAGGACTGAGGTGTATCGAAGTACTGCTCTACATGCTCCAGGATCAGGCCATTGCCGATGTAGCTCTTTTGGCGAATTTTCATGATGTCCGATTCCAGGCGCATCTCGTCGGCGGGAATAACACCCTCCAAAACAGAATAATCGGGGGGCCAGGGTGCGGCCGGTATCGGCCCGGCGCACGCGGTCTGGTGCGTCACGGGGGAGGAGGCCGAAGGCCGCGCGGGAGCCGAGAT
>JBCDFE010000165.1:0-10600 GCA_039178745.1 Bacteroidota bacterium | reverse complement strand
GAAGCCATTGATATCGAATAGCTTGTGATTCCATTCAAAATCTGCTCCATATACAGCCAACCTGTTCACATCATTTTGAACAACCGGCCCATTAGGTGTCTGTACATTTACCGGCCTGGCCCTATTTTCATAAAAAATTTCGTTGATGGGGTTCTGAGCCACGTTGGCTACAAAGTTGAAATCGACATTCGCTCTGAAATTAGGTGCGGGGCTTCCCTGCACACCGAAGAAGAACGACTGCATGTGGTCAAAGCCCAACTGATTGGGGAACTGCTCGATGGTTGGGTCCGGTTCTTCTGGGGTCTCGATCAAGCTACCTCCTGTATTGAAAGTTGTCAGCTCGGCCGAAAGGCGGCTTATTTGAATCTTACCCACTTCTTCTGCCACAAGTGCGGCAGCATCTCCCCTTGCGCTAGATACAGCATCTGCCAGATTAATGTTGCTGAAGTGCGCTTCTAGAGCATCATCATCAGACTCCTCAGCAAATGGATTGAAATAATGGGCTTGCTTTAGCGCATAATAAGCAGCACGCGGGTATAAGTTATACAAACCTCGTTCGTTTGTTGGCCCCTTAGCACATATACCAAACCATTCTTCATTCATGTTATTGGCCCCTTCGTATTCTATATCGTGAGGGTATCCACCGGCATTCCAGGTAGCTGTATTGTCATGTACATCCAGGTTCTCCGTTTGACCTACTTTCCACCATCCGTCACTGAATTGGAAAGTGAAGCCACCCAAAGAATTGTCGGCACCGCTCATTCCGGCCGCATTGCCATAGATCTCCTTCCAATTGCCAACCATATAATAAGCTTGGGATGCCTGGTCCTCAGAATTCGATATAGCATTGAAAGCATCAGCACCAAATTCCGTAAAGAGAATCGGCTTGCCGTATTCATCCCTCACACGAGTAAAAGCGTCAACAAATGAGACACCGCGGTACATATTGGTTCCATATATGTCGACATCTGGACAATAAGTTGCCACGAGATCCAAGAACAATAAGTCACCGTTGCAAATCGCAATAGGGTGCCCAGTATCTATAGATTTCATGCCACGTGTAGCTTCATTGAAGAGCTGATACATGGCAGTAGCACGAATGGTAGACTTGCGATCTTCAATTGGGATGTCTTCCGTTTCAGCTCCTCCCCAAAATAAGCCATAGTTATTTTCATTGCCCAACAGATAGAGCAACAGCCCCGGAGTATCCTTGTATTCTCTTGCCAGTTCTTGAGTTTCTCTTAAAAGCAAATCACGAACTCGGGGATCCGAATATTCGGTGTTGGCCATCCAAGCCCCATCTATGGTCAATCCATATCGACCAAAAGAGTGGTTGAGCATCGTGTAAATGCCATAGCGCTCATATATATAGGTGATCCATTTGGCTGGCACACCTGTATACATGCGCACGGCATTGACGCCCATCGCTCTTAAATAGGACATTTCGCCATCCAAAGCTGCCCGGACTATATCATCTGACTTAGTCCACAAGCTATATGAATAATTGGTACCGATCGGGAAGTAGTCCCAGTTCATACCATTGACCATGAAAGGTTGACCATCAACTTGTAAGATGGTACCGTCTCCATTTTCGACAACGGCAACTCGGCCGGACTGTCCATAGAGACTGATAGTTGCTACTAGACAAAGTAGCAGGGTAGAAATACGCATATATGCATGATTGCAAACAAGGGGTTAGAAATACCTCGTTCTTGACTTTATACTGGAATTCAAGGTCCGAATATAGGCATAATGTTTGATCTTCTATTCATACTCCACAAGATGTGCACTTAGCCGACATCCGATGATATAGCTAGTTCCTTATTGCTCAATGACTTGAAACAGTCAATGAGACCCAACAACTATTCTGAACAAGACAGATTAAATCAAGTCTTTGGCTTATAAGCTGTGTATTACCCCAATAACTGGCTCATTACCGGCCCGAACTGCAAGCACCCTCTGTGCGACAGCAGCCAGGCAGTGCATCAAAAGCCTCACGATTGGCTGGTACATCATCTGCTTTATAACCGACCGACGCAATAGCCTCTCGAATCATATCCAAGCTCAGCAAATCAGCGTCATAGCGAACGCGCAATTTTCGACTGACCAAATCTAAACTAGCCGAAACAACCCCTTCAAGTTCTTTCACCTTGCCTTCTATACGAACCTTGCACATACCACAAATAGCCGTAGTTTTAATAACTGCTCTTTCAATTCGCTCCCCATCTAAAGGCGCTTGCTCTTGAGGCGCAAATGAAAATCCAATAAGGCTTGCTAATAATAGAATAGTCAATTTCATGATTGTAATTTTTGAATGTTGTTTCTATGTATTATTGAATGTGATACCTGAGTCCCAGATATATATTTGACCCCATGATGGGCGCATATATCTGAGTAGCATCGAAATACTCTTCAAACGGGCCAAAACTTCCGATTATGGCATTGGCCTGCCTAAAGTTAGTCGCGTTATCTACACCGGCATACAGCTCAAAATTATCTCTATGCCGGTATGTAATCTGGCCTCCAAGCAAGCCATAAGATGGACTGATCTGGGGCTGGGCAACAAAGACCGTTTCGGGTATATCTTCGTGATTAGGCAACCGCTGCGGCCCTACATATTGCCAGTGCGCATTGAATCTCCAGCGTCTGAGATCCAAATCTGCAGCAACCAACAGACGGTACTCAGGTATGAGTGGCACTCGCCTCATGCTACCATCTATGTAGGTTTGTTGAGCATCATTCACTTTAGCTGCCATCTTTATTTCGAGACGGTCAACTGGCTCAATAGTCACGCTAGCTATGGCCACCTGCGCATAGCTCTCTCCACCGATATTGTACAACAACAGTCTATTAATGTCGGTATCGGCATCGACTACGAGCTGGTTTTGAAAGTCTGTGCGGTATAAATCTAAGGTCAGGCTGCCTTCACGCTTGCCCATATTAAAACGCGTAGTAAAATTGAGGCCATAATTCCAGCTGCTTTCTACATTGGGTTCTCCTAGTACAGTAAAAACTCGGCTGCTTGGCAACCACCGCAGTTGATCGGTGGGTAGTTGGGGCACTCGCCAGCCTCTGCCAATACTTAATCTAAGCGCTCGATTCTCACCAAAGTTGAACTTTGCATTGAACCTGGGCACAAATTGCCAACTGGCTAGATTGTGGTGGTCTAGTCTGAGGCTCGTTGCCAAGACCGTACTTCCAGCATCCATTTCATCCAGAGATTCACGCACCCAGCTGTGTTCGAGATAAATGCCAACTTGCCTGTTCTCTCTACTATAGTCCGCATCGCCCAGTTGCTCATCATAATCGTCATATTGCCCACTGACACCCATAGTTAGTTGGTGCTCGGTCGTACCTATTATGGTCTGATACAACCAATTGGCATAGGCAGATCGCTGACTGGCCTGGTGATCAACAAGGCCATAGATGTTGTCGAGCTCGTGGGTGGCCAGTTGCCAGATAATCCCCATGCTTTTGTAAGCCTGATCAAAGCCGATAAAACCAAGCTTGCCAAAAATTTCGAGTCGCCGGTTATCCTGCTCCATTCGATAAGGATCTTGGATCGGCTGTCCATGATCATGCACACTGGTCTGCCCGCCGGAGCGCCGGTCCAGTATACCATGCATATTAAACTGCGCGATAAATTCAGGGGATCGGTAGAACAAGCGATACATGCCTATAGCAGCTTTGACATCCGTCATGTCTTGAAAGCGATCGAAATCGTGGTCGTGTCTGTTCCGGCGAAAACTACCATGAGCCAACAGGCCATGGCTCCATCGGTCATCGATCTCTTTATTCAAATGCACATTCAGCTCTCCCCTACCCCGGTGAGATCCGTAAGCATTGACGAATACAGCCGGTTCTCGCCAGGGTTTGAGGATCTCAGAATTGATAGATCCGGCTATTCCGTTGGGAGAAGATTGTACCGATCCGGTTCCTTTGCCGATCTGTATACTTTCCAGCCATGTTCCGGGCACGTAATCCAGTGCTAGTGGCCGGGCTAGACCGTTGAGTGCCGGTCGCTTTTCCATCAGCAGCTCTGTGTAGGCACCACGCAAACCCAATAGTTGAATCTCGCGCGATCCCGTCAGCGGGTCGGCATAACTAACGTCTACAGAAGGGTTGGTCTCAAAACTCTCGCCCAAGTTGCAGCAAGCTGCCGCACGAAGCTCCTTGGTAGTAATAGACTCGATATTCCTGGTCTCGAGTGTTGAGGTAAAATTGCCACTTTGACGGGCCTCCACCTCAACCGCTTGCAGCTGAGTGCCGTCGGACAGGAAAAAATCCAGATGGTCTTCTGGCAGACTTGTCAAAAAGGTATCGATGCTCGCAAAACCGACGAAGCTGACGATAAGGGTATCGGGCAGATTACTGCCATCCAGTAGATAGTGGCCATGCTCGTCGGCAACTGTTCCACCACCAGCGCTCCATCGCAAGCTAGCACCCGGTAGCGCTTCGCCCGTCAGATCTTTTACACAGCCAATGACTTGCTGACCAGCTAGCGGCAACGCAAAAGAGGAGCATATAAAAATCAAAAAAGTAAATCTCATGGAGTTGTGTTACAAGTAGAGAAAAAGGGGTCAAAAGCCGAGAAATGTTCCCCAAAACAGGCTTAGAAAAAAGTCTCTACTAACACAAAAAAGAAGCCAGCGATATACGCATTAACCGGCCATGCAGTGGAGGCGGTTTATCGTCTACGTGTAGCTGGAGGGAAGCCATTTCCCTACTAAATGGGACGTGTGTTTTTATCTGTACTTCCGCAGGTCGGTCACACGGCCAGCATATTTCTACAAGCTCCTGCTCTGCCTGGGAATATTCTACCTGCGCAAGTCTGAAAAAAGAAAACTCACTGGAGCAGCAGTCATCCTGATCTTCATCCTGATCTTGAGGGAGCTCATGGTTAGCGGAACAACAACCAGATGGTTCTTTTTCCGAACTGCTGTGACAACTTTCTGCTTGAGCGAACAAACTCATACCCCTAGCATCCCCTTGGCAATAGTGTGCCCAGACCGGGATGCCCGATTGCCCCACAAAAAGACAACAAGACAGAATAATGTGTAAAAGCTGCGTATGCATGACAATTTGCAAAATTAATCCGTTTCTCTATAAAACCCTTAGATTTTCATAGTTTTCGACGTTAATGTTCTGTAAACGTCTGTTTGGGAATCTCCAAGCCACTTCATCGAATATCTCAATCGCACAGATCATAATAAAATCACGAGTCAAAAGAAGTTGTGGTTTGAAAAGATGGAGGGCCCTTATTTAACTCTTATCTTCGCACCTTCATAATTCAGCCCATGAAAGCCAACGAGATTCGTAATGCGTTTTTAACGTTTTTCCGCGAGCGCGGTCACAAGATCGTCCCTTCGGCCCCCATCGTCAATAAAGACGATCCGACCTTGATGTTTACCAATGCCGGCATGAACCAGTTCAAGGACTTTTTCCTGGGCAACCAAGTTCCGGACAACCGACGAATAGCCGACACCCAGAAGTGCATGCGCGTGAGCGGAAAGCATAACGATCTTGAAGACGTGGGGCGCGATGGTACCCACCACACCATGTTCGAAATGCTCGGCAACTGGAGTATTGGCGACTACTTCAAGGAGGAAGCTATAGGATGGAGCTGGGCATTTCTGACTGAAAAAATGGGCATAGCGCCAGATAGATTATACGCAACCATCTTTGAGGGTGCCCCCGAAGAGGGCGTACCTGCCGATGAGGAAGCCAAAAAATTTTGGCTCCAATACCTACCCGAAGATCGCATACTCTACTATGGCAAAAAGGACAACTTCTGGGAAATGGGTGAAACCGGACCTTGCGGGCCTTGTACGGAGATACACGTAGATACCCGCTCGGCTGAAGCTCGCCGAAGTACGCCAGGCCGCGATTTGGTCAATGTAGATGACTCTGGCGTGGTTGAGATATGGAACAACGTCTTTATCCAGTTTGATCGCAAAGCCAACGGCCAACTCGAATCGCTACCAGAAAAGCACGTCGATACGGGCATGGGCTTTGAGCGCCTCTGCATGATCCTACAGGGCAAAGAAGCGACCTACGATACAGATATTTTCACGCCACTTATCAAACAGATAGAGGGCTTCAGTGGGAAGACTTACGCAGGTAGTTACCTCCCGGATGCCAAGAGCGATATGGCCATGCGGGTAGTCGCAGATCACCTGCGTGCCGTTGCCTTTACCATAGCCGATGGTCAGCTCCCCTCCAATACGGGTGCGGGTTATGTGGTGCGTCGAATTTTGAGAAGAGCCGTTCGCTACTACTATTCCTTTCTAGATATAGATCAGCCATTGATACATCGCCTCCTACCTACCTTAGTAGAAGAAATGGGAGCGGCCTTCCCAGAACTCAAAGAACAGGCCGATCAAATCGGCAGAGTGATCGAAGGGGAAGAAAAGGCCTTTTTGAATACCTTGGATAATGGCATCAGAAGGTTCGAGGCCTTAATTCCAGATGTTGACAACAAGCTCATCTCCGGTCAGCAGGCCTTTGAGCTTTACGACACCTTCGGCTTCCCGATAGATCTAACCAGATTGATGGCCCAGGAAAAAGGCCTGGAGGTAGATGAGGCAGGTTTTGAGCATGCCCTCGACGAGCAAAGAAATAGGGCAAGAGCCGATGCCGCCAAGCAAGTAGGGGACTGGATGGTGCTGGATGATGGAACCGAAAGCCAGTTCGTGGGCTATGACCAATTGGAGGTTCCAGATGCCAGGTTACTGAAGTACAGAACAGTAGAAAGCAAGGGCAAAAGCCAATATCAATTGGTATTGAGCAAAACTCCATTCTATGGTGAAAGCGGCGGGCAAGTAGGCGATAAGGGTCAAATCGTATTTGGAGAGCAAACTATCGAGGTACTGGATACCCAAAAAGAGAATGAGCTCACCATACATATCGTGAGTAAAATACCGGATGAGCCCGGTGCCATGGCACACGCTATGGTCGATAGGGAACTAAGAGATGCAACCTGCAAAAACCATACGGCTGCTCACCTATTTCACGCAGCTATACACGAAGTACTGGGCGAGCATGCGCTACAGAAAGGCCAGGATGTGAGAGCCGAAAAAATGAGGTTTGATTTTGCCCACTTCGAGCGCCCTTCCAATGAGCAAATAGCTCAAATAGAAGCCCGGGTCAACGAGCAGATTCGAAAAAACATCCCTCTCCAGGAGCAAAGAAACATCCCCATTGAAGAGGCCCGCGAATCTGGTGCTTTGATGCTCTTTGGTGAAAAGTACGGAGAGGAAGTACGCGTAATCACTTTCGATCCAAACTTCAGTCGAGAGCTGTGCGGAGGAACTCATGCCGGTGCAACTGGCGAGCTCGGCTATTTCAAGATATTGAGCGAAAGTTCATTAGCAGCGGGCATCAGGAGGGTTGAGGCAGTAACTGGAAATGGTGCATCAGTCTTCCTCAATGAGCAACTCCATGAGCTGGAGCAGATTAGGGCTCAGTTTAAAGGTTCTACTAATTTGCTCAAATCCGTCACCAACCTACAAGACGAAAATCGCGACCTGAAAAAGCAAGTTGAGCAACTCAAGTCTGCCCAAGCTCAAAATGTGAAAGGCGAGCTCAAGAGTCAATTCGAGTCAATCAATGGCCTGCATTTCCTGGCTGCTAAAGTTGACTTAGACGCAGCTTCTGCCAAGGATCTGGCCTTTCAGTTAGAACGGGAAACGGAAAATGCTTTTATCCTCCTGGCTTCAGACCATGGAGGTAAGGCATTGCTAACCCTGGCGATAAGTAAGGAGCTCAATGACTCGCACGAGCTACATGCTGGCAACCTTATCCGTAAGCTGGCTAAAGAAGTTCAAGGCGGTGGTGGCGGACAGCCATTCTTCGCGACAGCAGGAGGCAAAAATCCAGCTGGAATACCCAAGGTTTTGAACCTTGCAAAGCAAGAAGTCAGCTCCTAATTTTTTATTCAGAAATTGATAGAAGTCCATAAAAATTTACTGGTACCAGCCAGGCTCTTTTTTGCAATTCTCCGCGTTGGTAAAATGCTGCCCAACTGGGTAGGTCTCTTATCATTTGCATAGCTAAATCATTTAGGCTAGGCAAACCTGCTCTAGCTACAGAAACATTCATAGCTCGACCCGTTTCGTCTAAGATTTCAAATCTGATTATGATGGTTTTCTTTAAATCGTCTTCGGCAATCTGAGCAAAATTGAGATCGGATTGCAGCATGCGATCTCTAAAAAACTCGTGAAGTACATCTACTGACTTAAAATATTCAGACTTAAAACTCGCCGTATTATCCAACAATTCACTACTGGTCAATATGCCGTTCGAAATTACGAAAGCAGTTTCATAATCGTACAATGGTCCCCAATCTCCGCCTGCATACAAACGCTGACCCGTCAATACATATAGTGTATCTGAATAATTGAAGGCAAAAACCGGAGTTTCACTTAAAACCTTACATCTGGAGTCGTTTCGACAGGATCTCCCCAGGTAAAAGAGGCTGTCCGATTTTAATTCCCACAAATTTAAGTAGCCTCCCCAGCCACAATTGCGACGACATTCGGCGGAAAGATCAACAAACATGTCGTCATTGTCTTCTACAAAACTGCTTAGGTAGTTTCTCATCCAGGCGGTATCATTCTCGAAAATGAGCCTATCTCCAAGACCGGTTTGAGTAAAAGCAATTTGAGGAAAGCCAAAGCAGAATATGCAAAAGTAAAAACGGTACATATCCAAAAGATGAATATGCACCGCATTATGGTGTAAAAAACTACAAGGTTTTAAATTACCTCAAGCCGAATCTATCGATAATTGCTCTGAGCCGGGCTGCATAATCGGATGTCGAACTATAACTCGATCGATCTAAGTTTGCTAGCCAGCGGTCTATATCTAGTGCCATGTTTGTAAGTTCTGGAAATTCGGAATTGAGATATTCACTGTGCGCTCGCCAATTGGTCCAAGCATTTGGATAGTAGCCGTTAGGAGTAGCTTCTCCGAAGTGGTTATTGTTCTCTAGAGATACGGGACTAGTGCCAGCTTTACTTTCGTAAATGCCCATGGCGAGTTTTCCTGCGACAGGTATGCCAAATTTATCTGCTTCGGTTAATGCAACGCGCTCAAACCGGTCTATGTATGCTTGCACAGCAACGGGGTCCAGTTGATCTATACTCCAACTGGCGTTAGTGGAGGCGGGGGAAGATCCATTGGAAACGGACATTAAGCCCATCTGATGGCTATTGGTTTGTTCTTGGATTTGTCCAAAGGCCGATGCAGTTGTTGTGGCTATAGCTTGCCCGGTCCTTAATCCTTCTTTTCCAACAGAAATGTTGAAATCAATCTGCTTCTGAGTGAAAACGTAAAGAAGAAGGCCGATCAATCCGAGCCTAAACCAGGTAAGTTTAAAGCCCGAAAGCCAGGTAGGCGGTGTATACTCCGTTTTAGAAGCTCTGTGTTTTGCTGAGTTAAAAAGCAGTCCGAAACGTTTTCTAAGTCGCTTAAGCAATAGCCTCCAATCAACGCTAATAATATGCTTAGGAGAACTGGGCTGCATTGAGCCTCCTTTGGTATTGGATCTAAAGGTATCCATGGTATAGAACTTAATGATGTATTTGCAAAACGAGACACTAGCCTCATTGCAAATATACAATAAGTTTTAAAAAATAAAAATTTAAACAAAATTGTTTGAAAAAATTACTTGCCTACCTCAAAACCTTCCGAATACCGAATTGAAGTCCTGCTACCCAGTACCGCTCACTAATTGGATAACTATCTGAGGTGAAGGAGCGCGGGTAATGGCTGAATGTAGGCTCAATGAGTAATCGAGTACCACCTTCACCAATCGGATAACTGGCCGAGAGATTAAAACGCCAGGCCAGACCAGCATTTTGTTGATAAACTTCAGCATCTGAAAAATCAACAGGCAGCTGAGTTTCTGCACTAAGATATTCTCCTTTGGCCTGAGACATCAGATTGATTACCGGTCCGAGGCTTATTCCGAGCTTTACTTTTTCACCCGGTAGTTCATACCCCATCATTAGCGGGAGTTCGATGAGCCTTATCGCATTGGTACTTTCCACCAATTCCGACTCCTCTCCCTGACGTGGCATTTCGTATTCCAGTCGGTTGCGAATAGCGGTATAGCTTATCCCCCCGACAAGGCTGAATCCTGAAGGCAGCCGGTATCGTAGCCTGGCTATAGCACTATAGCTCAAATGCGGAAATTCACTTACCTCCCTGGCGTCCAGATCTGGCCTGAAAGCTTCTGAACTTGCCTTCAATATTTGGTTGGCATAAGCTGGTCCAACGCTGGCCTCAAGTTGAAATCTATGACTTGGGCGGATGGATCTAAATGATGGGGAGAACCTGTTTTGGATGCTAAGACTTTCCTCGCTCTTATCTAAGAAAGTGGGCAGCGCGTCTGTTTCGAAACTTGATTTCGTACTTAAAGACGGATCGTAATCTATAGTCGGGTGACTGCGTATTTCTCCACGATTATTCTTGGCAATCTGTTCGTCTAAAGCTTGGGCCGATTCTGCTATTCCTCGTAAGTTCTCTTCTGCGGCTGAGGGCCTAGACAAACTGACGGGTGTAGCCTGAGCGGGTTGCAATTGGGATAATGGGGCTT
>JBCDFE010000164.1:0-10649 GCA_039178745.1 Bacteroidota bacterium | reverse complement strand
TGCGCCAGCTGCCGGATTTACGATAGACATCCGCCTGGGGAGCCAACCGATCAAGCGTATTGACGAATTTGTGATGAAGTTCCGGATCTACGAGATAAGCGCGCATCTCCATGCTGGCCTCCGGGCTGATGAGGGCATTGTTGGCCAGGAGATAATAAAAGCGACATACCTGCTCTGCGGTAGCGGCATGGCTGATACCTCTCATCGGATCTGGATAGCGACGCCCACCAGCGGCATATCGCTTGCCGACCCAAAGTCCGCCTCCAAATTCGGGATCGTACAATTGGTAACGATCGTCAGTCATGGTGCGTTCTATATTTTCGAAGCCTACTCGGTCTATAGTGCGTGTAGTGGCCTGGTTGTTGGAGCGGGCGATCATGAGACGCAGATCATTGCGTACCTCTTCTGTTGGGTCCAGCTCCCCACGTTCTATGGCATCGAGCGCTGCTGCGAGTACGGCAATTTTGGGCAAACTAGCTGCATATACCATGTTCTGACCATTGAGAGCAGCAAATCGCGTGTTCCCCGGCCGGCTCATATCTACCAAACCTATGTTCATACGGCCAGAAGAAACGAGTTGTGCCCATGTAGGGTTGGTCGTAATAGCGCGTCTAAGTGCCAGTTCTAAGTCTGTGTCCTCGAGTTCCCTCAAGGGCGTAATGCTCGGTGCAGCTAGTACTAATTCTGGTGCTACCGGTGTTATTTCAGCAGGTGTATTGTTCTCTTCAACTGCTACAGCTGCTGCCTCGACAATAGATGTTTGTGATTCTTGAGTGCTTGCTTTAGATGCATCTGCTTGTGGTAAGGCAAATACAGGGAATACGCTCATCTGCCCGTTGGCCATGGGTGAACCAGGCATAAAGTACAGTAAGACTACTAGTACAGGAAAAATAAAAGCGGGTAAAGCGAGGAGAAATTTTCGTGCCATTAGAGACGATGTAGGCTATTAAATCGGATGTATTGAGTAGCCTTAAACTGGAGTAAATTTGCTTGCCTACTGTAAAGCCTAAGATTACAATTTGGTTTAATCATAATCTGTTAATCGAGGATTAGAGCTGGCAAGCGACATCTTAGCTGACAAATGTACATGACATTAAACAGAATCTACAATACTCTGGCAAATTAATTCAGCGTTCGCAAAAAGATGTCAAATAGGCAGTCGATCACTTTTGCAAGAACATCTAAGTCGACTATATTTGAGCCACTCAAAGCATCTGATGAGTTTTGGAGTTTGGTAGGCAGGCCCAATACATGAATAACCCGCCCTCCTATTCAGCCTATTGCTCACAGTTGTTTTTTGCTTGCATGTAGCCAACACACCCATAGATGAACAACATTGTCTCGCAGCGTTTTATTAAGTGCCACGATAAGTTGCGGGCTGATAAAGTCGTGCGCAGCAGCAGGCAATTTGCGCTTTCCCTGGACTATCTCCCTCAGTCACTTTCAGAAATTTTGAAAGGCAGGCGAGATGTGACCATAGAGGTACTCAGAAAAGCCATCGCTAAGTATAAGATTAATCCCGTATACATCTTTACTGGAGAAGGGCCACTTTTTATGACGGAGGAAAGCAGACAGAACTTCCGAGTCTTGAGTACCATCGTCAACCAGCAAGAGGAAGAGCTGCTTGTACATGTACCTCTTCCGGCACAAGCGGTGTATGCTTCCGAACTAGACGATCCCAGTTTTGTGAAAGACCTGCCTACCTACAGCCTACCCGACTATAAATACAAGGTCGGCACCCATCGGTCTTTTGATGTGCCCGGTGACAGCATGGAGCCCACACTGTTTGAGGGAGATAAGCTGGTCTGTAGTTTTTTAGAGCCTACGCTATGGGAAACGGGCATAAAAGATGGTTTTGCTTATGTCATTGTGACTCGTAGCGACGTGGCTATAAAGCGGGTCAAAAATTTCTTGGCAGAAAGCAAAGAGCTGGAGCTGAGCAGCGACAACAACTTTTATGAGACATATCGGGTAGGTCTCAACGATCTGAGAGAGATCTGGTACGTCAGAGCTCGGATTACCCCTTTCCTGCCTTCGCCTAAGAACATACAGCGATACGTGCAGGAAGAAATGGCCGATCTAAAGGCTACCATCAGGGAGCTGTCGAGGATGGTAAAATCATCGACCGGGCAGGGCGAGTGAATTTCCGAAGAGCTCGCTATCGCTCGACGCCTCGGAGGACCTCAGCTATTTCCTGCTCTTAAATTTAGGTTAAAACACCGCATACTTAAAGCAAGGTAGCTAGTGTCATGTTATCATGGTAGCAAATCTCCAGTACCATGAAATACCTTCCCTTCTTCCTGATTACCCTTTTTATTACCTCTTGCTCACTGGCAGAAAGGATCGAACGCCGAGAAGACCGATTGATGGGCGAATGGCTCTTGGACCGGGCGACTTTCCGAAACAGAGGAGGTATATTTTTCAATGATATTTCCGATGAATTTCGCCGGGACGAAGTCGAATTTTTACCGGATTTCACTTTGGTATACCGGGCTGGAAACGGAGAGGTATTCGATGGCGCATGGCGGGTATCGACTGTCGAACCCAGGGGAGACGACGGTATAGAGTTTATACTCGATGCCGAGTTCTACGACATAGATAACGAGTTGACCTTTACCTGGGTGGCACTTATAGAACGACTCGACAGGAGAAGGCTCAAGATATTGATTCAGGAGCCCGGAGGCGAGTTGAGACTCCGGTGGGACAAGCTAAACTAGCTTCTTTATAAACGTATCACCAGTCTCGTTTGCCCTCCAATCGATCCACATAATCGACGCTACCCAATCGGAACTTGATGGGTATGTTGGCTGCCTTTTCCAGGTGTAGTTCTATACGACAAAAGAAGGCCAGATGATCTTTCGGGATGAGTAGGCTGGGACTACTCGGCTCGCTGCCGGGATAAGCTCCCAGGATCGGTGAGATAAATTGGACATAGCCCAAATTGTGATAACTCCCTTCGGTCGTGGAAGATTTATTGGAAGCTGGAGTGTTAAACGGCTCTAATGCATGCTTTGCCAGCGTAAAATGGCTAGCTGCAAATAGGTGGTGGTGCCGATTGGGATATTCTTCTACCAAAAGCTGAGCGCGCAAGCTAAAAAACAAGCCAAGTAATCCCACCATAAATATCATCCTCAACATAACGCTCGATTAAATAGACCAGCAGGAATGCCTTACATATCGATGGATCTTAAACCGTCTCATGATCATCAACGCCTACCTTGCTTATTATTCTTATAGTCCCTGAATATGAAGTCGCCCAGGCCATTTAGCGTAGAATAGTAGGCTTTCCCTTGGTTGGTCTGGGTGAACGATTCTACAAACTGCACCAGATAAGGATCTTGAGCGATCATAAAGGTAGTGACCGGTATATTGATCTTACGCAGTCTGGCCGCTAAATTGAGTGTTCGGTTTACGATCATGCGATCCAGGCCAAAACTATTTTTAACATACTTCTTTCCGCGCTTTATACAGGTTGGCTTGCCATCTGTGATCATGAAGATCTGCTTGTTGGGGTTGCGGCGGCGGCGTAGTATATCCATAGCCAGCTCTAGTCCGGCTACGGTATTGGTGTGATAGGGACCGACCTGCAAGTAGGGCAGATCCTTGATCTCTACCGGCCAGGCGTCGTTGCCGAATACGATGATGTCGAGGGTATCTTTAGGGAAGCGGGTCGTGATGTACTCACTCAGGGCCATGGCCACTTTTTTGGCCGGCGTAATCCGGTCTTCGCCATACAAGATCATCGAATGGCTGATGTCGATCATGAGCACCGTACTCATCTGGGCCTGGTAGTGGGTTTCGTAGACCTCCAGGTCGTTTTGGGTCAGTTGGAAACCATCGATGCCGTGGTTGATCTGTGCATTGCGCAAGCTTTCACTCACTGCTAGTTGGTGTAGCGGATCGCCGTATTCGTAGGGCTTGCGCTCGGCGCTGTGCTCGTCCCCTCGACCGCTGTAGCGCGTAGAGTGGTTGCCCCTTTTGCTCTTTTTCAACTCACCAAAAATATCCTTGAGCGCTTTTTTGCGCATCTCCCCCTCGATCTTCGCACTAGGCGTAAAACCGGGATTTTGCGGGTCGCCCGGCTCGATGTATCCCTTATCGATCAAATCCTGGATAAAGTCGGCCATAGAATATTCATCATTGGTCAACTCATAGCGCTTATCCAACTCGTTCATGTAGCTCAGAGCCTCAGAAACATTGCCACTGGTGTGTAGTAGTAGTTCCTGAAAGAGTTGTAAAAGGCGGTCAAATGGAGCTTCGTCTTCGCCGCCGAGAATGGATTTGGTAAAACGCCAACCGATCATAAAAAGAGAACGTGTAATTCTGGTTTGAGTTTTTTCAAGACTCGAATCAACATTACTTACTCACTAGTACTGGCTGCTCACGCACCACCATCTGCACCGTTTTCGGTAGTCTTCCTTCCAGCAGCACCAGCTTTCCTCGCTTCAGACTTTCGACGGTCTCGTCTGTGTAGTTGCGCACCGTGATCAGCTGCAAATCTCTATCAATCAGCGTTTTATAGCGTTCTTGCAGTCGCTCACAAAACTCATCGACCTTCCCATCTACATCGTTGAATACTACGTTGAAGGCAATGGCTGTATTCTGGATCATATTGACTCGCAGGCGCAATTCGGCGATCAAATCAAAAAACTCCTTGATGTGCTGCTCGGCGACAAAACTGAAATCTCGGGTACTCACGTGTACCAGCGCCTGACCGTCTTCTACGGCAACCATGGCGGGATAGGCTTCGTCTTCCAGGGCATCGGAAATGAGGGTACCCTCGCCTGCCGGATCGATGAAGGAACGCACCTGCAAGGGGATGCTCTTATTCTGAAGCGGTTTGATGGTTTTCGGGTGAATGACTTTGGCGCCGTAGTAGGTCATTTCTATGGCTTCGCGATAGCTCAGGCGGTCTAGTTTGCTTACATTTTTGAACTTCCGCGGGTCGGCAGTCAGCACGCCAGGGACGTCTTTCCAGATGCTCATCCGTTCGGCATCGAGGCAATAGCTGAAAATAGCCGCTGTGTAATCCGAGCCCTCTCTGCCCAGGGTGATGGTATTGAGATCGCTGGTAGAGGCGATGAATCCCTGAGTCAGCACCAGCTCACCGGCTTTTATGTGGGGCGGTACCAGCGATTGTATTCTCTTTTGGGTTTCGGGCCATTGCACCCCACCCTGCCGGTAGATGTCGTCGGTAAGTATGGCGTCTCGCGCATCCAGCCAAAAGGTCTTTCTGCCATTTTGATTGAGGTATGCAGCTATGATGAGCGTACTGAATAGCTCACCTAGTGAAACGATCTGATCGTAGTCGAAGTCGCCATTATCGCTGGGTTCGTCTTCCAGCTGCCACTCGACGGGCACCATGAGGTCGTTGAGGTGATCGGCTAATTCTGGAGGTATACCGGCTTCACCAAATAATTCCATAGCTACCGAACGGTGCTGATCTCGTATGGCGTACAGAGCTTCCCTGGCCGCTTCCTGCTGTCCGGCCCGATACAGCTTCAATACCTCTTCCAGAGCATTGGTGGTCTTTCCCATAGCCGAGATGACCACCACCAGCGGAAGTCCTTGAAAATCTTCCAGAATAGCTGCTACATTCCTGATGGCCGCCGCATCTTTTATGGAAGCACCGCCGAATTTGAAGACCTGAAACCCGTCCTGCATTTGTTTGAATTTGGCGCGCAAAGATAGGGCTTGGGTGCTTTTCAAAAGTTGCTCATGAGTTCTGAAAAGCAATTTGTTTTATGCAATTCTTCGATCTCGAACATCCATACTGCAAAAAAATGCATCTCGCATTAAAACCGAATCCCCAATGAAACAATTCATCCTTCTTTTTTCCGCATTTATTTTAATTGCATGCTCTGCCTGCCACAAGAATATAGACGGCGCAGAGGCTTTGCGTATGGAAATGCCTCAGCATCAAACAAACTCTCCTCAATCACCGCCACCACCGCCTCCCCCTCCTGCTTCTGAAGCCGAGTATTTCCAATTAGACAGCGAGGAATTGCCAACTCCCGGTGATCGCTACAACGAGATAACCGAAAACCCTTTTATGCCCGTTAGTCAGCAAGCGGTCTCGACATTTTCTATAGATGCCGACGGAGCTTCGTATGCCAATGTGCGCCGATTTTTACAGCAAAACAGTACGATTCCTCCTGCCGGAGCCATACGTACTGAAGAGCTGATCAACTATTTCGATCTCGATTATTCCTACGAAAATGCAGCCCATCCGATCAGCCTGAATGGAGAAGTGAGTCAGTGCCCATGGAACGAGCAAAATAAGCTGGTACGCATCGGTATCAAGGGCATGCCACTACCGAAAAACGATCTGCCCCCGGCCAATTTTGTCTTCCTCATCGATGTGTCCGGTTCTATGGCCAGTGAAGACAAGCTCGAAATGCTCAAAAGTGGCTTCAAGCTGTTTGTAGACGAGCTGACGAGTGAAGATCGGGTGGCCATTGTCACCTACGCAGGATCAGCTGGAGTCGTACTCGAATCTACTGCCGGAGATCGCAAAACAACCATCAAAAACGCCATCAATCGATTGGGTTCTGGTGGAAGTACAGCCGGGGCAGCGGGTATTCTGACTGCTTATGAGATCGCTCGAGAGCACTTTATCGAAGGTGGCAACAATCGCATTGTAATCGGTACTGATGGCGACTTTAATGTAGGCCCTGCCAGCCAGGACGAGCTGATCGAAATCATAGAGAAAGAACGCGATTTTGGAATTTTCCTGACTGTCCTCGGCGTGGGCAGGGGCAATCTGAATGACGGCATGCTGGAGCAAATCGCCAACAATGGCAATGGCACCTACGAGTATATCGACAATGTCGAGCAGCTGCGCAAAGTCTTCATCTACGGCTATGAAAAGTTCTACACGGTCGCCAAAGATGTGAAGGTGCAGGTCGAATTTGATCCCGATGTGGTGCAGTCTTACCGGCTGATCGGTTATGAAAACCGCATACTTAGTGAGGAAGATTTCGAAGACGATACCAAGGATGCCGGAGAGATCGGTGCCAATCAGAATATTACAGCTCTTTACGAGATTGTACCCGCTGGTGCCACGCTGTCTTCTCAGGCACCGACTTTCACAATAGACTTCAGATATAAGCTACCGAATAGCGATACCAGTATACCTTTGGAGCTACCGGTTTTTGATCGTGGGCTGTCCTTCGAAGAGGCTTCCGGTTTCACCCAGTTTACAGCCAGCGTAGCTTTGTTCAGTATGCTTTTGCGCGAATCCGAGTACAGCGGCGAGGGTACCTACGATGACATTCTTAGGTGGCTGGATAGATTAAATCTAAGAGATAAACATGGTTTTAAAGCTGAATTTCGAGATCTGGTAGCTCGGGGTAATAGTTTGTAATTGATTGTGGGTTGAAGATAACTTCAACCCGCAAATAATATCTTGAACATTATGAGATACTTATTTACCGTTTTAGTCATTTTTCTCTTTCATTTTTGTCTTCATAGCCAGTCCGTACTTTGGTCGGCTGAAATTGATGTGCTATTGACAACTTTGCCAACCGAAAGTGGTGATGATCGATGCACTCAACTGCTGCGCAGACCGACCTCTGAGGCTATGGGGCAAGCAGATAAGTTTGCGAGCCTACATATGGGCGGACAGATCATGCAAGCCATGCTGGATAGTGACTTAACTGCTTTTGCAGACCCAGGACTAGCCGATGCCATAAACGTAGACGAGGTAAATGCCTTATTCAGCATGATTGATACGGTTTATCTCTATGACCCGGTGACTTTTGAAGAATCGGTAGAGTTTGTAGAAAATGTTACCGATCCATTGACCTTTACTGAGGTTGGGGTGAAATTCCGGTTGAATTACATGGCTGATGGGCAGATCGAGCAGGAACCTATTTACGGATATCTAAGAGAGCCTGTATCAATGGACTCCCCAATGAATCAAGACTCTAGGCCAGCGATTTATTTCCCGATTAAATCTGTAAGTAAACCCCTGAATTTCAATAAACGAAAATGGAATATGATCGATCAGCATGTAAGGAATGTTGATTTTGACAAAGCTATCGATCTTCCTGGCAATCAAATAAGCAAGGAGGAGATGATCCGTCAAATCTTCGATCTCATCGAATCAGGTCGCTCAGATAATTTCGTGAGTTCCGATGGACGCTACTCCGATCTAAGCGCTTCGGACCGAGCCATGTTTCGCTCTTCAGTAGATACCGTAATTACTTTTGATCCTGTAGACTTTAGCCAGCAAATCGAAATTATAGAGAATGAGACAAATCCAGACATGGTCAATCAAATTCGATTGGTCCAGTACTGGGGCTGGAATGCGAAAAAAGCGGAGTTATCTGTTCTTCCGATTGGCTATTCTCCAATTTTGACCGTAGTAGATATTGACGGAGAGCAACTCTACGACCTGCCACTCTTTTACTACATCCCTCGCCGATTTCGAGAGTGAACAAAACCAGCTCTTTTCTGCTTTAGCATTGGCCTCCGGTGGAGGCCAATGCTAAAGCTCCTTCATGACTATTTTTTGGCACCGCCGCGATTTGCGCGCCTTCGATAATGCGGGTTTGTACGAGGCCTTGAAAGCCGGCGAACCGGTACAACCCATCTTCATTTTTGACCGGGAAATACTCGACAAGCTGGAGGATAAGGACGACGCCAGAGTCAGCTTCTTGCACCAGTCAGTGAACGAGCTAAATGAGGCTTATCAGGAGCACGGCAGCGCCTTGCGCGTGTACTATGGCAAGCCCAAGGAATTATGGCCTCAAATCATTGATGAATTTAACGTCTCAGCGATTTACACCAATCGCGATTATGAGCCCTACGCCCAAGATCGGGACGAAGCCATTAAAAATCTCATAGAAAGTCACGATGGCCAATGGCATGACTTTAAGGATCACGTCATCTTCGAGGGGCATGAAATCCAAAAAAATGCCGGAGGCCCATATACTGTTTTCACACCGTACATGAGGAAATGGCGGGAAAAGCTATCGACCCGCGAAAGTCTGATTGAAGAAAACGGAAAAGAGAGAAGAATCTCCTACTTTCTCAAGCCTTATCCCTGCGAAGACTACTATCAGAACCTGAGCCAGGTGTCCGATCCAAAGCCTATCCCTACCCTATCCGATATGGGTTTTACCAAATCAGATGTCGAGTTTCCTCCGACTTCGGTAGCTCGTGGCCTGATTCGGACCTATGATGAAACGCGCAACTTCCCAGCCCAAGAAGGTACGAGCAGACTGGGCGTTCACTTTCGCCACGGCACCATCTCCATTCGGCAAAAAGCGCTGGCTGCACTCAAGCTCAACGACACCTACGTCAATGAGCTCATCTGGCGCGATTTTTATAGCAACATCCTTCAGAACTTTCCACATGTGGTGGATGCTCCATTTCGGCCTGAGTATGCTGGTATTCCATGGACGGATAATGAAGCACATTTCGAAGCCTGGAAGGCTGGAAAAACGGGTGTTCCCATCGTCGACGCGGGCATGCGAGAGCTCGCAGCTACGGGCTATATGCACAACCGCGTACGCATGATCACGGCCAGCTACCTGACCAAGCACCTGCTCATCAACTGGCAGTGGGGCGAGGCTCATTTTGCCCGTCATCTACTCGACTTCGAGCTGGCCAGCAACAATGGTGGTTGGCAGTGGGCAGCTGGCTGCGGAACCGATGCTCAACCCTATTTTCGCATCTTCAATGCTGATAGTCAGCAAAAGAAATTCGACAAAGACTATACCTACGTCAAGCGATGGGTGCCCGAGTACGGTACCTCGAAGTATCCCGATCCCATTGTGGAGCACAAATTTGGCAGAGAGCGAGCGATTGATACTTATAAACAAGCACTTGCTGAAGCGAAGGGAGGAGGCTAGTATCCGATTGATTTCTGGTGCTTTTTAGAACCAAGACTTTAGAGACAGGAGCCAAGATGGGCGTTGAGCTTGGAGTTTTCTTTGTTCTTGAGGATTGTATTTTCACTCTGGAAACTTAGAGCAAAGATTGAAGAGAAAAGACAGCCTAGTACAAAGTCTTTCTTCTTTGCTCTTTGCTCTTTGCTCTAAACACTAGACTTATTGATCTAATGCTCAGCACAAACCAATCCCTAAGCTCAAGGCACCTCTTGTCTCTAAGGTCTTGCCTCTTGGTTCTCAAACATTCTTGGTTATTTACCGAATTCCACGGGATCTAAGATTCTCCTGATACACCCGAATGTTGCGCGCATGACCTGCGTTCGTTTTGGCAAAATTGTGCTTACCACTGCCATCACCGACTGCACACATAAACAGGTAATCGTGATCTTCCGGGTTCAAGACGGCGTCTAGGCTACCGGGCGAAGCCATGGCGATGGGTCCGGGCGGCAAGCCAGTATATTTGTAGGTATTGTATGGACTGTCTATTTCCAGATGACGAAATAGTACACGACCAACGTCAAAAATTCGATTGGCAAAGACCACTGTAGGATCGGCCTGCAAGAGTATGCCCTGCCGAAGGCGATTGAGATAAAGACCGGCGATTCGTGGTCTCTCTTCGGGGCGCAAACTCTCCTTTTCGACTATGCTGGCTAAGGTATAGACTTCCACAGGTCGGAGCCCTTGCTCGGCGGCCAGGCTTTTTCTGTCGTTCTGGTCCCAAAATTTGTCATGCTCAGCTTTCATGCGTTC
>JBCDFE010000163.1:0-10678 GCA_039178745.1 Bacteroidota bacterium | reverse complement strand
TATCAGCTGGCGTATTGATGCGGGCTTGAGACCGTTGTAGATGCCACGTATGTGCCGATTCTGATCGATCAGGACAAAATTTTCGGTATGCAGAAACTCCTCATTGCTCCGGCCAATTCCGAGATCCTCCTCGACGAAGTAAGCCTGCCTGCCCAGTTGGTATATCTCATCTCTATCTCCGGTAACCAGATGCCAACGGCTGGGATCTACTCCGTTTTCGAGCCCATACTCGCGAAGCCTAGCGACAGAGTCGATGGCAGGCGTAACGGAATGAGACAGCAGAAGAACATCAGGATAATCGAGGAAAGCCGCTTGCAGCAATGCCATGTTTTCTGTCATGCCTAAGCATATACCTGGGCAGGTGGTGAAGAAAAAATCAGCCACGTAGATTTTTCTTGCAAACGTTTTTTCATCAATGGTTTCTCCCATTTGATTGACGAGGGAGAAATCGGGAATTCGATGGAAAGTAGCCAGCTCAGGGTCGTTGGCTTCCAACCAATGCGGAGTGAAGGTTGCTTCACTATAATAAGGCAATGGAGAGGTGGTCTCTTCTTGTACGGTTGGTGGTGCGCAGGCTGCAAATATGCACGCGAGGGCAATTGATACAAATTTCAGATACATGTTTGATCGTATTTTACTGGATGACCTCGTCGGATAGCTGATAACAAAGGTGTGCTCGTTTTAGTCCATAGATGCGCCCGTTCTTGGCTTCGTAGTTGCTGTACAGCTTGCCGTTCTCGCGCCAGGCCTGTTGTAAGCCTTCTTCTTTGCCATCTACAAGTCTGATGACTCGAAACAGCGCACCACTTTGGTACCAGGCCTGTTGGATGCCGTGGGCTGTTCCACGCACAAAATTGGACTCGGTGCGCAGGCAGCCATTGGTCCACCAACTCGCACTATGCCCATGCCTGCGACCTTCGAGGTAGTAACCAGAAAAAGAACGTTGACCACTGGAAAACCAGCTCTGGTATAGGCCGTGCTTTTTTCCATTCAGGTACTCGGTATAGGTAGCAAGCTGATGGCTGGTATGATAGGCTACTGAAGCTCCACTATACGGATGCCCATTTAGTAGCACCAGACCGGTTTCACGCTGTATGATCAGATGGTCTTCAGCTATGGTATCCGAAATGATAGAGGGGTCTTCGGATCCTTCGATAGACTGTTTGGCCTGTGCAGTCTCCTCTATCCAAACAGGACGGCAGGCGCAAAAAAGCAGCACGATGATCAGACTAATTAATTGCATTGGGTGTGCCTTGGTAGTCGTCTGGAAAAATGATGTAGTATTGATTGAGGTAGCGCTCGTTCTTGATGTGGTAGTGGTACTCTTCCTCTCCTTCACTGTGCTGGGTGGCGTGTGTGTGCCCTCCAGACTCATCTAAATCGGTGGGGTAGTCGCCGGTTGAACTACATTTGCGGCCATAGATGAAAAACCCATCACTGATAATACCGATCAAGACATCGTCGTCATCAGACCATGCTTTGGGTTCCAGATGATAGTGGTAGCTCTGTGGGCCCGTGTGGGCTGCTGAGTAGTCTAGAGAAGGCAGCGCATCATCTATGGGGTTGTTTGGCCCTTCCTGGTCGTTGTAGATCACAGCACCACTTACCGCCAGGCCAATGGGTCCAAGGCCTGTTCGACTCGCACTGCTTGCCTTTTGAGGGTTGGCCGGAACGGTTAGCTGGAATAGGCCCGTAAAATCATCGATATTGCCAGGGGCCATATTCTCATGGCTCGTAACTGTGGGCTCGACAAATAGCGGATGATCCACGGCAGAGGGGGGGGTGCCCATTCGCCCCGTCGTATTCGACCAGTAAGGCGACGTATGGTTGGGCAAGTCGTTGGTTTCTATGATAACCTCATCTCCATCTAAAAGAATGGTATAGGCCTCACTATTGAATTCGGAAAACGCCAGGTGAAGTGTGCCTTCATTTTCGCCTCCAGTGCCAGGGCTATTGCTATCGTCATCTGATTGGCAAGACCAAATATTCAGCACCAGGATAGCCAGTAAAAATAATTTTGCGTTGTTCATAAGATGGTTTTGATCGATAAGACGATGAGCCATAGGCGAATCCCTCGGGAGTACTTGAAAATTTTATTATTTCTTTTTTGGCGAAGGATTTTATGATTCTTCATCGTCTTTTGTTTTAAATGAGACTCGAATACCAATCAATTGATTTTGAATTCGGTCCTACAATCCCGAAGAAGCCATGAACAACTACCTTTTTCTACCCTTGATCGCGGTGCTTTCCTGCCAGGCACAGCAGGCCAGACAAACCCCGACAGCATTCGATAACTACCTGGGCGATTATCGCATAGAAGATGCCGATCACGGCACTAAGACCAACGTCATCATTCGAGGGGAGTATCGTGTAATGACAACTAATGCGTTGCCGAATCACCGGACTGGAAGCTTCCCTAATTCTGGCAACCCCAATCGCATAAGCGCCCAGCAAAGAACCTATAGATTCCCCATCAAACCTAGCTATACAGGCGAAGTGAATTGGGTAAGAGAACCCGGCGTGGCGGTAAATGGCATAAAATTCGAGCCCGGCACAGCAGAGGTGGTACAATGCGAATCTGGAGAAAATTATCGGATAGAGGCCGTTCAGGATTTTATTGACCTGGGACTCGATTTTAATCACGCTCATGTTCAGCCAACCGGGGCCTATCACTATCATGGTGCGCCAACCAGTCTGGTCGAGCATGTGCACGAAGAAGAGGATCTCGTGCATATCGGCTTTGCTATGGATGGATTTTTAATCTATTACTCCAGGTCTGGCCAATACAAGTCCAGCTATCGTTTGATAGGTGAAAACCGGGAAGGAACCGATTGTGTCTACAGCAATCCTCATCAAAGAAGAAATATCGACCTGGCCAATACACAAGCCGATGGCATTTATCAGGCAGATTGGGAGTATGTGTCTGGCTTGGGCGATTTAGATGTGTGCAATGGCATCTGGATAGATGATGAATATGCTTATATCGTGACGGATGAATACCCCTATATCGGTCGATGCCTGGTGGGAGAGTACGTGGAAAGAAGACCGGGGCCGCCACCAGGAGGCAGGCGTCCGCCTGGTGGTGGGCCTCCACCGAGGCAATGATTATTGCTTCTTTCGAAGCACCAGTGAGCGGATTAAACCCTGCACATGCTGTAGTTGATCCTCATTGCAAATTTGGCGTATCTCTTCAAAGTGACGATCATTTATGCCATAAATCATTTGAGTTACTTCGAGCAGCTGATCCAGCAAAGCAAGTTTGGCCAAGCTATCTGTGGATGTATAATATGCGATAGATAACTCGTCGAGTTCGTCCATGCGCTCGGCCAGGTCGGCTTTGTGGCGATCGCGGCTGCGGCGTGTTTGTTCCATTTGTTCATCATCAAATTGGAAAATACGTTGAATTCTAGCTCCTGCTCGCGCCTCGCTGTCTGGCCTTCTCGGAGGTTTTAAAAGCCAAAAAACCAATCCCAGATTAACTAATATCAGCAGGCCGACCAAGATGCTCAAGGTTCTAATTCTCTTCATCGTATAATGATTTTACGGGTACGTATTCATTGGTTTCAGGATCTTGCGTCTCTGGTTCAGCTTGACTCAGCACATAGATGTTTATGCCGACTATGAGCAGTACAAATAGCACTATGCCCAGCAAAACAGACCGGTTGAATCGCACCCTGGTTTCGGCATACGACAATGCTTTCTTCTGCAACTGTTGTACAAAAGCCTCTGTGGGTCCGGATTTGATGTCTTCTCCCAGCTCATCCCATAGTTTTTCGAAATCTTGCTTCATACATTATTTTGTTGTTGAGCCAAAATGGATTTCAATTTGACCTTTGCTCTAGAGAGCAGGCTTTCAATGGCCTTTGGGCTCGTGTTCAAAATCTTCGCAGCTGCTTTCATACTATATCCTTCCACCTTGACCAGCACCAGGGCTTCGCGCTGGTTTACGGGCAACTGTTCTATACTTTCCCAAAGGCTTCCCAACTGTTCGTTTTGAATCATTTTCTCTTCTGGCTCCAGTGGTTTTTGGGTTTTGTACTTCCGCAGGTCGGCCACATGTACTTCATCCGTTTCTTTCCAGATTTTGCGCTTCAGTTGGTTGTTCCATTTGATGCGATCTTTGGCTTTATTGATGGCAATCTGAAATGCCCAGGCTTTCAACGCTTGTTGGTCTTTCAGCCCCGAGCTGGCTTTATCTCCTTCTATGAGCAAGGTCAATATTTTGAGCACCGCATCCTGAACAACCTCTTCTGCATCTTGCCTGCTCTTGAGCATGAGCAATACCGCACCAAAGGTCCATTCAGACACCTGCCTGGTCAGCGAGCGGATTTCCCGCTCGTTCCCCGATTGAATTTTCTTTAGGTCCAAGCCTCAAAATTTCCGCTCAAAAGGTAAGACGAAGGATTAGAACATAAACCCTCGGAAAGCTGCCCGAAATAGAAATTTATAGATGAAACAAGTCCCAAAACCTATCGAATCGGGCCTTATTCAGTTTTTGTAGAGTATGCCAGTACGGCGTTCGGCCCAGCTGTGCCATACTTTTATAAATTCAAAAACAAAATAGCGCTACATAGCGGTTGTGATTAGTCGATTTGCAAATAGAAATACGGTTTTATTCATCAGTTGCTGCTTGTTAGTGGTTTGGTTTTTCAGTACTAGTGGAAGCCCGGTTCCCGAACAGCTAACCGAAGCCTACAATGCGCTTCCCGACGAGATTGAATACAACCTACACGTCAAACCCATTTTATCTGATCGTTGCTTTGCCTGCCATGGTAACGACAAAAACAAAATCGCTGCAGGATTGAGACTCGACAATCCTACAGATGCCTACGCAGCCTTGCAAACAGATCCGGGGAAAGTGGGTATTAAGCCTGGCAGCCTATCGGGGTCTGAGGTCTATCATCGTATTGTATCTGAAGATCCCGATCTGATCATGCCCAGCAAAGAGTCGAATCTCACCTTGAGTTCCAGAGAGAAAGCCATATTGATCAAGTGGATCGAGCAAGGAGCTGAATATCAATCTCACTGGGCATTTACAGCGCCAGAGGTCGATATTCAACCACCTACAGTCGGAGATAAGGCATGGCAGTTTAATCCTATTGATGCGTTCGTCTACAATCGACTTAAACAAGAAGGACTTTCTCCCAGTGAGGAAGCAAGCAGGACCATCTTGTTGCGCAGACTCTCTTTCGATATTACCGGCCTGCCGCCGACACCCGAAGAGGTCGAGGTCTTTCTGACCGACACGGAGCCAGGAGCTTATGAACGACAGGTAGACCGCTTGCTTGCTTCACTACATTATGGCGAACGCATGGCTGTAGACTGGCTCGACCTGGCTCGGTTTGCCGATACCCATGGTTATCTCGCTGATAGGTATAGAGACATGTCTCCATGGCGAGATTGGGTCATTGAGGCCTTCAATAAAAATCAATCTTATGACGAATTTGTGAGTTGGCAGCTAGCTGGTGATTTAATGCCCAATCCTACCCGTGATCAAATGATTGCGACCGGCTTTAATCGACTTCATCCTCAAAATGCAGAAGATGGCATCATAGACGAAGAGTTTAGGGTCGCTTATGTTTCTGATCGAACCGATGTGCTGGGAAAGGGTTTGATGGGCCTCTCGGTGGCTTGCGCCAAATGCCACGACCACAAGTACGACCCCATCAGCCAAAAGAATTACTACGAGCTGTATAGCTTCTTCAATAACATCAACGAATCTGGCCTCATTTCCTGGGAGGGTGCCACACCAACTCCAGCTCTTTTATTACCTACCGAAGCGCAATCTCACCAGTTAGATTCCTTGCAAGAAATTGCCTGTAGACTAGAGATGAATATTGAGAGTATGCTTGCCGTAGATACCGAAGAGTTACAAGATTATCTCGATGATCTACCTCATCGCAGGAGCCTGCTCAATACGAGCAATATCCAACCCATCGCTCATTTTCCGCTTGATGACGTAGGCATGGGGAATCGCTTGAATCCTTCCCAGCGGGCCAAGATGGATCGGCAATTCTCCGATTCTGAACACCCTTTGCTTGTAGACGGATGGCGGGGTCAAGCACTAAAATTTGATGGAGATGCCTGGCTAGACCTGCAAGACGTAGGTGTTTTCAGTCGTAGTCAACCTTTCACGGTGGCTTTTCAGGTATATGTGCCAGACTCATTGCAGGAAGGTTACTTGGTGCACAAAGGCTATGGCACGGGCTTACACGCATACCGGGGTTTCCATCTAAAGCTGGTCAATGACCGCTTGGAGCTTATGATGGCACATACCTATCCCGACAATGCCATTAATGAGTATACAACCAATAGTTTCCCCAGATCGCAATGGGTTCATGTAGCCATTACCTATGATGGTTCAAGTACAGCCGAAGGGCTTCGGGTTTACTTGGATGGAGTAGAACAGGAGACGGTCATAGAGATAGATAATCTGTACAAAGACATCATCTTTCACAATTTGGTCGATGTTATTTACCCAGAGCCCATAGAGCCGGGAATCCAGTTTGGGGGTAGGTGGCGGGGGGCAGGCCTGCGTGAGGGTATGATCGATGAGATCTACATCTTCAAAAAAGAACTGTCGGCCCTGGATTTGTTGCATAGAGCAAAACCACAAGAAGCTGTCTCTTGGGTCGAGCGCCCACTTGCAGAGCTTTCGCTAGATCAACAAAACCTGCTATATGCGCAGAGTTTACGCAACGAATCAGCGACTTATTCAGCCCTTAAGAACGCACTTGACGAAGCTCGATCTGTATATGTGAGTGAAGCTGAGGCCGTATCTGAAATCATGGTGATGCGCGAGATGCCCCAGCGAAGGCCAGCCTATATCTTAGAGCGTGGACAGTACGATGTATATGGTGAAGAGGTCTTTTCTGCAACACCGGCATCGGTTATGCCCATGTCCGATTCTTTGCCACGAAATCGACTCGGCTTGGCTCGGTGGTTGTTTCATCCAGATCATCCGCTCACGGCAAGAGTAGCCGTCAATCGCTATTGGCAACTCTTTTTTAATCGTGGGCTAGTCAAGTCTGTAGAAGATTTTGGCAATCAAGGAGATTTTCCGGATCATCCTGAATTGCTCGATTGGTTGGCTGTAGATTTTATGCGCAGTGACTGGGATGTTAAGAAACTCGTCAAGCAGATTGTAATGTCACGCACCTATAGGCAGTCTTCCCGCACGAGCGGTGAGCTTTTAGAGCAAGATGTAGAAAATGTGCTCCTGGCCAGAGGACCAGCGCGCCGCTTGACCGGAGAGATGATACGCGACAATGCTTTGGCAGCTAGCGGGCTCTTAAATGATAGGATTGGCGGCGAAAGTGTAAAGCCTTATCAGCCAGAAGGACTCTGGAAGATCAATAACATGGTATACGATCCAGATAGCGGTGATAGTCTCTACAGAAGAAGCTTGTACACTTTTTGGAAGCGATCTGTGCCCAACCCAACCCTGGCTGTCTTCGATGTACCCGATCGAAGCGAATGTACCGTACGCCGCCAAAACACGAATACGCCCCTGCAAGCGCTAACTCTGATGAACGACCCTACCTTCCTGGAGGCCGCCAGGATAATCGGATTGCAAATTAGTCGCGAAGAGCATCTGGAAACTGGTGTCAGAAGGGCCTATCTCAGTCTAAGTGGTCGGGAGCCTACACCAGAAGAACTAGCTGCATTGATGAACATACAAGCCTACGAGCATCAAAAATTTCGAGATAGGATCGACAAACCCAATGGTCTGCTTAGCATAGGCCAAACTCCTATTTATGTCACCGCTGAACATGAAGATCTATATGCCAACACGGTCCTGGCTAGTGTGATCATGTGTTCTGAGGCAGTAACCATATTACGATGAGTAAACGTTTCAACACCCTCAAAAAAGGCCTGGATAGGCGTGAATTTTTGGTCAAAACCTCGCTCGGTTTAGGGGCAACGGCACTGGCTGGGCTACTTGGGAAGTCCTTTTTAGGTGGGAGCAGTGCGGCACCAGCATCGGAAAAGTCATTGCTCAATACGGCATCAAATGGCTTCCAGCAGCTGCTGCCCAAAGCCAAGCGCATCGTTTATCTATTCATGAGTGGCGGTCCTTCTCAGATGGATCTTTTTGACTACAAACCCATTCTGGCAGACATGCATGGCGAAGATCTGCCCGCATCCGTTAGAGGCGATCAGCGACTTACGGGCATGAGTGCACAGCAATCAACGCTACCGGTTACTGCCTCCCTTTTTGATTTTAAGCAGTATGGCCAAAGCGGAGACTGGGTTAGTGAACTTATGCCGCATACTGCAACTATGGTCGATGATATCTGCTTCATCAAATCTATGTTCACTGAGCAGATCAATCACGATCCGGCCATTACCTTCTTACAAACAGGCCACCAGTTGGCAGGGCGACCGTCTATTGGTTCTTGGCTGAGCTATGGCCTCGGATCAGACAATGAAAACCTGCCGTCTTTCATCGTTCTAGTGTCCAAAAACGCTTCTGGCCAGCCACTGTATGCGCGCCTTTGGGGCAATGGTTTTTTGCCAACCCACCATCAGGGGGTACAGTTTCGATCGGGCAAAGATCCGGTCCTATTCCTCAATGACCCCGAAGGCTATACAGGCCAGGACCGGGCAGATATGATCGAGCACTTACGCAGGTTGAATGCTTTTCAGGAAGACGCATACAATGACCCTGCTGTAAGCGATAGAATCAAGCAGTTCGAGATGGCTTATCGCATGCAAACGTCTGTTCCCGAAGTGACCGACCTTTCCGACGAGCCAGATGAAGTTTTCGACCTGTATGGCCCAGATAGCAGAGATCCGGGTACGTATGCAGCCAATTGTTTGCTGGCTAGGAAGCTGCTCGAAAAAGACGTCAAATTTGTTCAACTATATCATCAGGGCTGGGATCACCATCTATTTCTACCAAGTGGTATTCGCCAAAAGTGCAAAGAGGTCGATCAGCCCACAGCAGCTTTACTCAAAGACCTGAAAAGACGTGGATTGCTCGAAGATACCCTCGTGATATGGGGTGGTGAATTTGGGCGAACGGTATATTCACAAGGCAAGCTTACACCAGATGATTACGGCAGAGATCACCATCCGCGCTGTTTTACCATGTGGATGGCCGGAGCCGGTGTTAAGCCAGGGTTCTCCTATGGGCAAACCGACGATTTCAGCTACAACATAGTCAAAGATCCGGTTCATGTACATGATTTTCACGCCACGCTCATGCACCTACTCGGCATTGATCATGAAAAACTCACTTTTAAGCATCAAGGCAGACGCTATCGCCTCACGGATGTACATGGCCACCTGGTCAACGGAATTCTGACTTGAGTCTATTTAAATACCAGACAAATGAAAAGACGCAAAGTCTTGCGTGCAGGCCTGAGCTTTGGGACGGGCCTTATTACAATGCCATTGCTTGGTAAAGGGATCGGCAGCCATAAAAGACAAGTATCTGACGATGTCATTTTAGGGCATGGTAGCTACCAGTATAAGCTAGTTAATGACTGGGCAAGAGTCAGCCCAACGCGGACGCCGCTACTCAATTGCCATGAAATGGTCATAGATAGCCGTGGACGTCTATTTATGCTGGGTGATCACCCAAACAACAACATACTTATCTTTGACAAGAGTGGAAAGCTGCTCGATTATTGGGGCACAGCCTATCCGGGAGGGCATGGACTTACTATTAATCAAGAAGGCGATGAGGAATTCTTGTACATAACTGATTCTGGCTGGTATGTCAATCGCCGTGGAGAGCTAACCCAGCACAATGGGCGGGTTACCAAAACCACCTTAGACGGGAAAGTTATTTTTGACATAGGGCACCCACAGACCATTGGAGTATACGAACCTGGGCAGCACTTTTGTCCGACAGAGGTTGCCATAGGTCCCAATGGTGATATTTATGTAGCGGATGGATATGGTCAGGACTTTATTTTACACTACGACGCTCAAGGGCGGTTCATAAATAAGTGGGGTGGTCACGAAAACGCTGATCGCAATTATAATTTACAAAATGCCCATGGTGTAACTTTAGATTTACGAGATCCTGACCAGCCATTATTGATTTGTAGTTCGCGAGCAGAAAACTGCTATAAATTTTTCAGCTTGGAGGGCGAATTCGTCAGATCCCTGGAATTGTCCAACATGTGGCCGTGTCGAGCAGTTGTAGACGAGACCAATATCTATGCTGGTGTTTGCTGGTCCACACCTTTGGGGGGTAGGTGGCACTGGCTTGATCATACGGGCTTTGTAACGGTTTTAGAAGGTGACCGCGTTGTTTCTAATCCTGGAGGTACAGCGCCGGAGTACATCGATGGCAAACTACAACCTAGCTATCAACTCGATTCCAAGCCTATCTGGCACGGGCACGATGTATGCATAGACGAAGATAAAAATCTATACGTCTGCCAGTGGAATGCTGGGGGTAGTGCACCTATTAAGCTAGAGCGAGTTTAAGAAGGCATCTTTACTCATTGTAGATTTTTAGTTCGGGCTTTAAGCTTTGTAGTTGATCTATACCTGCTATTGTAATATGGGTTTGCCAGACAAATAAACTTTCCAGCCGATCTATCTCTGCCAAGTTGCCAACCGCTGCATCCGTTATGCGATTTTCATACAGGTTTAGAGAATTGAGTTGTGGCATACGGGCAATAACAGGAATAGAGGCATCGGTCAGCAGGTTTTTCTC
>JBCDFE010000162.1:0-10744 GCA_039178745.1 Bacteroidota bacterium | reverse complement strand
CAGATGCTGAGTAGTAGGCGTGGGGCCAGCTCAAATCGGGAGAGGAACTGCTCACTAGCAGAATAAAAGAGGCGATGGCTATCAGTCTAATCACGAGCTAAATTTTGTGCAATATTAATGCATTGTATGGCGTACAAGGCTGCTGTTTCCGTACGCAACCGATTGGGTCCGAGTCGAACGGGAAGGTAGCCGAACTCGCGGGCTTTGCCTACTTCCGCAGAACTAAACCCACCTTCTGGACCTATCAAGATACTAACGCCGCGACCGGGCTGCGGGGTGTAGGCTTCGATCAAATTTTTTGGCGTATCTGACAATTCCTCCCCCAGATAAGCGATAAATTTTTGATCCTCATTGGCTATAGATAAAAGCGCCTGTAAACTGATCATGTCTTTTATAGCTGGCAGGTGGCTTTGGAGCGATTGCTTCATAGCAGAAACAGCTGACTTTTGCAATCGATCCAGCCGTAGTTTGGGCCGTTCGCCATGCGCACAGAGCACTGGCTGCAAAGCATCAAAGCCGATCTCTGTTGCCTTTTCCACTAGCCACTCCATTCGATCGGCCTTTTTAGTGGGACCTACGGCCAGGGTTATCGGCTGCGTGGACCGAACGGTTTTTTGTTCGGACTTCCGCAGGTCGAGCGTGCAGCTCGTTTTCGTCAGTTCGCTCACTACACCAACGTAAGTAGTTCCTTTTCCATCTACCACCTGCACTTCGTCACCTACCCTGCGCCTGAGTACGCGTATCAGGTGTCGAGCTTCGTCGTCGGCCAGCAGATGTAGTCCTTCTTGTGCGTTTAAATCGTAGAAAAGGTTCATCAAAAAATTGTTCCTTTGTGCAAAACTGAGTAAACCATGGCAAAACCCAAATTTAGAGCTGGTGTACTACACGGCGACGAAGTTACCGAACTGTTTAATTACGCCAATGATAATGATTTTGCGCTACCGGCGGTCAACGTCACCAGCAGTAGCACCGTCAATGCTGTTCTGGAGACAGCCAAAGCGGTCAACTCGCCCGTCATCGTTCAGTTCTCTAACGGGGGCGCTGCGTTTTTTGCGGGCAAAGGCTTAGATAACAGTCAACAGCAAGCATCGATAAAAGGCGGCATCAGTGGAGCCATGCACGTTCATGCCATGGCCGAAGCCTATGGTGTTCCCGTTGTGTTGCATACCGATCATTGCGCTAAGAAAATTTTGCCCTGGATCGATGGTCTCCTCGAAGTTGGCGAAGCTTTTCACGCCAAAAGGGGCTTTCCTCTGTACAGCTCACACATGCTCGACCTGAGCGAGGAGCCCATAGAAGAAAACCTGGATATTTGCGCACGCTACTTCGAACGCATGCACAAAATCGGTATGACCATCGAAATCGAGCTAGGCGTTACCGGTGGTGAAGAAGACGGGGTAGATAATACCGATGTCGATAGCAGCCGTTTGTACACCCAACCTGAAGAGGTGGCCCAGGCCTACGACAAGCTGATAGCGATAGGTGATAGATTTACCATCGCTGCCGCCTTTGGCAATGTACATGGCGTCTACAAGCCGGGCAATGTGGAACTGCGGCCCATTATCCTAAAGAATTCTCAGGAGCATCTCAGAGAGCAAAAGGGACTCGGCCAGGACAATCCGATCAATTTTGTATTTCACGGAGGTTCGGGTTCCAGTCAGGAGGAGATTCGGGAGGCCATTGGTTACGGTGCCATCAAAATGAATATCGACACCGATCTGCAATGGGCTTACTGGGATGGTGTCAGAGCATTCCATGCTGAAAACGAAGCTTATCTGCAAAGCCAGATCGGAAATCCCGATGGCGACGACAAGCCCAATAAGAAGTTCTACGATCCACGCAACTGGCTCCGCAAGGCCGAAGCCAGCTTTCAGTCCAGACTCAAGCAGGCATTCGAAGATTTGAACTGCATAGATAGGCTGGGTTAAAATCCTACCTAGTTTCCTCTTAACACTAGGCGATACACATAAGCACTATTTGCCATGCGCAAATACCTATCTCTAATCAAGGAGTCGTTGCGTGGCGAGCAGAACAACTTCACTACGGGCTCTATAAAACGAGCCATGGCTCTACTGGCCATTCCCATGATGCTGGAGATGGCCATGGAGTCTATTTTCTCCCTGGTAGATACATACTTTGTGGGCAAAGTGAGTACCGAAGCTCTGACCACTATAGGCCTGACGGAAGTGAGCCTCACCATCATCTACAGCCTGGGTATTGGACTAAGCATTGCGCCCATGGCCATGATCGCCAGATTTATTGGTGAGAAGGAGCCCCAAAATGCAGCAAAAGCCGCCAGACAAGCCATTTGGCTGGCCATTGGGATCAGTATGCTCATTGCAGTGCCTGGTGTAGTCTATGCTCCAGATTTGCTCAGGCTTCTAGGTGGCAGTGAGAAAGTTGTTGCCGAGGGCGCCACGTATACTAGAATCATGTATGGCAGCAATGCCGTCATCATGATCCTCTTTTTGCTCAATGGTGTATTTCGAGGAGCAGGAGAGGCGACCAAAGCTATGCGTGTACTCTGGCTGGCCAACGGCATCAATATCGTTCTGGACCCTATGTTCATTTTCGGGTTTGGCCCCATTCCGGCCATGGGTGTGACCGGAGCAGCGATTGCTACGACCATCGGGCGCAGTATAGGTGTTGGCTACCAACTCTACTTACTCCTTGGCGGTCGATCAGTGGTCAACTTGAGCTTGGGCAGATGGGGCATAGATATGGATATGATGCGCCGCCTCATTCGCATTGCCAGCACCGGCGCTTTCCAGTACATTATCGCTTCAGCCAGCTGGATCGTGCTCATGCGCATTGTGGCAGAAACCGGTGGTGATGCCACCGTGGCTGGCTATCAGGTCGCTATCAGATTGGTCATATTTACCTTATTGCCCGCTTGGGGTCTGGCCAATGCCACAGCTACTTTCGTTGGTCAAAACCTAGGTGCCGAACAAGCTGATCGAGCCGAAAAAGGTGTCTGGATGAGTCTAAAACTCATTACAGCTTACATGCTCATTGTCGGTGTTGTATATGTGCTGGCCGCAGAACCACTAGTGTATGCATTCGCCGAAGCAGAAGCTGCCCGTCAGCCCGGTGTGTTGGCCCTCCGCATCTTCGGCTTCGGCTATGCCTTGTTTGGAGCGGGAATGGCCTTTAGCAATGCGTTCAACGGAGCTGGAGACACGCGCACGCCTACTTTGCTCAACTTCATTGCATTCTGGATTATAGAAATGCCACTGGGCTACCTTTTTGGTATTCAGTTTGAGTGGGGGTTGGCAGGTGTTTGTTATGCCCTGCTCATAGCCAATGGTGTGCTGGGCATATTGGCATACGCCCTGTTCAATACCGGCAAGTGGAAAACCGTTAAGGTGTAAATTATGAGTCAGAACGACCGCTTACTTTTTTGAACAACGCTCCACTAGGTAGCTAACTACATAAACCCTACCTTTGCGGCGCTAAACTTGAACAGCGGTTTCGGTACCACCCCATAACCCAATCTCTCCGAAAATGAAAAAGGACATTAAGGCAATCAAAGTCACCGACGTGGCTATAGCTATAGTGCCCAGATCAGATGAAAAGACTGGCGAAGAACTCTGGGATACCTATCTCATCAACCTTCGTGACGAGGCCCTGGAAAATGTCATCATTTCCAGCAAAGGTTATGGCCAGTTAGAAGGTCGCGACAAAGTAACCACTACACTTCGCCATTTTTTTGAAGTCGTCCAGCCTCGATCGGCCGTGAAGGTAGAACCCATTCAGCGCGAGCTATTCGAATTGGCCAATGAATACTGGGTATCATTCAACCTGGGAGAGGATATGCTCGACAAAAAATTTGTTTTTGTAGCGGGTTCCATCACTCCTGACTTTTTGCGCAGGCTACCCATCCTAGATAAGCCTGGCGTAATGATCGTTTAATCGCACCCCTTCCATGCCAGCAGCCAAAGAGCCCAAGCGCGTAACCGACAGTCGGACCATCATGACCGAACTGGTCATGCCAAACGACACCAATCCCCAGCACAACCTCATGGGCGGCAATATGCTGCGCTGGATGGATACAGTCTGTGCCATCTGCGCCGGCAAACACTGCGGCAAGCCGGTCGTTACTGCCTCTGTAGACAATGTGGCCTTTGGCGACCCCATCCTCAATGGCGAAGTAGTAACCTTGGAAGCAACCGTAACCCGAGCTTTCCGCACCAGCCTGGAAGTATTCGTCGAAGTCTTTGCTGCCAGCTTTCAGGGTACCAACCAAAGACGCACCCACCACGCCTACTTTACCTTCGTAGGTCTGGACAGAGAGAATGGCAAACCATCGGAGGTACCACCCGTGTTACCCTTGACCGAGATCGAGCAGCAGCGCTACGAGAGCGCGCTGCGGAGGCGGGAGCTTAGATTAGTTTTAGCAGGTAGAATGAAGCCTCAAGAGGCAGAAAGCTTGAGTGATTTGTTTAAATAAGTAACCTCACCGGTTCTTCCAGCGTAGCTTTTACATCATTTAAGAACTGAGCGCCAGTAGCCCCATCTACAACGCGGTGATCGCAGCTTAGGGTAACCTTCATCATCTTACCCGGGACGATCTCGCCACGCCTTACGACTGGCTTTTCAATGATTCCACCTACGGCCAAAATACATGCATCGGGCGGATTAATGATGGCCGTAAACTCTTCTATACCAAACATCCCTAAGTTGCTGATGGTAAAGGTGTTACCACTCATTTCTTCAGGTGATAGTTTCTTGTTCTTCGCACGGCCCGCCATCTCCTTGACCTCCACATTGATCTGAGAGAGAGATTTCATGTCGGCATGACGAACAACGGGTACGAGCAGGCCGTCTGTAACGGCAACAGCCACACCTATATTCACATCGTGATTGAAGCGGATGTGGTCGGTCATCCAGCTGGAATTGACGGCCGGGTGCTTCCGCAGATTCACGGCTACAGCTTTCAGGATCAGGTCATTGAAGCTGATCTTGACCGGTGCTACCTCATTGAGCTGCTTGCGAAGATCCCAGGCCGCGCCCATATCGATTTCTACCGTAAGATAGAAGTGAGGTGCGCCAAACTTAGACTCGCTGAGCCTTCTGGCGATCACCTTGCGCATTTGAGATACCGGCGCATCTTCGTAGTTGGCCTCGCCACCGCCAAAGGAGAAGGATGGCACATTGGGCTTGGACTCTGGCTCTGGCTGCGGAGCATGAACAGCAGCCGGTGGAGCAGGGGCTGGAGTCGGACTTGCTACAGGAGCAGGAGCCGCAGCACCATTTTGGGCCATGGCGGCCTCAATGTCTCTTTTTACGATTCGGCCATTTTCGCCGCTCCCACTCATCGTGGCTAGATCTAGTCCGGCTTCCTTAGCCATACTTTTAGCCAGTGGGCTCGCCTTTATGCGATCATCCGCTGCCGCGGCGGCAGGTTGAGGCTCTGGATTTGCCGTCTCAACCTGAGCGGGTTCAGCGGCGGCTTCCGCAGCTACCTCTTCTTTGGCTTCGGTAGCGGCACCGTTTCCACCAACAGCATCCAAGGCCGCTTGCCAGTCTTCGCCTTCTTCACCGATAACAGCTATGGCCGCATCGATTGGCACTGGCCCTTCCTTTATGGCGATGTGAAGCAAGACCCCTTCAAAGTAGGAATCCAGCTCCATGGTGGCTTTATCGGTTTCTACTTCGGCCAGGGTATCCCCTGGTTCTACCGTTTCCCCTTCCTGCTTGAGCCAGGCAACAATGTTGCCTTCTTCCATAGTATCGCTCATGCGTGGCATCGTAATCACCTCGGCCATATCGGATTGCTTATCTTTTATTGTTCTATAAACACAAGCCACAAAAATGAGGTTTGCTCGGCAGTTAGCAAAATTGATTTTCTTTGTGGAGTCGTAAAGTTCCTTTTTATGACTATTCAAAGCCATAAAAAGAGAACGAAAATTCTAATATGAACTTCTCAAGCAATCTCATTAAAGACACCGTAGAGGCTTTTGCTGCTCTTCCGGGTATTGGGCGCAAATCAGCCTTGAGATTGGCCTTCCACTTGTTGGAGCAACCCGAAGAAACGACGACCGAGTTTGCAGAAGCTATTCAAAAAATGAGGGCGGGGATCAAAACCTGTAATACTTGTGGAAACCTCAGCGATGAAGATATCTGTGGCATCTGTAAAGACCCCAGCCGCGACAGCAAGGTGATTTGCGTAGTAGAAGGTGTAAGAGATCTGATGGCCATAGAAGACACCCAACACTTCCGAGGGCGCTATCACGTTCTGGGCGGGCTCATTGCACCCATTGAAGGCGTAGGGCCTGCAGATTTGACCATAGCAGATCTCTTGCAGCGGGCCACACAGCCAGAGACCCAGGAGCTGATCATGGCGCTCAGCCCAACCATCGATGGGGACACGACTATTTTCTACATCAATAAGCAGCTCCACGAGCGCGGAATCGATGTGACCGTGAGCAACATCGCCAGGGGCGTCAGCTTCGGTGGAGAGCTGGAATATGCAGATGGCGTTACCCTGGGAAGGTCCATTTTGGCAAGGACACCTTACAAAGGTTGAGATGGCCAGTTTGCTACTCCAATTGGGATCCAACATTGCCCCGCGAGA
The DNA here is from genome assembly GCA_039178745.1 of Bacteroidota bacterium. GTDB lineage: Bacteria > Bacteroidota > Bacteroidia > Chitinophagales > Saprospiraceae > Neolewinella. Next base: position 4,167 of record JBCDFE010000162.1, on the reverse strand, counting down.
AATCTACCTGGCGAAAGCCCGAATATTATGCGAGAAAAGACTGGGCCGAATGAGCATACAGTCGTCCTTGTACCAAACCGCAGCCTGGGGCCGTACCGATCAGGCAGATTTTTTGAATCAGGTCATCTCCATAGAGACCAATAAAAGTCCGGAGGAGTGTCTCTCTATATGCCAGGAAATCGAACTGGAGTTGGGCCGTGAGCGCCACGAACATTGGGGGCCGAGAACTATAGACATTGACTTGCTGCTGATGGATCGACAAATCGTAGAAACCAAAGACCTCATCCTCCCCCACCCCCGCCTGGCCATCCGGCGTTTCGTATTGGTGCCTCTGTGCGAGATTGCCCCAAAAGCGCATCATCCGCTGCTGAACAGGAGTATGAGAAGACTGCTGACGGCATGTAATGATAGTGGAAAAGTACTGCGCTGGTTGCGGTTTTAATACCTTTGCAGCATGGCGAATATCCTAGAGGAGATTATGACCCAAAAGCGGTCGGAAGTCAAGCGCAGACAAGTAGATCGACCATTGAGCAGTTTAAACGACTCGCCCCATTTTGCGCGCGATCGCCAGAGCCTGCGAAGTTCTATCGAAGCCTCAACAGACTTTGGCCTCATCGCGGAATTCAAACGCCGATCCCCCTCTCAAAAGGACATTAATCTGGCCGCCGATCCACAGCGTGTTGCTGCGGGCTATCGGCAAGCGGGTGTTGCTGGCATGTCTGTACTCACTGACGAGCTTTTCTTCGGCGCCAAGCCAGACGACTTTATCAAGGTCAGAGACACCGTTGATATTCCGCTTTTGCGCAAAGACTTCGTGTGGCATGAGTACCAAATCTTCGAAGCGCGGTCTATGGGGGCAGACGCGGTATTGCTCATCGCCGCTTGTCTGGCCCCTGGTCAGCTACACGAACTCGCCTTGGCCGCTAAAGAAAACGAGCTGGATGTGCTTTGTGAGTTGCATTCGCCAGAAGAGTTGGCACACATCAACGAGGCCGTGGACATAGTAGGCGTCAATAATCGAGCCCTCCAGAACTTTACCGAAGACATCGGACATAGCCGCCGACTGATCGACCAAATTCCCACTCAATATTTGCCCATTAGCGAAAGTTCCATCGATGATCCGGATCAGGTTTTAGACTTGCGCAGGGTCGGTTACCAGGGCTATTTGATCGGTACGTACTTCATGCGCCATCCAGATCCGGGTTTGGCTTGTTCTACCTTCATTACCTCTTTACACCAGAAAACCCAAACTCCAAAAGAATCCCAATCATGAAAATCAAGGTGTGTGGCCTGACCCAACCCGATAATATTCTGGCCATCAAGTCAGCAGGGGCCGATATGCTGGGTTTCATCTTTCACAAAGCCAGCTCCAGAGACATCAGCAAGAACAAAGAGCTGGCCAAATGGCTAAAAACCCATAAAGAAGAGCTGGAAGGCGTAAATCTCGTCGGCATTTTTGTCAACGCAGAGGTCGATTATATCCTGAATGCCATCCACGATTACGGTCTGACACATGTACAGCTACACGGAAACGAAAGTGCGGGCTATTGCCGCGAACTTCAGCTGTTGTGGTCGGTATCTACCCGCTACAAGGCCGGCCTGACCAAGGCTTTTCGCATAGACGAGGATTTCGATTTTGCAACCACCAATGATTATACGGGGGCTTGCGAGTGGTTCGTATTCGACACCAAAAGCGATCAATCACAAGGAGGAACCGGCCACCAGTGGGATTGGAGTCGACTAGACGAGTACCAGGGGCTCACCCCTTTCCTGCTAAGTGGCGGTATAAGACCTCAGGATGCGCAGCGAATTTCCCAAATAGAACATCCACAATTTTGGGGCGTCGATTTGAATAGTGGATTTGAAGAAGAGCCCGGACTAAAAGACGCACGCTTGGTGGAGAAATTTATCGCGCTATTGAGGTAGATTCAAAAATTCAGGATCATCCCTACTCCATTTCCCACGGCTCCCAATCTCAAATCCAGATCGCCGCTTCGACCATTGGCGATGAAGTAGTTGACCAGGTCAAAGACCATTAAGAAGCCCCCTTGCAAAACAATGGCCTTTCCAAATCCGCGCAGTCGATCGCTGTTTACATCCGGTCGCCTCGACCTTTCCTGCAAGTAAAGCCCGCCCAAAATATACCCCACATCAAGGCCGGCATTAAACAGTAAGATTTTCTGAAAATTCTGATGCTTGGCCAGTCCCGTTGCCAGATCCCAGCTAGCAGGATCAGTCCCCGAGATAGACCAGTATCCAAATCCGGCAATGGCGAGGTTGACCGTATTCCAAAGCGCGTTCATTTGGTGGAAATACCTATTTTCTCCAGTTGCACTCTGACTAAAACCCAGCCCTATTCCAATATTGGCTACCGCCCATCCGCCAAGAGCCAGCATAGCTGTGCGCTGATGGTCTATATTCTGCTGGTTGAATTGAAGAAGCTGGTCACTTATGCCTTGAGCAAACAAATGACTCGTAAATAAAGCCAGGATGACGAGTAAAGCGAGCTTTGAAGATTTCATACACCCTAAAGAGCATAGGCCGAGAGTAGGTTCAATAAACATCAAGCAAGAGCAGGCATCAACTCATAGATCTGAAGAAAAGAAGACGATGATGTCGGCGGCATTCATCTCTTAAATATACGCCATAAAAAGGTAGGAATCTACTCCAGGTAACTCGCAATCTGGTCCTGCAGGGCTTCAACTTTCACCTTAACTTCCTCGTAGTAGTCGGAAATGAAAACGCGATTGAAAACCATTCTTCCCAGTAAACTCCTGAGCTGGCGTTGCTCCGTTTCGCTGAGGCTTATTTCCTGCTCCAGACGAACAGGATTATTTTTCGCGTCGAAGGCGATATGTGGTATTAAAAGTTCATTGATGATGGGGAAGTAATTGTCGAAAAACTGTAGTTCATCATATTCCTCTTCTACCTTTCTGAGCGTATTAAAATCGTACTCGTAAAGGGATATGATCGCATTTCTTAAGCTATCGCCTCTGATGAGCTCCAGGCCGCGAGATTTCAGATTTTCATAGCCGGAATTGTTCTGTATACAAACGAAGTCCCGAGTCAGTACGACATACATGCGCCCGAGCGAATCAAAGTCTACAGGCTCTCCGTTGAGATATCTGGTAAAATATCTGGAAGCTGCAATACCCTGGCTGTGACCAGATATGTTCTGATCAATATCCAAAATATCCTTTTCCAGCCCTTTATAAATTTCTGTCAGGATCTTCGACTCTGCGATGCGATCTCTGCGATTGTCGTTCCAGTTATTGAGGGCAAAGGCTAGTACAACAGCCACAAAGATGCTGAGGAACTCGAAACCGTACTTTGTCCAGGCTTTCATAGGTAGGTTTGACTTGGCTCGAAGCCAACTCTCCAATAAAGCGCCAATTGTTTAGAAAATTACCGCTTCAGTTTCACCTTTTCGGTTTGCTTATTCTTTTCCTTCATCTCTTCGCCCATCTGCTGGCTGGCTACGAAACTGGCCGTCATATTAGACAGCATGTCCGCACCGGCGCTGGGTGCATTGGGGAGCATGATGAGGTTGGAATTGGCATTTTCGCCCATACTCTGGAGGGTATCGTAGTGCTGAGTCACTACAATCAGGGCTGACGCTTCCTGGCTGTTGATGCCTACGCTATTTAGAATGTCTACGGACTCTTCCAGGCCTTTGGCGATTTCGCGACGCTGATCAGCTATACCCTGACCTTGCAGGCGCTTGGATTCTGCCTCGGCTTTGGCCTTGGCTACGATTCGGATACGATCAGCTTCGGCCTCGTACTCGGCAGCTAGCTTCTCGCGCTCGGCGGCATTAATTCGGTTCATGGCTACCTTAACGGTGCTATCCGGATCAATATCGGTGACCAGCGCTTTGACTATTCCATAGCCGTAACTTTCCATAGCGTCTTGTAGCTCTGCTTTTACAGCGATAGCGACGTCGTCCTTGCGCTCGAATACATCGTCGAGCTTCATCTTGGGGACCTCAGCGCGAATGACATCAAATACATAAGCATTGATCTGCTCGTAGGGGTTTTCCAACTTGTAAAAGGCATCATAAACCTTTTCGGGCTTGACGTAGAACTGCACGCTGACTTTCAACTTGACGAATACGTTGTCTTTGGTCTTAGTCTCGACCAGTACATCGAGTTGCTGGATCTTGAGACT
>JBCDFE010000161.1:0-10802 GCA_039178745.1 Bacteroidota bacterium | reverse complement strand
GATTCATTGATGGTGAAAGCCCCATTTATATTGCCAGTACCAAAAATAACCTCTGGAGTAACATTTTGATCCGCATTGAGGCTAGCATCTATCAAACTGATGGATTGAATACCGCAGTTGTCGGTCGAGCCGTTGTTCACGGCTGATGCCATGACGACTGCCATGCCATTGGCGTCTAGCGATACCGTGACGTCTTGGCAGATCGCTTCTGGGGGCGTCATGTCCTGAGCTGTCAAGGTCACTTCGCAAGCCGTCGTATTGGTATTGCCCGCTGCATCGGTGGCTATAATGGTGACCACGCTTGTCTGCTCGTCGGCCGAGGAGATTAGGGTCGTAGCAATTGGGTCTTGGGCAATGGTCGCAGCCGGGCAATTGTCATCAACAAGGATTCCAGTGATCAGATCAGGCACTTCAAACTGGCAGTTGGCATCGAGCACAACCTCTCGGTCTGCCGGGCAAGTGAAGGTCGGGGGATCGATATCGGCAAATACCTCGACATCGATGGTGCATTCTTCATCGCAACCATTGGGTGCCGTGTAGGTAACGGTGATGGTATGAGTGCCTACGCCCGCTGTTTCGGGGTCAAAGTTGGTGCCACTCACCCCGGCACCGGAAAAAGCAAAAATACCGCCCACTGGTGACTCACTGTAATCTAGCAGACTCAGGTCTATGGATGCTCCGTTGGGGCATTGTGGAGCCACTGTCGGGCAGCTCAAAGTGGGTAGCGGGTTGACTGTAATCGAGAAGCCATCTACCCGAGCAGATTCGCAATCGGTATCGCAGTTTACGATGTAGGTCTCGAAGGTATAGGTACCTTCTGGCGCATTTTCGGGATCATTCACCCGAATAACTTTAGAGAAATTTGCCACCGCTAACTCCCCAAAATTCTGAAAAGAATCACCACAATCGTCGGTGGTGAATTCTTGCCCCATTGAATACGAACTGCCCGTGGGGATACCCGTCAACACCCAAACTACCTTTTCGTTGGCTGCCAGCGTATTGGTGACATTGATGCCTGTATTCGTCAAATTTGGCGTTAGATCTGGATCCTGACAAACTTCTTTAGCCGTCGTACCGGGTATTGGATCGGCGGGTTGGGGCTGGACTACGACTACTTGGCTGGCTGTATTCACGCAACCATTGGCGTCTTCCAAGACAAGCGTAACTGTGTAGGTAATATCTGTGGTACCCGTATTGAGCGGGAAGTCGATCTGAATATTTCGCGTACCACTCACGTCGCCACTTTGCCCTTGGGGGGTAATGTTTACACCTGCACTTGGGTCCACGCTCCAGGTATAGCTGTTCACGATTCCACCGCCTGCATTGGAAATATTAGCCAGGTAGACGCCTGTTTCACCAGAACAAAGCGTAGCAAAGGGGTTTTGCTGAAAGGGCAAAATATCAACAGTAGGTAGTGGGTTCACATTGAAGTCGTACCCGACCTCTACATCTGGGCAGCTAGGCGTGCTAACTACGACCCCGACTGATTTGTCTCCCGCCGATGCGGTCCATGCTCGCGTTGGATTTTGCAGGGTGCGGTCATTAAACCCGTTGTTTGGTCCATTATTGTTGTTGAAAGGACCATTGTAGGCGCTCCAAAAGTAGGTGTAGTCAGAATTGTTGGGCGTTACCTCGGCGTTATATTGTACGGTGGAACCCAGGCAAATATCTCCTGTGGGATCAGCTGTTATGGTGACAGTAGGAAGCTGCGTCACCGTAAACACGGCCGGAACCCGACAATCTCCTTGGGCGCCAGAGCAGGCGGCGTAGAAGGTGGTAGTACCAGCTGTGCCCGTACTGACCGGATTGGTGTTTTCAGCAGTAGCTACTGTTGGATCGAAGGTCATGCCTGTACCGACGAGGTTGCCGCCCATAGGCGCATCGTACCATTCAATTTGCGCAGGTTCACCGACAAAAACGGCGGCCGGTCCACCCGTGAAGCGAATTTCCCAATTACCTAATTCTCCGGAGTTCTCGCCCTGTATGACCAAAATGTATTCTTGGTTAACATCCAGGGTTACCCTTGGATTATTGGTGCCAAAGGCACCGTCATTGCCATTCGCACAGCCACTTCCACCATTGTACCCATCGTCATCCATACGGATGAAATTAGTTCCGGGATTATCAGGGTCAAAAGGTGCTGTATAAATCGACAGGCTGCCGTCGAACCCAAAACCACAACTCTCGATACGATAGTTGCCACTCTGTCCTGGCCGGATGGAGATCACATCATAGCTGACCGTAGCACCTGGCAAGTAACTATTCTCATTGGATGACTTAGCATAAGTGTCGTCATTGGCGTCTAGTGTGCCGGTGGTAATGGTCATGGCCATGAAGACCGGATCACAGTCCTCGTCCACGATAAAGGGTGCGTCTAGTGGGGAAGGTGCTCCGGTACAGACTTGCAGATCATTGGCCACGATCGGGCCAGATAAGGTAACGGGTGTGAAGTTGGTGGCGCAGTCGGTAGTGGCAGAGTTGCGTACACCGACTTGATAAACGCCGGGGGCTAAGTCCGATTCCATATTGTCTGTCTCCCAACTTAAACCGCCATCAAAAGAATATTCTATAATGCCTATGTCGGTGCCAGCAAAGTTGGCATTATCAATGGTTGCACCTACTGTAATGGTACCGTCGTTTGCATTTGCACAGGTGGTTGTAATGTCATCGATGGCAGGAACATCAAAGATATCGACACTTGTCATACCCTGCCCCATACAGCCATTTGGGCCTCTATAATCAATGGTATAGTCGGTTGTCCCAATAGCTGGGGTAACAGAAAAAACGCCAGTTTCATTTGTTTCAATGGTATTCGTTCCGTCACTTAAAGTAAAAGAAGGTGCCACCCCAGTAGGGCTGATGGCAAGACTCCAGTCTGTGAGTACACCTCCGTTGGTTCCGGTCTGATCATCGATGAGCTTAAGCGTCCAGTCTCCGCTTACCGGGCAGCCTAGCAAGCTAGTGGTTACCCCGGTCGTAGCGGCATTCGCGTAGGAAGGAGGAAGGGTAAAATCTCCCTCTGGACGGAAGGTGCCGCTAAAGGGAGCGGATCCAGAGCTTATCAAAGTGGCGGCATCGCTAGCTAGAACGGTATTGGTCATATTGTCTCCACCGCCGCCAACATCGGTAAAAAGCTCGTAGGCTCCACAATCTCCCGGACCAACCAGGTAGGCATCTACATCACTAATTCTGTTGTGATCAATATTCAGGCTTACGGTAATCTTTGATGTCGCAGAGACACTACCACCGCCATCCAAGGTGATTAAGTTGTCTGCATAGGTATCATTGCTGCGTGGTATGATACTTTCTGGATTCGCTGAACCAATCGCCCCCTGACCACCAGACACCGAAGCGCTGATTTGAACATTGGTTCCCTCACAGGCTGAAGAAGGTACGGAAGTAAGGGATACGACTGGTGGTGGTGCAGAGGGGTCCATGCCACAGCAGGAAGGATTAGCTATACCTGGCGTACCCTTATTGGTATTCGTTCCACTGATGTCAGTTGTAGAGACACACCAGTTTGAGGCACTGTCGTTATCCGCAGCATTCAATGCCGATGGATCGAGCTTAATCGAAGCCCCAGCCGTAGTCGGGAAACCCGTAAATTCAACTCGGTCTATTTCTGTACCCGAACACTCCAATATCAACTCATCAACTCCGTTAGCCAGCGTGATATCACTCCCGTAGGCATAATCTATGCTAATACCTCCATTAGCAGCCATATCACTATTGCGACCTAATACCACATATCCTCCGGCGGGGACTATCAAGGAGCTGATGATGATATGGTCGTCGGTACCGTCGTCTTTGATTTCTATACTCTGCATGTCTATTGGAGCTCCCGTAGGATTATAGACTTCAAACCATTCACCGTTGGCGTCACTGACGGTTGTAGGGTCGCGCATAATCTCCGTAATTACCAAATCGCCCACACCAGCGGTACACGCACTAGGACAAATTCCGCTGTTATCCACGATGATTGTCAACTGAAAATTACTGGTTTCCGGTGGTACACCATCATCCGTTACCGCGATGTCGATGGTATTAGTACCCAGATTACAAAGGTCTCCATGCAAAGTGACCGTAACGGTCGCAATGGATCCACTTGTCGTACTACTGGTCGTATTGCAAGCACCATTCGCGTTCACGACGGCACTTACATTCTGCCCATTTTCGGGAGCAATAAAGGAATAGGTTTCCATAAAAGTTTCACCACACGCAATGGTAACAGGAGCAGCAGGAAAATCTAAGGCAGTAGGCGGTACGTTACCAGCCGATGATACATCGAAGTTAAAGCAGCCATCATCCAAGAAATCGACACCATTATTAGATCCAGATGGCCCGTCATAAATAGTGCCGGCCGTATTAAAACGTCCCACCTGAACAAAATCGATGTTGTTGCCAGCATTGACCCCCAATGTCGCAGGAGTTCCACCGAAACCGCCTGTGCCTCCAGAAGCACTTCCGGTGGTCCACTGCATATCTCCATAACCGAAAGTCACATTATTCCCTACACCTGTGAGTGGATCGGCCAGGGTGCTGATAATCACTTGGAAGGTATTGCGCTTGTCGACCATTTGATTGTAATACCCCACACCTTCCCAGGTTACGATGATATTGGTCGGATTGATCTTGTAATAAATCTGCCCGCCTAGCGTATTGCGGGTGTCTACATCTGCCCAGAATGGTGCAACCATAGGCGTACTCGTAGGAAAACCAGTAGAAGAAAAAGCACTTAGTGGACCACCAAAAGAAATATTGCCATTCGTATTTATCCACAGACTATTATAGCTCGTGCCATATAGTTCAAAACTGAACGGAATATTAAGATTAAGGGAACCATCGTCATTTCTAGGCACAGCAATGAAAGAAGCATCTCGGGCAACAAAACAAGGCCCAGGCATTTGTTGGGAGGCATTCGCTTGTTTGGAGACGGTCGGTCGGTTTAGATTCAACGAAGCATCATCGTTTTCTGCCACCTGCATCATGCCCATTTCCTTATTAGTGTCATAATCCGGATCATCTTGTGATGGATCCACCAATATCTGACCAAAGAGTAATTGAAAAGAACAGCTAAGCCCAAAAAGCAACAATGCGATCAGACCTGGCCGCAGCAAGGTCAAAGCTCGATACTGAGTCTCTCTCAATGAGATGATAGTCGAGCTTAGGTCAATACCTGGAAATTTACTTAGAAGGCAGGTAACCGAGACGCCCTTAAATGGAAAGGAGAGGCCTAACGTTGGGTATACCCCATTCATTGACTTAATCATGTGATTTTCTTAGGTCGATTAAAATAGCAGCAAGCAAAACGAAAAACTGAAATAGGGAAAAACAAACGGTCTAAAAGATCCTAAAAACGCGCTTGGTGCTTTAAACTCTTCCTAAAAGCGTAAACCAACTACAAATAAAAGAACAACGTGTTTGTAATTCTTCATGTAATGATGTTCGTAAACCTGTAGGTTGTATATCCTTAAAAAGAGTCTATAAAGGCTCCAAATCTACGTATTTAAATGCAAACAATGATGTACGGTTTCCTGATGGCAGCGATAGCCAAACCAAAGCGGAGTTACGAACCCTTCTATACTCAAGCTAAAAAAAGAAGGCTCGGCGACTTTGCACCGAGCCTTCTTGCTATCATAACACGGCACTAGTGAGTAAGTAAGCGAGCCGTGTGTTGAGAATCAACACCAAAATATCATCAAACTGCCGGGAAAACGTATGATAAGTACATAGCGCTGCCTGAAGGTGAAAAAACTTTACTTTTACGGGTGCAGTTGTTCCGAGCAATAGGCTAAGCTGAGCATAACGACATACCATCAAATGGATTTCGAGCTGGCCCAAATTCACTGGAAGGCAAGTGGTTTGCAGAATCATATGAAGATGCTAAAAGCTGGGGGAACATGCTCTACTCCGCAGAACCAAACATCACTCGTACACGCCTTCTACCTGATAACCAGCGTCTCTCAGTAGTTTGATTACGCCATCTTCGCCACCCAGGTGAGCGGCACCAACGGCAAAAAAGACAGAGCCGCCACTCATAGCTTCCGCCATAAGAGGTATCCAGGCGCGATTTCGGCGTACGAGCAAAAATTCCTCAAAATTGCTGTCGCCTTCCTCGCCGGCACTCTCGCTGATCATATCGACCATCTCACTGATGGCTTGGCGTCTATACATGTCGACCATCTTATCAAATTCATTATCGGCATCCTCTTCGGCCGATAGATCACTCTTCACCGCATCAACCAGCATACTGGCCTGGGCTTCGTAGGGTATACTATCGAATACAGCCAGTTGAAATTCCAGGGTTTCCAGCCCAAAGATTTCCTTCTCACCTTTGTCGGCCAGCTCCGTGAGTTCAATCTCATAAGAGCGCAGATCACCCTCGTCGCCACCCATCAAGCCACCAAAACCCATACCACCCATATCTTCCATATCCTGACCGACCATGGCCGACAAAAACATGGGCTTCCAGCCTTCGAACATTGCGAAAGGAACACCCGTCGAGTCAAAGTAAGTCTTCACCAATTGATAGTCATCGTCTTCGACCAGGTCCTTGAATTTCACTCCATTGGCCATTTGCAAACGGCCCATGATCGTAAACATCAAACTGGGGTCTTGCATCTCTTTCATATCGACCTCAAAGGCTACGCGCTCCGATCCAGCCAGTGCCACAGATACCGACTTGGGCATAAAAAAGTCCTCGGCCGGTATCATGTGTATCGTACCAAACAAGTAGCTAGTCTCTGTCAGATCATTGCCGCTAATCGACCAGAGCAGAGTTGTATCGCGATCAGTAGGCGCTTGGGCAGTCAGTCCCAAAGTAAGGCCGAGTGAGGCCACCAATAAAGAAACACGCTTGTGCATCATCTTGCAGAATTGATTTATGTAATGTATTAACACCATTTCCCCGATTTAGGTCTTGACCGTCATCCACATTACCATAGTGTTCACAACTAGGGCATAGCATCTTTCGTTCAATATTCGATCTGATTTAATATTCGTCTATGCGCATATCATCCTCCCCCCTTGCCCTGTGCCTCTATATTGGTATGGTTTTCTTGTTTTGGACTTCCGCAGGTCGGTCCCTTCAGGCACAAACGCTCACCCTCAGCGAAGAAATAAGCATTCGTGCAGATACCGAATACCACCTCGTTGGCAAGCTCGGCGGGCGCAGCCTACTGCTGCAAGATAGGGGAACGCGGTTCTTCATTTCTGCCTACGACAGACGAATGCGCGAAAGCTGGGAAAAAGAAATAGAACTGCGCGGCCGCAACATCAAACTGATCGATATGGCCTCGACGCCACAAGATTTCAAGCTCGTCTACCTCTATCGAGATAAAGGGCATATTCACCTGCAGGTAGATCGATACGACCCGGCAGCCAACATCAGAGACAGTATAACCGTAGCCGATTTGGGATATAGCCTCAATTCGCCCAGCTACCTCAGTGTTCAAAGTGAGGATCGCTCCAAAATGCTCGTTATTTTGTACAACGAGCAAAGTCGATTCACCAGCTTTTCCATCGACTTAGACAGCATGCGCCTCATGCGGCGAAGTTTGATCCAACCCGAAGATTTCTTCTTTGATAATAATTTCTTGCAGGCCGAGATCAGCAATGAAGGCACATCCTTCGTCATAACCGAGCAAAACAACTTCCTCAGCAGGCGAAAAGAACACAAGTTCGAAGTCTATGTCATGCCGGCAGACACGGCCGTCTCTCCGGGGCTCAGCAATATAGCTCTGGGCGATAGTTTGACCTATGATGTCTCCTTCAGATACGACAACCTCAACAAGAAGCTGGTGGGCGGCGGGCTGTTCACCGAGCGGGACTTCTCGCGCGCCGAGGGCTATTTCTACTTCGATTACGACCCACTACAGCCCACCGTCCATTCGCTCAGATTCGAAGGTTTCGACCAGGACTTGATCAATAGCATAGAAGGCGGCCGACGACGAAACCGAGAAGGCATAGAAGAACTGGCCGTACGCGATCTCGTGCTGAGAAGAGACGGTGGTGTCCTGATGATCACCGAACGCAATCGCCAGTTCGAACGCCGTAGTGCCGCCAACCAACTACAGATCGTCAATTCATTCAACCGCCCGCTCGTTGACTACCACTACGACGAGATGCTCATCCTCAGCATTCACCCCGGCGGAGAACTGCACTGGGATAAGGTACTACACAAGCGACAGTACAGCCAGGACGATGGTGGCGTATTCAGCTCTTTTTTCTTGCTGCGTACACCTCAGCGACTTCGATTCCTGTTCAATGACGAGATCAGGCAGGAAAATACGGTAAGCGAATACGTCTTGGATGGCTATGGCGAGTCTGACCGCAACAGCTTATTTCATACCCGCGACCTGGACCTGCGCCTGCGTTTCAGAGATGGCAAGCAGGTTGCCGCCAACGAGTTGATCATACCTTCCGAACGCCGAAACAAACTCCGGCTGGTGACCATGACCTACGAGTAAGCATTCGCTCTTTTATACTTTGATGTCCTATTCGAAAAAGTAGGGAAGTCAACGCATTGGCGCATCAAAACCTACCGCTTTACAAATCGAGCTACATCTAGCTGGTCTCCGTCTTGGCATTGTAGCCAGTAAGACCCTTCAGGTAAATCCTGGACTGCGATTCTACACCGACCGGCATCGGCTTCTACCGAGCAAACACCCCGACGAGCCAAAGCTCCGCGAAGATCGACCACCGCCCAGTTTACTATGCGGGCTTTGCCTGCTGCTACTTCTAGAAATAGCAGTCCATCCGTAGGATTGGGATATACCACCAGATCACTTAGGTCGTCTTCGTCCCAGCTGACTCGCTGCATAACTGAGTGGGAATAGCTGCCATCCAGATCCAGAGCGCGAATGCGGTAATAAGCAGATAGGTGATCGAGTACAACATCCGTATAGGTGTAGACACTTCGACCTGCGGAAGTCTGAAATACCTCACCGATCTCCTCAAAGTGGCGGCCATCGAAAGATCTTTCTACGACAAAGTGGCTGAAGTTGTCGGCACTCGCGATTTCCCATACCAACTCGGCGCGACGATTGGGTCGGGCTTCGGCGGTAAATCGACTCCACTCTACGGGTAGTGCCTGCAATACGGTTAGTGGTGCTTCCAGTACGCCCCGACCATGGGTGCCAACCCTAATGATCTCTGCCGAATACTGAATTTCGATATCTTCGACTCTGGTGTTGGGCAGATCACCGAAAATATCCCATTGATTGGATTGGTTGTCTCTGTAGTATACGCCATTGTCATTGCCCACGAATATGCCGCCATCTGTACCATCGACCAGCTCGATGGCTCCGGTAGACACATTGGGCAGATCGCCGCTGATGTTGGTCCAGGTATCTCCGGCATCTGACGACCGCCAAACTTTTTGGCCATCTGCATACCCAGCAGCAGAAATGTAAATCAAGTCGACATCCACAAAATCTACTTCCAAATCGGAAATATTGCCGCTTGGTAAAGACTTGGTGGTCCAGCTATTCGAATCGACACTTTTCACATAAAGATTAGCACCTTGCACCGCATAAATACGATTGCCATTTGAAGGCGCTATAGCCAGCTCGGTCATATCTGCTCCGCCAGCCAATTCACTACCGATAACTGCCCAAGTATTACCTTGATTTAAAGATTCATACACGCTGGAATAGCCCACAATAAGCCTGTTGGGGTTTGAAGGGTCCAATTTGAAGGGCGTTTCCCAGGCACCTCCGTTTGATCCCGGCGGTTCTATGAAAATATTCGAACCGTTTTGCCAGCGCCTCAATCCACCCAGCTGATACGACCAAAACCGAATATTGGCATCGGTCGGGTCTATATCCTGGTTCATCCCATCGCCAGTAGAGGCGTACTGCTGCCACAATCCATTAGCATTGCGATATACGTTGCCATTGTCCTGAGAGCCACCTCCTACGATCTCGGCATCTGATTGAGATACGGCTATATCGTAAAACTGGGTAATGAGCAAGCCATCGGATAGGTCTTCGAAATTTTCGGTACTTACCTGATAGCGAAAGACCCCACCATCGTTGCAGAAATAAATAAAATCCGGTTGTAGTGGATTGGTGAATACATTGCGCTGATCGACGTGGATAAGGGGTAGATTATTGTTGCCCAACCAGTTGGTGATGGTGTTGAAACTGGCTCCGCCATTGGTCGAGCGGCTGATCTCAAAATTGCCCGAAAGGATAATGTCATTGTTGTTGAGAGCCAGTCTAAAAGCTTCGTTGCTTTCCTGAGTTGTACCTACTTGAGTAAACGTTTGGCCCTGATTGGCAGATCTGAATAGGCTATTGCTTGCGCGCGCGTAGAGCACATCCATATCTTGGCTACCTACCTCCAAGTATACCCGGCCATTTCCCAGGTCGGAAGACAAAGAAAAACTCTGACCATTGTTTGTACTGCGAAAGACCCGACCGCTGGCATCCGAGAGATAAACCACATTAGAATTGGCCGGGTGGAAACGAACGTGAAAGCAGTTCATAGTATTGATCTGACTGACCGTCTGAAAACCATTCGTTGTACGGTACAGGCCATCTTGGGTAGCCACCAATATGGTTTGAGGATCGTTGGGGTCTGCCTCCATCCAGTAGATGCGCGTATTGCTGGTAAAGCTAAGACTGAGGGCAGTCGGTTGCCAGCTGGTCCCACCATTGTTGGATTTGTACACCCCTATACTCGGCGGGCCGTACCACACATGATCGCTCAGGGCGATGTAGATGGTACTGGGGCTATCGGCATCTACCACTATACTGCTTACGGCCAAAAAAGGCAGCTCGTCGCCTAGGGGCGTATAG
>JBCDFE010000160.1:0-10884 GCA_039178745.1 Bacteroidota bacterium | reverse complement strand
TATTTCTGTGCGCCTGCGCTCACCGCCGCTCAAAGTATCACCCTGGCTCTTTCTTACCTTGTGTAGGCCAAACTCTTCAATCAAGTCTTCAAGACGTTCTTCTTGTTCGACCTTGCTCAGCTTAGTCATCTCCAGCACGGCCCGTATGTTGTTTTCTACACTGAGCTTGCGAAATACAGAAGCTTCCTGCGGCAAGTAGCCCACCCCTGCCCGTGCACGCTTGTACATTGGTAGATCTGTAATGTCTGTCTCGTCCAGGAAAACCCGGCCGGCATTGGGCTTCACAAACCCAACGATCATATAAAAAGTCGTTGTCTTACCGGCGCCATTAGGCCCAAGCAAACCCACGATTTCTCCCTGATCTACATGTACGCTCACGCCCTTCACCACGTGGCGGCGGCCGTACATTTTTTCTAGGTCAACACTTTTCAGGCGCATATAGCTTATCTATTCGTCTTCGTCTTCAGGGGGTAGCATCTCGACTTCTATATCAATGTATTCACCCTCACGATATATCCGCAAAGGTAGCACATCGCCAATTCGAGAGCGACCTATAATTTCTGTCAGATCAGGCAAAGAACGGACTTCGCGCTCACCTACACCTACCACAATATCTCCCGACAATAGACCGCCGCTCTCTGCCGAGCTATTTGCCTCCACTCGTTCTATAACCACACCCTGGTTGATATCAACTTCCAGATTTTCGGCCTCACGGGCATCAAGACTATAAATTTCTACGCCTAAAAATACCCGCTGAAAGCTACCAGTCTCGATAATATCATCGGCTATGCGACGCACTAAATTGATGGGTATCGCAAAGCTATATCCTTGAAAAAGGCCCGTTCGGGTGGCTATAGCCGTGTTAATGCCCAGCAGCCGACCATCTGCATCGACCAGCGGACCACCGCTATTGCCCGGATTGACCGCTGCGTCGGTCTGTATAAAGCTCTCTATCGCATCGCGGCCCTCTATGAGTTCTAACTGCCGCCCTTTAGCACTGATTATCCCAGCCGTGACGGTGGCATTCAAATCCAGCGGGTTTCCAATGGCGAGCACCCACTGACCAATTTCTGCTTGATCGCTATCGGCTAATTCCAAAATGGGAAATTGCTCGCCAGTTATCTTCAATACGGCTATATCTGTCTTCTCGTCGTAGCCCACTATCTCTGCATCGTAGCGACTATTGTCGGTTAGGGTCACCTCAATGCGATTGGTACCCGCTATCACATGATAATTGGTGAGCACATAGCCCCCGCTAGTATACATAACGCCCGAACCTTTTCCCCCACCTCGCAAAGGTGCTGGTTGTTCAAACATTTCTTTAAGCTCATCGATGTCTGCACTACCTACCGTCGCTTTTATGTGTACTACCGCAGGTGTGACTCTACGCGCCGCCTCCGCAAAGTCGAAAGTAGGGGTCATCGAAGATCCTGTGTGGGTACTCGTTCTACTTACGGTTTGTACTTGGCGCGGTGCTTCAATAGTTGCTGGTGCTATCGCTGCGGACTGAAGCTTATCTACAAGCAAACGGTAGGTCAGCATGCCGCCGATCAGAGAGCCTAATAAGGCAACAAGTATCACTGTGATCCAATACCTCATGTGCATATTATGAACGAGCTTTCGGCTTTAGAGTTGCATTTTGGTGCGTTTCATTTGTCTTCGTTCTGCCTTATATCGAATAAGTGAAAGTCACCTGGCACCAACCTTCGATGCGATCATTCATGCCTATTGAGCTGCGCAGTAAAATAATTTTTCCGTTTTTTGCCTTCTCTTTTATCATGAACCTGACCGCAGCAGAATTACACGAGAAACTACAACCAGAAAATGCGCTGGAAGCATCCTTTCTGGCGGATGAAGAATTCGTACGTGGCCTCAATTGGGGAAAGCCGCGGTATGGCCACCCCGAAGGAAGTATTTGGCGACATATTCTAGAGGTCAACGCCAATATTGATCGTCTACCCTTAGAGATGCTATCTGCTCCTACTCGGCTTGGTAGTAAACTATCGACCCGCGAAAGTCTGAGAATTACAAGCTGGGTTCACGATACCTTCAAACACATCGAAGATAAGTCTACACCTCGCGATTGGACCAAGCACCACGCTATGTATGGGCGCAAATTCTTGGAACGCTACGTAGACGACAAGCTGCTGCTCAATCTGGTCGAACTACACGATGAGGCTTATTATGTTTGGCGACTCATACACCTGATGCACAAGCTCAGCGAAGGCGATAGGCGATTGCAAGCACTACGCAAGCGCATGGGTGCCTACTGGCAGATTTATTATCTATTTTTTAAGTGTGACACCTGCACCGGCGATAAAAATCCTGCCCCTTTAAAATGGTTTGAGCTCGAAATTAAAGATGTGCAGCTCGTCGAATTCACTTAACTCCTTCTATGCTCCGCCTCTGGGGTGTAGCAACCTCAGTGTTCTCAGTTTTTCACCCTGGCTATTGTAGATATTGACCAAGTACAGGCCTTCGGGCAATCGCTCTATATCGAAGCCATCTGGTCCCGGCTCTTCGTTAAATACCTTCATACGGCGCCCCAGTGTATTGTACACTTCCACGCGACCAAATCGCTCATTTCTCGGCAGTTCAATAAAGAATGCTTTGGGCGCCGGATTCGGATAAACACGAATGGAAGGTCGAAGGGCCGGCGTTTCATTGGTCTGCTGTCCGAGCTGATCGATCTCTATGCGAAAAGAAGCAGTAGCCAAAGGTCTTCCCGGTCTTTGGGCATCTACAAAGGGTATTCTGATGCGGCCGGTTCCACCAATTCCATTGGGTTGAACGATCAATTGAAATTCGACGGTTTCTCCGGCATTAATAGTAAAGGTGCCACTGTCGAAAGAGCCGCTTCTCCCGGGCGATTGGTTGCTTCCCTTTCGAAATACGATAGACCGCCAAGCCTGTGGCTGTATGTCAATCACCTTGTCATAGCGAAGTTGCAATCTCTGGTTGCTGTTATTCGTCAGTCTGATGCTACTCACCTCCTCATAGTCCGTGTCCATCGCATCCAGGGTCGTACTTTTATTTACCTGCCGAGGCTCAACCTTCAATACAGCCTCATTACCAGTCGAAGTCTGACCGGATAAGCTGTTGTGGGCGAGGAACACAAGAATAAAACAGGTAAAGATTTGGTACATACACTTGGGATATTCAGGGGATTACAAAATCAAAAGGCTCCTTAGAAGGAGCAATGATTCAAACAAAGTTAGCTTTTGCACCCGAAAAATGAGACCCGTTGCTGGCTATTTACCTTTTCAATTTACATTTTGTCCGATAAGTTCCGTATCCACAGATGTTTCATCTGGTGCGAAAATGCGAATGTCTGCTTCGCTGATATGTATGGTTCTCAGTGCTTGGGTACGCACGCCCACATCACCCGACCCATTTTCCAACCGCAACACACCTCGTGGGCACACGGCCGAGCAGACCCCGCAACCAACACAGCTCGACCTGACGATATCCTGTCCTCGCTGTGCATAATGGCGAACATCGATACCCATCTCGCAATAGGTCGAGCAATTGCCACAAGAGATACACTGTCCGCCATTGGTCGTGATGCGAAAACGGCTTTGGAATCGCTGCACTAATCCGAGGTAGGCTGCTAGCGGACACCCAAAGCGGCACCAAACTCGGTTGCCCATCAACGGATAAAAACCGGTCCCTACTACACCTGCAAAACCTGCCCCGATGAGAAAGCCATACCACTGCTTGGTCGTGCCGTTGTCTATGAGCAGCAATGTATCTCCACCCACCCAGAGTCTATAGCCCAATGCGCCTACAAGTAGCACAGTTACGCTCAGGGCGACATACATGCCCGTCATAGAAATATCAACCTTTCCCGCCCGATACCGATACCAAGCATAGGCCATAGCTGCAGATAGTAAGCTCATGATCAACAGGAGGAAGCTGGTGCGATTAAGCCAATACGCTTGTTTTGGCAAGTAGCTATAAACCACCCCAACCGTCATGATAACAGCAAATACTAATACCAAATGGATAAGCCAGCGCTCAACTCGCCATGCTCGTATACTTTTGTCACTGAGTTGCCGCCAAGGGTCTCCCATGGTTTCAGCCAGCCCTCCGCAGCCACAAACCCAGCTACAATACCACCGCTTCCCCACTAGGTGTACCATAAGGGGCACACCAATAATAATCAGGCCAATACCCCAAAAGAGCATAGCTTTACCCAGACTGCCGGCATTCCAAAGCTGGTTGACCTGCCACTGTTCCAAGAAATCGTAGTCGAGTGGCCAGATATTTTTCAAATCCATCCATGGTTGATTGAGTGCAACCAGAATCTCAGGAATCAGAAAAGCAAAGGCAGTCTGGAAAAAAATGACCGATGCTGTTCTTATTTGCTGGTACTTGTTGTGTTGATACTTGGCCATCATACGCACACCCATGACCGCTACGATGACGGTATACATCAGGCCGTATAAAAACCACTGACTAGCTCCACCACCACTTAATGAGCGACTAACCGGATCGACCATTTTTACCCAAGCCACGATATGCTGGGGCATCCAATACAGCAGAATGTAGAAGCTGATGAAATAAATACCAGCAACTATACCCAGCCAGCCAGTCCACTCTCCTGGACTTGCAGATTTGGCCGGATGCCGCAGCCTGCCCCAATCCGATAGAAAAGCCAGCCCGAAAATGAGTAAACCCACACCAGCGCTGATGGCTGGCCACATCCACTTTTCGCTCATGTATGACACACCATAAGCCAATACGCCAATGGTTGTAATAGATAAAAAGAATGCTCGCCAACCAAAACTGAGTCCCCTGGTCAAGGTATTATGATATATGTGATCGTGTTTGATACCGGGTGGCTGCCTGAACTTGGGAATGATGTACAGCAAGCCGCCTATAATGCCCAAGCCGAAGGTCAGAAAGAGCCAGAGTAGGGGCTGATTGGTTACCGGACCAACAGCAGCCTCTGAGGTTAAACTTACCTTTCGGCTTTTGTCAGAGGTAAGCCAGCTGGGAATCTTGACCTGCCAGGATTGTAAGCCTTCTGGTACACCTTCTGATTCTATTCTGGTTGCTAGCCGCTCGTTGGTGTTTTCCCAAAATTTCTCAATGCCTTTCTGAAAGGAAAATGTGCTGGCAAAGGACTGCTCTTCTGGATCCAAATCAGCAAATTCTTCTCGCAGCGCTTGTATTTGCCACGTGCTGTTTTCTCCTAGATTGTCGGTCAAAAAAGTTTCCAGCTTATTTTGCTCCAGCTTGTAACTATCCAGCCCGAGCATAAGGGTAAAAAAGATCAAGGCGAGGCCAAATAGACTCAGCCCAATCTTTTGCAGCAAGCTTCTATTCGTCGTTTTACTGGGCATGACTCAGGCGTTTTGTGCTTTGCGACGATACTTACCTATACCTAAAAACCGAAGGACGGGTTCCAATCCACGCCTTTGTAGCAACTGTAAATTTTTGCCGGTTTGTTCATTGTACAGCTTCACGACTTCTTGCTCGTACTCTTTGTAAAACTCGGGATCGAAGTTGGCTAGGCCCAGGCTCTGGAGTACATCTTCCACATGCGTTCCGCGCTCAATCCATTTTTCGCATACCTCGTGTCTGTAGCGGATGCCCATCAGGTTAAAACCCCGTATTTGCCCAGTACTTTCCTCGTAATTGATGCGAATAGCTTTTTCACCCTCATGGTGCTCCCAGTAAAGCGTAGCCAAGCCTTCACGTCCCCTTTCGGGTACCTCACCGTACACCTGATATTCGATATCCAGGAACTTAGCTGAGTTAAACCAGATACCGGGATCATAAGGAATGGATCTACCCATAATATTGTAAGCCACTGTCTCGCCCATCATACGGCCCGTATACCAGATGGCCTCTATGAGGCGACGGCCAGGGCGGGCTTTGCGAAGCTGGGCGCAGTCACCTATGGCATATATGTCCTTTACACTGGTCTGCAAGTACTCATCGACCATGATGCCGCGCTCTATGTCAAGCCCTTCGGCATCTTTCAGAAAATCTACAGTTGGATGTACACCAGCAGTTAATCCTACAAATTGGCATTCGATGGTCTCTCCACTTTTAGTCCGAATCGCACCAGCGGCTCCGGTACCATCGTCTATAATTTCTTCCAACTCCGTATTCTCGCGAAGATCTATATGATGGCTTTTGATGTGGCGACTAACCATAGCACTCTCTTCCGGTGGCAAGGCATTACTCCAATAAGTCGACTCGCGAATCAATAAGCTAACCGGTATATGGCGGCTGTGAAACATTTCCGCCAGCTCGATACCGATCAAACCACCGCCTACAACGACTGCCTGCTTGATAACAGGTGTATGTTTTTCCAAATACTCCAGGTCTTTATAACTGACCATACCTCCCACTCTTTCCAGATCTTGGCCTGGCCAACCAAATTTATTGGGCGTGGATCCACAAGCCAGAATGAGCTTGTCAAAATCCATGCGAGTACCATCAGAAAAGTGCAATTCTTTCTGATTAGTATCGACCCGCTGTACATACTTTTTGACCAGGTCTATCCGGTTCTTAGGCCAGAAACCCGGCTCGTAAGGCTGTGTATCGACAAATCGCTGGTGCCCCATGTAGATATACATCAGGGCCGTTCGAGAAAAGAAATAATCGGTTTCTGCCGAGATCAGGCTGATTCGCACATCATCGCTCAGCTTTCTCAGCCAACGTGCAGCAGTTACTCCAGAAATTCCGTTGCCTATAATGGCGACATGCATGTTTGAAATCTTAGTTGATATTCTAGCTTAAATTCGAGCATAAGGTACAGCAAGAACGCAACTGCTCGAATATTTAATTGTCCGAAAAATTATCGGAACGTCTGTAAAAGACATACGCTCATCGCGCTTCGCTCCCAAAATCAGCTCGCTTAAAAATGTAAAGCTCTTCAGACACTTTTCGAGAAAACTCAGTTGGAACTTCTGCAAGATTGAGCGCAGCGCGCAAACCTACTCTGTAAGAATCTGGTTATATCAATCCAGGAAAAGTTCAAAACTACTTCGCTCTGCGTGTACTACTAAAAAGCCGTTCAGATGGATCGACTCAAACGATTTGATTTCAAGAACTATGTCTTGCATTTTGTAGCTAATTTTCTAGTCTTCGGATTGATCTTTGGAATTGCACATATCACTCGTGGCGGTGCAGTCGAAGAATTCTGGAGTGAAGCGCTATTTTATGGCTTAGGGATGGGATTACTGATGCCTTTGATTCCAGTTTTATTTGGAAAAAAGGCTGATGATTAACGATGCTCACCCCAGTTTTCCCTATCGAGATTTCTGAATTGAATGGCTTCAGCCAGATGTTCAGGTAATATCTTATCACTGCTCTCCAAGTCAGCAATAGTACGCGCAACCTTTAGGATTCGGTCATAGGCACGAGCGGATAGTTGCAACTTCTCCATGGCCATTTTGATAAGTGCACGCCCCTCTGAGCCTATCTGACAAACAGAGCGTACCAGTCGGCTTGGCATTTGGGCATTGGTGTATATACCGTTGAAATTTTCGAATCGCTTGGCTTGTAGGTCTCGAGCTGCAAGTACTCGTAGTGCAATATCTTCACTGCTTTCACGAGGTAACTCTCGATTGGCCAGCTTTTCCAGAGGTACTGGTGTAACTTCTACTTGAAGGTCGATTCTATCCATTAGAGGTCCGCTTATTTTGTTGAGGTAGCGGCGCACTGTTTGTGTATTGCAACTACAACTTTTTTCGGGATGATTGAAGTAACCACAAGGGCATGGGTTCATACTGGCCACGAGCATAAAATTGGCTGGGTATTTAACAGTATGCCGAGCACGGCATATCGTAATGCGCCGATCTTCCATAGGTTGGCGCATAACTTCGAGTACGCCACGCTTAAATTCGGGAAGTTCGTCTAAGAATAGTACGCCATTGTGGGCCAAACTGATCTCGCCGGGCTTTGGAAAAGAGCCACCACCTACCAAGGCGACATCGCTGGTGGAATGATGTGGCGCTCTAAACGGTCTGTTGGTCACGAGGGCCGCACCTTCTGGCAAATTTCCCGCTACCGAATAGATCTTGGTCGTTTCCAGCGCTTCGTGCAAATTCATAGGCGGCAGAATGGTTGGTATGCGTTGAGCCAACATGGTCTTTCCAGCTCCAGGGGGACCAATTAAGATGACATTATGCCCGCCTGCTGCCGTAATGGTCAGGGCTCGCTTAATGGTCTCCTGCCCTTGGACATCGCTGAAGTCAAGCTCGTATTTAGAGCGATTTTTGAAAAACTCTTCTCGTGTATCTACCCTAGTTGGAGGTATGGTCTTCTTACCGCTGAAATGTTCTACAGCCTCCAGCAGGGTCTCTACACCAATTACTTCCAAGTCATTGACTATAGCTGCTTCGCGCGCATTGGCTTTGGGAAGTACAATCCCTTTGTATTTCTGCTGTCGCGCTTTGATGGCCATAGGCAGAGCTCCCTTAAATGGCCGCAGGCTGCCATCGAGAGAAAGTTCACCCATTAGCATATAGTTATCGAGATTTTCGGCCTGAATTTCCTGAGTTGCATGCAGCAGCGCCATAGCAATTGGAAAATCATAGGCAGAGCCTTCTTTTCGCACATCGGCCGGGGCTAAGTTGATAATTACCTTGATTCGACGGCACTTATACCCACTATTCTTGATAGCGGTTTCTATGCGGTAACTGCCTTCGCGTATGGAGTTGTCGGGCAGGCCAATAACATTGTACCAGGGCTTGTTCTCTTGAACGTTGCCGCCTGCGTTGGCCTCTACTATAATGGTACGCGCATCGACGCCTTCAACGGCGCCTGCTAAGGTTTTGACGAGCATGATATGATTTATGCTCGACGGCTTTCTCTAGTACAAATGTATACACAATAGCAATAGAAAACAAATAGTTTTAAAAATAAGATTACAAAACTACTGACCAACTGCCAAAGACGCAAAACTTTGCGTTTCCAACTCGTGCCGCGGAGAACACACCATAAACACCAAAAAACGCAAAACTCTGTTCCCCCTTTAAGTTGCACAAAACACAGATAAAACTCCCCTCTAAGGAGGCGTGATGTATAGAATCAATCAATGTCCCTATCCCACAGCTCGATCTGCAAGACTTTGGGCGAGGATCGAAACTTTCGGGGAATAGTCTCATCCCGCTACTCGATCTGCAAGATCTCGGGCGAGGATCGAAACTTTCGGGGAAAGTTTCGACCTGCGAAAGTCTAAAAAAAGAAAACGCATCAGGTTGTAACTTCGCGCTTATAACGCATCGATGAATTTATGAAGCTGGATCAAATATTGGCTGTTAGCGGGCTACCTGGTCTGTACAAAGTGGTTACAGAGCGCAAGAATGGCTTGGTGGTGGAAGAACTCACGACAAACAAGCGAAAGTTTGCGCCCATGCGCAAACATCAATTTGCCCCATTGGAAAGTATGGCGATCTATACAGACGATGGAGAGGCAGAGCCCCTGAGCACGGTTTTTCAGCGCATGCTAGACCAGATGGAAGACAACCCGCCCCCTGCGATCAAAGGCTCGAAAGATGTGCTCTTCGAGTATCTGGCCGACATCGTCCCCAACTACGACCCAGATCGCGTGCACGCCAGCGATGTAAAGCGCCTACTTAAGTGGTTTTACTATCTGGAAGACCATAAGCTGTGGAGTTTAGGGGAAGAAGAAGAGTAATAGAAGGTCTAGCCAATTGGGCATGAGCGATCGCAAAAAGGAAATCGTTGAAGCGGCATCTTCCCTGATCAGAAAGCATGGCTATACGGCTGTGAGTATGCGTACATTGGCGAAGGAAGTCGGAATAAAAGCAGCCAGTCTCTACAATCATATCTCGTCTAAGCAGGAAATACTGGAAGAGATCGTGCTTGGCATCGCACAGCGATTTACGGATGGCATGGCAGCTGCCCAGCGAGCCAATGACGACCCGATCGAGCAGATTAAGCAGATCATTGCTCTGCACATCGAGCTCACTCTACAGTCTACGACTGACATGGAAGTCATGCAAAACAACTGGATGTACCTAGAGGGCCAAAGTATGATCGATTACAAAAAGTCGCGAAATGCCTACGAACAAGACCTGCGACAGATCATCAAAGCGGGTATTGCCAAGGGCTCGATCAGGGACATGAACCCAGAGCTGTTGATCTATTCGCTGCTTTCGCCCCTACGCTACCTATATATATGGTTTCCCAGACAGGAGGGTATGGACGCAGAGCGGCTAAAGGGAGATTTGGTTTCTGTCTTGTTGGAGGGAATAAAAGACTAACTTCCCTAGAAATCGTTGGCTTTTGGTTAGCAATGGTCACAGCTTAAGTGTGTAAAATCGGTCTAGACTGGCGATTTCGCCAAAATTGAAAATTTTTCATCGAGAATTTGCGAACTAAACTAACGCTTGTTAGTTTTATGATTGATATGTCACGTTTCCATACTTTGACCGTATCGGATATCAGGCGTACAACAGCGGAGTGCTCCGTGATTACGCTAGATGTGCCAGATGATAAACATGCAGCATTCAGGTTTGATCCAGGTCAGTACCTAACTCTGCGGGCTGATGTTAATGGTGAGGACTTACGCAGGTCGTATAGTCTCTGTAGTAGTCCGTTAGATAAGCAGTGGTCAGTAGCGATCAAGCAAATAGAGGGCGGTCGCTTTTCTACGTTCGCCAATCAGAAACTGGCCATAGGCGATACGCTGGAAGTTATGCCACCGATGGGGCAATTTACCCTCGAAGTAGACCCAGACAAAGCACGCAACTACATCGGTTTTGCTGCCGGTAGTGGCATTACGCCCATATTGTCGATCATCAAAACGCATCTCAGCGAGGAGCCTAACTCGACCTTTAAGCTCTTTTACGTCAATCGACGGGTGTCTTCCATCATCTTGAAAGAAGAGTTGGAGGC
>JBCDFE010000159.1:0-11038 GCA_039178745.1 Bacteroidota bacterium | reverse complement strand
TCTTCGATAACGGTCAGTTGAACACCTTCATGACGGCTATTGAAGTCGGTTACATAGTTGAGGGTTTTTTCCGCATTATCCAGGATATTCTCTTTGGTGGTTGCAAAAACGGTCAGAGTGACGGCTTGCTCGCCATCTAGGTATAGTTGGCCAGGATCGTCCTTGAACTGATCGCGTATGTTGGCCACATCGCGCAAATAGACCGCGCTGCCATCTGCCCGGACACTCACGATGATGTTTTCGAGGTCTTTGGCAAAGTACCCCTTGTTGTTTGCCTTGATGTTGATGTTTGCATTTTCCGTTTTTAGCTCGCCACCGAAGGTTTCCAGGTTGGTGGCGGCAACGGTCTGAGCTACCTGCTGAAAGCTAAGATCGTAGCCCCTGAGGGCTGTTTCGCTCAGGCTGATTTCTATTTCCTGATCCGGTGTGCCGCCGAGGGCGATATCGGAAATACCGGGCATGGCCAATAGCTCCTCCTCAATCTGGTCGGCATAGTCCTTTTTTTGCTGCAAACTGATGTCGCCTGTGAGGGCAACGGCCATGGCGAGATCTTTAATGTCCCTTTTTTCGACTACGGGTGGCTCTACGCCCCTGGGGAAGTTGTTGATTTTGTCGACCGAATTTTTGACCAGTGCCAGTGTCTCGTCTGCCACAGCATCTTCGGTCAGCTCTACGGCAACCAGACCCAGGCTAGGCGATGCTGTACTGAGTATGCGGTCTATGCCTACTATGCCTTGGAGCTCCTCTTCGATTTTGAGTAGGATGCCTTCTTCGACCTCTTCTGGTGTCGCACCTGGGTAGACCACAGAGATGTCGACGAATCGCTCTTTGGTAACCGGAAAGAAACGCGTTTGGGTAGCGAAAAGTGAAAGTAAGCCCAAGGCCACGATCATCAATACGCACAGGTTGACGATGGTGGGATGGGAGATGAAAAATTTGAGAATGTTTCTCACGATATATTCTTTGGGAGTTTGGCTAATTACTTGACGCGGCTGCCCGCAATGGGCTCATCGACTTGTTCAACTATGATCTTTGTACCTGCTTGCAGGCCCCGAACGAATACCTGATCGCTCTCCACATACACCAACTCGACGGCCTGACTTTGTACCACGCCCTCTGAGTCGACTACATATACCGTCTGATCTCGACCAAGGGCATCTTTGGGCAGCACATAAACCTCCTCCAGAGTTTGACCGGCAATTTCACCTTCCAGATACAGCCCGCTGCGTATTCCTTGTCCGGAAATACGCACATAAGCAACGAGGCTTTGGGTGCCTGGGTCTATAGCCGTTCCCAAGCGATGAACACGCCCAGTGAAGGTGCGATCGAGACTACTGGAGTACAGCTCTATTTGTTGCCCTTCGCTGACGAGTTCACTGGCGTTTACTGGAAGAGAGGCTTCGAGTTCGTATACATCCGTTCGACTGATCTGAGCCAGTGGTTGGCCCGGCTGAACGTAAGAACCCGGATCTACATCTGCCATGGTCAGCTTGCCGCTGAATGGCGCGCGGATCGTGTAGTCATCAAGAGAGACTTCACGGGCCTTAATGCCGTAGTATTGAGCCGGGATGCCCGCGGCGTTTATGAAATACCTAAACTGCTGGTCGGTCATTTCAGGGAGTTCTGGCAGCATCTCGTCAGCTTTAATGGCATCAACGAAAGTCACCCAAGTCGGGTGCTGAGTAGGGTAGTCCAGGCTCATATCCGAAAGCAGCCTTACGATAGCGGAAACCAACTGGCTACGCTCTGATTGTAGGGTGTAGCGAAGCTGCTCATTGTCGATCCTGATCATAAGCTCACCTTGGCCATAGTACTTGCCTACTTGGAGAATCTTTTCCGTAGGGAGTACCAGGCCAGATACCTGACTACTGACCGTGGCTTCTTGTAGGGGTATGACTCTGCCGGTGATACGTATTGGGCGCTCTACTCTTTCAGGATTGACTGTCTTTGTGGCCAGGTCGGTCCTGATTTCTTGAGTAGGTATTTCAGAAGCGTTCGATTGATTGTCGACATCCTGGCTTGGAGGGTCAGTCTCCCCACAACTCCAAAGCAAGAGGCTCAAGGCTAAAGTGATGACTATTTGTTGCATGATTTGATTTTTCAAGGGTGAAAGGATTAAATCATCAATTGGTTTAATCAAATGATTAAATTTTGAACAAAATTTTTTAGCTAAAATTTACTTAATGTATAAGTCATTGATAATCATCTGTGGTATGGTTTGCTTTCGATTTTCTATCATCTGAGTAAAATCTTCGTCAGTCATTTGAAATTCTCTTTCAAAGATGTTTTTGCATAGAAACGGAAAGACCATCAGACCTACTAAATTGGATATGAAATCCAGAGTTGAAATCGGTCTGATCTCTTCCTTCTCCATCAGCTCCTGTAGTTGTTGTTCGAGTACTAAAGTGTGGTCTTTAAAACTCAATACCTGGTGGAGTGCGCTATCTTTTCTGGCAGATTCCATGACAATGAAGGCAGGTAACTCTGGATGCTCTTGATAGATACTCATGAACTGATCTACGTATCTGTGAATCTTAAACTTGAGTGGTTCTTCCCCTACGAGTACAGTTTCCAAAATTTTATTGAAGGCCGTTAGAGTTTCTGCGGTTACTTCGACAAATAGCTTATCCTTGCTTCGGAAGTAGTAGTGAAGAGAGGCGATATTGACATCTGCTTCTTTGGCAATGTCTCTGGTGGTTGTGGCATCATATCCTTTGGTGGTGAATACCCGAAGGGCGGCATCCTTGATCTTATCTTCCGTTTTTTCGCGCTTAGAACTCATGGTGGTGAATTTTGTAACAACGAATGTCAGTAAACAAAAGGGATTTTATACCAATTATGTTTTTAGGATACTGCTCCTGAATGTACGATTGGCCATAGGGCACACTGAAATATCGGAATTATGAAGATCCTTCTAACCGGCGTAACCGGCTATATTGGAAAGAGACTGCTGCCTGTTCTTTTGGAAGAAGGGCACGAGTTGGTCTGTGCCGTTCGGGATCTGGATCGCTTTCCATTTCCAGACCGAGTGCGGGCCAAAGTGCAGCTGATCGATGTCGACTTTCTCAATGCCGACTCGGTAGCAGCCATCCCCGATGATATTGAGGCCGCCTACTATCTCATACATTCCATGTCGGCTACGAGTGAGTATACCGAGATGGAGCGTAGCTGTGCCATCAACTTTCGTTCGCGGGTCGATGAAACGGATTGCCGCCATGTGATTTATCTCACGGGTATGGTCAACGACGATCAGCTATCGGAGCATCTGGCCAGCCGCAAGATGGTAGAAGACGAACTCGCCATAGGCAAGTTTGCGCTTACGGCTTTGCGGGCTGGTATCATTATAGGTTCGGGAAGCGCCAGCTTTGAGATTATTCGGGACTTGGTCGAAAAGCTGCCCATCATGGTAGCGCCAAAGTGGCTGAGAACCCGCTGCCAGCCCATCGGTATCAGAGATGTATTGGAATTTTTGACCAAATCGCTGGGTGATGAGCGACTTTATAATCACAGTTTCGATATAGCGGGCACAGATGTACTCACCTACAAGGAGATGCTGCTGATCTACGCCAAAGTACGCGGGTTCAAGCGACTCATTTTTACCGTACCGGTCATGACACCTAGATTGTCTGCCTATTGGTTGTATTTCGTAACCAGCACCACCTACAATCTCGCACAGGCATTGGTCGATAGTATGAAAGTAGAGGTGGTGGCTCGCGACGATAGATTAAATCGGCTGCTCGATGTACACCCAAGCGACTACGAGACGGCCATCAGACGCGCATTTAGGCGAATTGAGAAATACGACATCGGCTCTAGTTGGAAGGACTCTTTCGTAAGTGGCCGCATCAAAAAAGACATAGGAGACTTTATCGAAGTGCCTCGATATGGTGTCTTTACCGATTTCAGATCTCGCGAGGTAGCAGACGAAGAAAACACCCTCGATAAGATATGGGCCATCGGTGGCCAAACGGGCTATTATTACGCCACCTGGCTCTGGAAAATAAGGGGCTATCTAGACAAACTGGTCGGTGGGGTAGGCCTACGCCGAGGTCGCACCAATGTAAACCGGATCAATCGTGGCGATGCCATCGATTTTTGGCGGGTACTATTTGCAGATCGCGAAGAAAAGCGGCTCTTGCTATTTGCCGAAATGCGGC
Source organism: Bacteroidota bacterium (assembly GCA_039178745.1). Classification (GTDB taxonomy): domain Bacteria; phylum Bacteroidota; class Bacteroidia; order Chitinophagales; family Saprospiraceae; genus Neolewinella. The sequence continues at coordinate 6,881 of JBCDFE010000159.1, read as the reverse complement.
TACCTGGCGATGCCTGGCTCGAATTCAAGATCAAAGATGGAAAGCTTCATCAGCAGGCCACCTTCCGGCCCAAAGGCGTATTCGGGCGTTTGTATTGGTGGGCTGTCTGGCCATTCCACGGTTTTATATTTCACAACATGTTGAAGCGAATGGCTGGGCCGAGTGAAGCACCTTATTCTACGGTTGCCTTGTCTTAGACTTCCGCAGGTCGTATGATCTCGCCACCTGCGGAAGTCTAAAATACTGCTCTACTTCTTCTTTTTCTTAGGGCTGATGATCACCGTCATTCTTCTGCCCTCCATTTTGGGCATGGCTTCGGCAGCGCCTAGGTCCTCTAACTCTTTCATAAGGCGGAGCAGCAGCAACTCGCCTCGCTCCTTGAAGACGATGGTCCGGCCTCTGAAATGGACATAAGCCTTTACCTTGGCTCCATCTTCGAGGAAGCCGCGTGCGTGGCGTAGCTTGAAATCAAAGTCGTGGTCGTCGGTATTGGGGCCGAAGCGAACTTCCTTGATGACAGTTTTAGCCGCTTTGGCTTTGATTTCCTTTTCCTTCTTTTTCTTCTCGTAAAGGAACTTCTTATAATCGATAATGCGAACTACGGGAGGGTTGGCCTTGGGGCTGATTTCCACCAAGTCTAGTTCTGCGTCTCGCGCCCAGCTTTTGACCATATTGGTATCATAGACATCGCTGCTTATTTCGCGGCCTACAGCCTGGGAGATAGCATCCAGGTTATCACCTACCAAGCGCACCTCTGGTACGCGAATGTAATCGTTGATCCTAAACTGAGGTTTGGGTTCTTCTCTTCTTGTGTAGCGACCTCGGCCGCCTCTTCTCTTTGCCAAATAAAAAGTTTTTTGTTGTAAAATGCTCGGCAATATATGGAGTTATTCCACTACAGCCTATATAAATAAGTGAGTACTCGACCTATTGGTTCAAGCCAATGAATAAAAGCACATTTTCCAACCGCTCGAAAGCAGCTGGAAAATGTACTTTTCTGCCGGGAAATTATTCAGCTACTGTATCGACCTTTGCGGTGATCTCTAAGCCATCTTCCGCCTCATTCAATACAGCAAGCAGCTGGGTTTCCTCGTCTGGATTGTGGTTGAGGATGAAGTCTGCCAACGGATCTTCAATGTACTTCTGAATGGCTCTGTGCAGCGGCCTGGCACCGAACTGCGGATCGAAACCCTTCTCTGCTACAAAGTCCTTGGCTTCTTGTGAAAGCTCGAGTTCCAGGTTCAATGCCTGTGTACGGGCAAATAGATCCTTGAGCGCAATATCGATGATCTTGAAGATCTCTTCTTTTCCGAGGCTATTGAATATGACGACATCATCTATCCTGTTCAGGAATTCAGGAGAGAAGGTTCGCTTAAGCGCATTTTGAATAACGGCCTTGCTGTTCTCTTCAGCGGCTTCCCGACGGGCGCTTGTCTCAAACCCAACACCCTGACCAAAGTCCTTCAAGGTCCTGACTCCAATATTGGACGTCATGATCACCATTGTATTCTTGAAATCGACCTTGCGGCCCATGCCATCGGTCAGCTGGCCATCGTCTAGCACTTGTAGTAGGATGTTGTATACATCAGGGTGCGCCTTCTCGATCTCGTCGAGCAGGATGACGCTGTATGGCTTGCGACGAACCTTTTCGGTGAGCTGGCCACCTTCTTCGTAGCCGACGTATCCGGGAGGCGCACCAATCAAACGGCTGACGCTGAATTTCTCCATGTACTCAGACATGTCGATGCGAATCAGTGCATCTTCGCTATCAAAGATGTATCGGGCCAATGCTTTGGCCAGTTCGGTCTTGCCCACACCCGTTGGACCCAGGAAGATAAAGGTTCCAATCGGCTTTTTAGGATCTTTAAGACCCACTCTGTTTCGCTGAATGGCGCGGGTTACCTTGGTAATCGCCTCATCTTGGCCGATGATAGCTTGTTGCATGTCCTCCTCCATATTGACGAGCTTCTTAGACTCGTTCTGGGCAACTCTTCTGACGGGAATTCCCGTCATCATGCTGACTACCTCGGCTATGTCGTCTTCTCCGACGGGGTAGCGCCTGGATTTGCTTTCTTCTTCCCAGTCGACCTTGGCCTTTTCGAGGCTTCGCTGCAACTTGCTTTCTTTATCTCTGAGATCGGCCGCCTTTTCATACTGCTGGTTTTTTACAGCAGCATTCTTTTGCTCTTTGGCCTCTTCGATCTCTTGCTCCAGCTCTTCGATGTGAGCGGGCACATGAATATTTTTGAGGTGCGTTCTGGCACCTACCTCGTCGAGCACGTCGATGGCTTTGTCTGGCAGGAAGCGGTCGGTGATATACCTATCGCTGAGCTTAACACAAGCCTTAATGGCCTCGTCGCTGTAAGTCACGTTGTGAAACTCTTCGTACTTCGGCTTGATGTTTTCCAGGATATGGATCGCTTCTTCAGCAGATGGTGGATCTACTGTTACTTTTTGGAAACGCCTATCGAGCGCACCGTCTTTCTCGATGTGCTGCCTGTACTCATCTAGGGTGCTGGCGCCGATGCATTGCAGCTCGCCACGCGCAAGAGCCGGCTTAAATATGTTGCTGGCATCCAAAGAACCGGTAGCACCGCCGGCACCGACCATGGTGTGGATCTCATCGATGAAGAGAATCACATCGCGGCTCTTTTCCAGCTCGTTCATGATGGCTTTCATGCGTTCTTCGAACTGGCCGCGATACTTTGTACCTGCTACGAGGGCAGCCAGGTCCAGCATGACGATTCGCTTGTCGAACAGCGTACGGCTCACTTTGCGCTGGTGAATGCGCAGGGCCAGACCTTCTACTATGGCGGTCTTACCTACACCCGGCTCACCGATCAGGATGGGATTGTTCTTTTTGCGGCGGCTAAGGATTTGACTGACTCGCTCTATCTCGTTTTCGCGCCCGATGATGGGATCGAGGCGGTCTTCTTCCGCAAGCTTGGTTACGTCACGGCCGAAATTGTCGAGAACGGGTGTACGAGACTTGCTCGAACCTGCGCCACCGCGACTTTGGCGCCGGCCACCACCTTGGTTTTCTTCCTCTTCGTAGGGCTCTTCGCTTTCTGCGGGAGCTTGATTGATGGGAAGGGTTTCGTCTTTGCTGAAATCTTTTTCGTCGATCACGTAGTCTAATTCTGCTTTGAATAGTTCGTATTCCACCTCAAACTGGCGGAGTATCTTGCTTGCTGGCAACTCTTTTTCTCGCAAAATACTCAGCACCAGGTGCTCTGGAGATATCTCTTGCGTTTTGAGTTGTTTAGCTTCTAAGAAGGTCACTTTCAACACCTTATCTGCCTGATAGTTCAGGGGCATCTTTTCGATGCGGTGCTGAGAGGCCTGCCCAGATCTGCGCCTGCGGCTATTGTCTCTCAGGGCTTCACTGAGTTCGTCTATGTCGACGCTCAGATTGCCGAGCACCCGGTTGACCAAACTGCCCTTCATCTTCAACACACCCAATAGCAAATGTTCAGGTGCCACAAAGGCATGACCCAAGCGCTCGGCTTCCTGTCGAGAGTTGGATATGGCTTTTTTGATCTCTGGTGTAAATTGATGATGAGAGTTCATGAACTGATAATTTGGGGGGGAGTTTACCTCCACAAGCAAGTATAGTACTATTTCAACTTTTATGCCACCATTTTGAGGCTGACGTAATTTCCTGACATTATGCCTACAAACTGTCATTATCTCACGTACGCTTTAAGAAACAAATTCGGAGGCAGCTAAGTTTTCATAATACTTTCAACATCTTGGCATCTTTCGTACCTTTGCCGCCCCGTTCAAACTCTAGTATGAAGTTCGTAACCGATAAAAAAGAGCGCTATACCATCTTCAAGCCCGAAGAGGACAATCTGAATTCGCTGGTAGCGCCCAGATTGAAATCCGAATTTGTCATTCTGGCCAATGAGGGTGTTCGCAATCTGATACTCGACCTAAGTGCCGTGAAATATGTGGACTCTTCAGGCCTCAGTGCCATACTCACCGCCCGAAGATTGTGGAACGGTCAAGGCACCTTTGTAGTCACCGGCGTCGAACACACGGCAGTCAAAAGACTGGTTGAAATCTCCAAGGTCGATACGGTCCTCACCATCTTACCCACCATGTCGGAGTCTACCGATTATGTGTTGATGGAGGACTTGCAGCGCGATTTGCAAGGGGAAGACGGCGAGCAGGCCTAGTACTTGCGCTTCGAGTTACTGGTATTGGGAAGTAGTGCAGCCATGCCTACAGCTACCCGATTTTGTTCGGGCCAGCTACTGCGCGTACAGTCTACTCACGTTTTGATCGATTGTGGAGAGGGTTCTCTGCGGCAGTTACAGGCTGCAGGAGCGGGTTATGGCCGAATTAGCCTGATCCTCATTACACACTTGCATGGCGATCACTATTTCGGCCTACCGGGACTACTCACGAGTTTTTCGCTCAACGACAGGAAAAAACCACTAACTATAGTCAGCCCTCCGGGGCTAAAAGAAAGAATAGGTCCGCTTATCGAAACGCAAAATTACTCGATGCCTTTCGATATCGAATTTGTTGAGTTGGCACTACCTGCCTTGGAGGCTCAGTCCGCTATTTCTGCGGAAGATTCCGAAGCTTCATCGAGTACTCACCAACCAAAAGAGGAGGCAGATGCCTTCCCCAAGTTCCTCTTTACCCACAGCGGCCTCAGCATTCACTACTTTCCACTCGATCACCGCGTACCTACTGCTGGTTATCTGCTCACCGAAATTCAGAAGCAGCCCAACATCATCCCAGAGCAAATAGAACGTCACCGAATACCCTACACCAAAATTCGCGACATAAAAGCCGGTGCAGACTTTGAAACGGAAGCTGGCGAAACCATTCCACATGATCAATTAGTCACTTCTGCCCCTGAACCGCGAAGTTTTGCCTACTGCTCAGACACCCGCTATATGCCTCAGCTTGCCGAATGGGTCAAGGGAGTAGACCTGCTCTACCACGAAGCGACCTTCCTTCACGAGTTGGTCGAGCGCGCCGAATATACCAAACACAGCACGGCGCGTGAGGCTGCCCAAATTGCCCGAGAAGCCCAGGTCGGCAAATTGATCATTGGTCATTTTAGCAGCCGATATACCAGATCTGAAGTGCTGGTAGACGAGGCCAGGACCATTTTTTCTGAAACCGTAGCGGCCAGAGAACTGGAGCGACATATCGTACCTGCCCGCACCAGAAGAAGTGGAGATCGATCCGATTTAGATTGAAGGGACTACCTGCGGAAGTCCTATATTGGCATCTGCTATGGAGAACAAGAATAAGAACAGCCGAAGAAAATTTTTGAAGGAGAGTGGTACGGCTGCACTCGGATTTATGATTGTGCCGAGATATTGTGTAGCTGGTTCGGGTATGCTGGCACCGAGTGACCGGGTCAATCTCGCATTTGTCGGTGTTGGTGGCAAAGGAAAGAGTGCGCTGCGCAATCTGGCCAGCCAGAATATAGTGGCCCTTTGCGATGTAGACCGCGTGCAAGCCAGGGAGGGCTTTGAGGCCCATCCTGATGCCAAAAAGTTTACGGATTTCAGACGCATGTTTGATGAGGTGGCCAATGAGATCGATGCCGTGGTGGTCTCTACACCAGATCATACCCACGCCGTGATCGGGCTAGCAGCCATGGAGCTGGATAAGCACCTCTACCTGGAAAAGCCGATGGCGCACAATATTGCCGAGGTGCGGGCGCTGACAGAAGCTGCTGTCGCTAAACCCAATCTCGTTACGCAAATGGGGAACCAGGGGGCCAGCGGAGATGGCATTCGCCGCTTTAAGGAATTGTACGATGCAGGTATGATCGGAACGGTCGACAAAGTCTACGCCTGGACAAACAGACCCATCTGGCCACAAGGTAACCCTATACCCACGGAGAGTCAGGAGGTGCCTAGCCATTTAAACTGGAATCTTTGGCAGGGACCTGCCCAGGCGAGAGCTTACAATGAAGCCTTTCATCCCTTTTCCTGGCGTGGCTACTGGGACTACGGTACCGGTGCCCTGGGAGACATGGGTTGCCACTTGATCGATTCTCCCTTTTATACCCTAGACCTTGGGTATCCGATCTGGGCAGAGGCTAGCGTCAGTCAGGTCTACAGCCAGGACTGGGAGGCAGACTACACACCAGAGAGCTGCCCGCCCGCCAGTAAAGTGCACCTTATGTTTCCGGCGACTGAGCAGAGAGAAGCCGTAGAGCTCGTGTGGATGGATGGCGGTATCGTGCCCAGAAGGCCCGACGAGCTGGCACCAGACGAAGATATGGGCTCCTGGGGTGGTGGTGTGCTCATGGTCGGTAGCGAGGGCAAACTGATGTGCGATGTTTACGGGGCTAATCCGCGCTTGCTACCCCTGTCTCGCAACGAGCAAGATGAGCTGCCCGATCCATATCTGCCGAGGGTGGAAACTACACATGAGATGGATTGGATCAACGGAATCGTAAACAACTACCAACCCAGCAGCCACTTTGCCAAGGCGGGGCCACTCACCGAGGCGATCCTGATGGGCAATCTGGCCATACGCTCTTACAACTACAGAGTACCGACCCCCGATGACCCCAATAGCCGCTACAAACTGCCCGGCCGCACGAAGCTGTATTGGGACAGTGACAATATGCGGGTGACCAATGTCGAAATTGCCAACCAGTTTGTAAGTCGAGCCTACAGGAGCGGATGGTAGCACAAACAAGCCCAAAGAAGTCAGTTTCAGACCGGTCCTGGATCGGCCTGGGTCATGGTATTTTTGCCTTGTTACTTATCCTTTCCATCGTCTTTTTTCGCGAGCGGACCATCCACTTCGATACGGCCTGCTATATTTTCAATTACATAGTTACTGAAGATTTCTACATCGCTTGGGAGCGCTTCATTAGCGTGCCCTAACAAGTC
>JBCDFE010000158.1:0-11099 GCA_039178745.1 Bacteroidota bacterium | reverse complement strand
TCGAAGAAAGATTGTCGAAAATGCGATGGGCATGAGAGACGTGGATGCGGTCGTCGGCATCTCCATGAATGACCAGGACGGGCTTGTCGATTTTGACTGCGGCTCGCTCAGGGGCTACTTCCTTGGGCACGAAATCGGCTATTTTTCCGGCCCTGCTCAGTACCCAATTGACCATCCACTTCATAGTCAGCCCGCGAGAAATGCGTTCAGAATAATCATTGACGATTTCGGGAAAATCTGCAAAAGCGCTTTCGAATACTGCGAAATCTATTTGCGGTATTTCGGCGGTTGCTTGTATGGAGATAGCGCCTCCCATTGAGTTTCCATAAATACCAAGTGGAATATCCGATCCGTGGTTTTGACGTATCCATTCTACGATCTCGCGTATATCTTCTTTTTCGTGATAGCCATAGGTCGCATACTCGCCACCGCTTTTGCCATGTGCCCGCATATCGAATGCGTAGGCATTGATTCCTTTTTGCGCATAGTATCTCATCAGCTCTTCGTATGCTTCTTTGCAAGACCCTACACCATGAACGAATAGCAAATTGCCGATGGCAGTATCGTCTGCCAGCAGGTAACTGCCAGACAGAAGAATGCTATCTGGCAGCAGTAAATCGATCATCTGCACGGGTGAATTGAGAGACCACGAGCCGCTCTGTTTTCCTGGTTTTAATATGGAATAAGGCAGAACGTGGGAGAGTATTACATATAGGATGATCAGTCCAATGCCCAACAGTATTCCGCCCATCTTCAGCAACTTTTGCATATTCAATAAAGGTAGACATTAGCACTCTAAAATCGCTATCCCTACCTTTGCTTCGTGAACCATATCGAGGAACTCATACAGCAAGCCCGCCAAAGTTTTGAGCAGGGGCGCCTGGTCAAGCTGACGCTGTCCAAGCCACGGATCAAGCCCAGTAGCGATCAGGCAAAAGCCAAATATTTCCGACCGGTTGAAATCAAGGGGCAAGTGATGCTACAGCTCACCCATCGCTACGCGACCAGAGATGAGACCCACAACCACAGTCCCGACCAAGCCTGGAAGATCATACTCGAACAGACCCAGAATCCCTACTTGCAGCTGGACCTGTTTACCCTAGATGAGCATCTGAGCTTGCAATATAGCCGCAAGGGGAAGGCCAGACTGCAACGTGCCAAAGCCCGCCATCAACAAGCAGCATCGACCAGCCACAACAGAAAAAAGCAGTACCTCATACCGCCCCAGAGACCCTACTTGAAAAAACTGGGTGTGGTAAGCCAAGACGATAAAGTGCTGGCCAAAGCACGCGATAAATACAAGCAGATCAACAAATTTGCCGAAATCATCAAAGGACTGGTGTCTGAGTCGCAGCTGCCTACCAAACCAAAGGTTGTTGATATGGGTGCCGGCAGTGGATATTTGACCTTTGCGCTCTATGATGTCTTGCAGCAGGCTGGTACCGAGCCGGAAATCAGCGGTGTCGAAATCAGACCCGACTTGGTGGCAAAAGGCAACAAACTGGCTCAGGATGTTGGCTTTGAGAGGCTCCGTTTTGCCGAGGGCTATATCGGGTCGTATGAGCTAAAATCAGTCGATCTGCTCATCGCTTTGCACGCCTGCGACACTGCCACAGACGATGCCATACACCAGGGCATAACAGCTGGAGCAGAGACCATAGTGGTGGCACCCTGCTGCCATAAACAGGTGCGAAAAGCGATCCGGACACCAACCAGCTTACGCCCCATGCTGCGCCACGGCATCTTGCTAGAGCGGCAATGCGAAATGCTCACCGATACCATACGTGCCCTGGCCTTGGAATCTGCAGGCTATCGCACTAAGGTTTTCGAGTTTATACCGCTAACGCATACTGCAAAAAATGTGATGATCACGGCTCAGAAATCTACGCCTCGCCCAGAAGCTTTGGGCGAAGCCCGGCAGCTCATGCAGCAATTTGGCATAGAGCGCCACTACTTGCTCGATCTGCTTGCCAGCTGATGCGCATTGCTATAAATACTAGATTTTTGCTGCCCGAGTATCTGGAAGGGCTAGGCAATTTCACCTGGGAAATCAGTAGAAGACTAGTTGAGCGGCATCCAGAACACGATTTTCTATTTTGCTTTGATCGAGCCTATGACCCCAGGTTTGTTGTAGGGAAGCGGACCACGGCAAAGGCGATATGGCCACCCACACGGCGAGATTTTTTGTGGAAAGCGTGGTTTGAGTATAGACTTCCGCAGGTACTTTCATCTTGGCGAGCGGATGTATTCCTGTCACCAGATAGCTACTGTTCTTTGCGTAGCCAGGTGCCAACTGTCATGGTCACTCACGATCTGGCATTCCTGCACTACCCCGATCAGGTGCCTGCCTGGGCTTTACGGTACTACAGCAAGTGGACGCCAAAGTTTCTGCAACGAGCCGAGCGGGTTATTACAGTCAGCCAATTCGTGAAGGAAGACATCTTGAAAAACTATGATATCGACGCAGCCAAGATCTCCGTTTCTTGCAATGGAGTCCGTGATATTTTCCAACCCTTAACCGCTGAAGAGATCGCCAAGCTCAGACAACAATACAGCAATGGGCGGCCCTACTTTTTCTATTTGGGATCAGTGCACCCACGCAAGAACCTAGCCCGCCTAATCAGGGCATACACCCGCTTTCGGGCAGCTGGAGGAGCAGACTATCCGCTGCTATTAGGAGGGCGGTTGGGCTGGCAGCTATCCGAGGTCCAAAAAGCCCATGAGGAGTCTGAATATCAGGTAGACATTCGCTTTCTAGATTATATACCTACGCCCGAAGCTGCGCGATTATTGGCTGCCTCTTTGGCCTTGGTTTATCCCAGTTTGAGCGAGGGCTTTGGTGTGCCGGTTTTGGAGGCCATGCAGGTCAATGTGCCAGTTATTACGAGCACGGTAACCAGCCTGCCCGAAGTAGCCGGAGAGGCGGCTTTACTTGTAAACCCCACGAGTGAAGAGCAGATGGAGCAAGCCCTGTTTAAGATCGCCCGTGATGCCGAATTGCGACATCGATTGATTGAGTTGGGTAAGCAACAGCGGCGTTTGTTTAGCTGGGAGAAAGCTACTGATGCGGTGGAGGATGCGGTTTTTTCGTTGGTGGTTGGAGGTTAAAAATTGTTTACTTGTACATTTACAAGTAAGCAAGTTCATAAATTTTCAGGCATGAAAATCCTCATCTTCATCGTCGCTCTAGCCACTAGCCTCCAGGCCCAGCCCCTCGTGCTCGAAGAGGGGTTTACCTCAAAACTGGAAGCAATGCAACTGGAGTTTGTTGCCCCAGTCGACGGCAACTTCAAGCTGCGCCCCAGCGATGACCTGAGGCGATTACATATCGATCAGACACTCTGGTCGAGATCGGAGAAACTCGAAGTGCGAATAGGACTACTGCAGCCGGAAGATTTAGGCAACCTAATTGAGCTACCAGATATGGCCGCCCGCCAGTTAGTCATGGACCTGGCCAGTAATGAAGAAACCGCTCCACCCATATCAGTGCACCGCTTTGGCGAAGAGGAAATGAAAATTTTCCAAGCAGATTGGGCGCGCCAGTATACCTTTCAGCCCAAGCAGCACCAAATACCATATAGAATTGTCCAACTTACAGCCTTATTCAAAAGAGGGCGCGGCATGGCCTACCTGCTTCTACTTTTTGACCACGCACCCGATACCCTGGATAGTCGACAACAGATGCTCCGATTTGCAGAAGAGTAAGATTTGAATAGTTGAATCACAATGCATCTAATTTTGATGTATTAGATTTTGATGTATATTGTGGCATGTTTTCAAAAGAACTTGTCAAAGGCACCTTGCGCATTGTGGTATTGCGTCTGTTGGAACGCGAAGGAAGAATGTATGGCTACCAAATGAATAAGCGAGCCAAGGAACTGACTGATGGAAACTATCAGCTCAGTGAAGGGGCACTATATCCCCTGCTGCAAAAAATGGTTCAGCAAGGCTTGGTGACCACAGAAACTGAGCAGGCAAACGGGCGCCCGCGCAAATATTATAGCATTACTGAAAAAGGCCTGGAAGCTGCCAGGCAGAAGCGCTTGGAATTCGAGCACTTCGCCTTTACGATGCGTCGACTATTAGACTTGCAAACTAAGTAGCATGGCTTCATTAAGTACCGAACAGATCGATCAGGTAATTGACTATCTGGCCAACCGCAATTTGGATGGGGACTTCAGGGAAGAGCTAGTCGATCAAATTTGCTGCGAACTGGAAGCTGCCTTAGTAGCTGGACAAGCTTTCAATGAGGCGTGGTCAGACATGCAGAGCCGCTGGCCGCCAGCTCGTATTAAGAAGCTCAACAATTCTATTCAATTCATAAAATTCAAACCAATGCTTATAAAGATCACAGCTGCCGCTGCCGCGTTGGCAGGACTTATCTGGCTCTTACCCGGCCTTCCGGCAGAATCAGAGACTATCGTATACGCGGAGAAAAACGAATCTACGGAAGTACAAATAAAGGATGAAAGCGCTGCGATTTCAAATACAACAGATGAAATGCAGAACAATCTGCGAGAACTGCAAATGCGCAACATGCGATTCACCGGTGCCATCAGACAAGATATATTAAAGCCGAGACTGAGCCCGCTAAAAGGGGTTGCCCTGGTCGATGCACATTCTGGATTTGGTATACGCAAACACCCCATAAGTGGTGAAATGCTCATGCACAATGGCATTGATCTTGTAGCACCTCTGGGCACTCCGGTATTTGCTACTGCCGATGGCGTAGTCGTTTTTGCAGGTCCCAATGGAGCTAATGGTATTCAGGTTCGCATCAACCATCAAGGCGGATATACGACGGTTTACAATCACTTACAGAGTCACGAAAACCTGATAGTGGGGCAACCCATATTCGAGGGTGCTCAAATAGCCAAAGTGGGTAGCACGGGTGCTTCTACGGGGCCTCACCTGCATTATGAGGTACGCAAAAACGACGAGGCGATAAATCCCTGTTAGGGGTTCATCGAACTACAGGTAAAGAAATGCTAGATGGATAAGCGCGCGAATGGTGTATCGTGTTCGTAGCGATTATGCCTTCACTTTCGTCGTAGTTGTTGCCCCCGGTATTCAGATTGCGTGTAAATCTGGGGAAATTACTACTGGAGATCTCTATGCGAATACGGTGGCCAGCGGCAAAATAATTGCTCGTGGACATGGGCGTAAAATCAACTTTGTAGACCTCTCCATCTTCCATGAAGACCTCTTTGTCGTAGCCATCGCGATAGCGGGCCCGCTGTATGGTCTCGTCTAGGTTGTAAGCAGTTCCATCGGGATGCACATCGATCAGTTTGATGGTAAAGTCAGTATCTGCCGCGTCGCTGCTCACGTAAATGCTCGACTCTATGAAACCACTCACCTCTATACCTTCTTGCAGAGGCTCGGTGGTGTAGACCAGTATATCATTTCGGGTCTCCATGATGCGTTGATCATAGGAACCGCCTTCGATGGCATCGCCAGTACAACATACATTACCACCGTAGCTGGGCACAGGATTCATGGGATCGTATACATAGGTATCTGAATTGTCGCGAGAGGCTTGCTGTGTACTCAGTCGGCCATCGCCATACATTGTGTTTGCCCTACCTCGACTTTCCAGAAAATAGGTAACCGTCTCCACATTTTCTGGTGGCCAGGTTTCAGCCTCTTGCCACTCATTGGTGCCCATAGTATAGTACTGTATGCGTGGTGGATTGGCACCCGCTACATCAGGCTTGAGATGCTTATCGAAAAAAGCATAGATCTGCTCTTCATAATTGAGTCTGGCATCTCCCACATTCAGGTCACCAACCATGGTGTTTTCCGTAGCTCGGGTATATCGGCAGTGCAGGGTAGGCGCTACAACCAGATATTGATCATCTCTAACCTCAGGAGCTGCGTTTTCCCTAACGTGGTTGAATAAGGCGAGGTTGGGGCTACTGCTCACGTCGAACCAACTCACAAACCAGAAACCAGGGACTTGTATCACCATATCGTCGTGGTAAAGGCCACCTTCGTACCAAGCGGGGTCATTCGGCTTGCGCGTGATCATCTCTTCGTAGATTCCTCTTGGTCCATTGGCTGCTTCTATAATGTCCTCAACTGGTAGATGGGCTAGTCCTTCCTTCCAGCTCTGCCTAGGGTATTCGGGCGACATATCGTAAAACCGCTGCAAGCGCAGCAAATCCTCGCGAGCTATGCCTTCGGGCAGTCGGGGTGCCATGGGGTCGTGCTGCACACTGTATAACCAGGAAGTAAATAACATTTGCTGAGCACCGCCCCTATACCAGTTGCCTTGCTCGTAGTATTCGCCCACGCGACCTACACCTGCACCAAACCCTTGTGGTACAATGGCCTTGAGCGCAGGATGCCCCATACTGGCGGCAGCCATTTGCCACTCGGCTGTGCTTGAACAACCCAATAAACCGATATGTCCATTACTCCATTCTTGTTCGGCCATCCAGGTGAATGCATCGTAGGCATCGGTTAGGGGCACACCTAATATGTCCCAATCGCCCTCGCTGAAATATCGACCCCGTTCATTTTGAACCACGTATGCATAGCCGTGCTGCACCGCTGTCATCGCGCGCTCGTACACGCGCATACGCTCTTCGCCGTCTCCCCAGCCGTTGAAATTATACGGGGTGCGCGAAAAAATAACCGGTACCGGCTCGTTGGTTTTCGGCCTGTATACATCGGTAGCTAGCCTGATACCATCTCGCATAGGCACCATGTGCTTTTGTTCTATATGGGCAATAGCTTCTAGCCGCTCGCGGGCAGATTGAGCCAATAGTTGGGCTGCGCAGCTACACAGCACTAAAAAAAAGATATATCGCATGCTGAAAGCTAAGAAATTTTGATCACAGATTTTGTATTCCGTTTCAGCAGCTAAGGACAAAATCTACCTGAGGCTATTAGATCACCACCCATAAGACACACTTATCTGCCCCGACCACCAGTTTTGGGCGTCGGACCAGTCGTTTGGAAACGCACTTGATCTTTTGAGTGGTAGTATAGAAAAACTTGGTCCGATAGCTAGTCTCGAAGTTAGTTGATAACCAGCTCTCAGATCAATAACGGGGACAAATTGAGTGACTTTCTCGCGATTAGTTTCCAAAAGAGTAGAATAGAGTACATCTGGCGTGAGCAACTGCCTATTACTGGTGGATTCAGACCACCTTTGAATCAGACCAGTAACTCCAATACTCCAGGTCCAGTTGCTGATTTTATCGACATACTCTATTGACGGACCAAACAGCCAAGCTCGCTCTTCCCGGGCAAATACGGTATACAAACGCTCATCAGACGACTGAAACGAAGGTCTTAATCTTTGCCTCGAAAGCGTTCCATAGGCTATTTCTACACCCAATCGCCAATGACTGCGATAGGTCAATCCGATATTGAGTCGGTACCAGGATTTGGCCGATGTAGCCAAAGCTAGCTGCTCCCCCTCTCCTGCAGTATAAACTGGCGAGCCGTCTGGCAGTAATTGGACCTGAAGATTTTGTCCGGGTTCTGGCTCCTCAACTATGGGCTGAGCAATAGCGCTCACACCACCTTCACCCATAAGCAGACCTACGTCTAAGCGGGCAGAGAAGGAGAACAATCTGGGTTTTTCTAAGGCTGTATCTCTAGGCAAGATCGGCTTGACAGACCTGGTTGAAACAATGGGTATAAGTCTGGTTTCGAGTGCGTTAATTACTATGGGATCAAGCAACTCAAAAGAACTAGCACGTCCATTCGTAACGGGTATCTCAAGTCCTGATCCATCGAATTGCTCATCGATGCGAGCCCATAAGTCGGAGGCTCGAATTTGTCCGGCTGGCCGGGGCTGAACTTTCGTGATGGCATATTCTGCCGATGGTACTTCTGGCTTATTGGTCTCGGATAAATTCTCAATGGCAGTAGGAGTATTGAGCTGTTCTAAAGAGAGATTTATATCGCCATTTGCTATCTCGCTATTTACCATCATGGATTGGCCTTCTTGTGGTCTTTGATCGGCCGTATTTTGTTTGGTCTCAGTCTTGGCCAATGCAGAAGGGCTTTGGTCTCTTCCCTGTATTTGGGCAAAGAGTAGCGAAAGCGATAGGCCGATAAAAAGAGCTAAACCTATTAGAAATATGTTCTTTAAACCTCCTGCTCGATTGTTATTGGAAGCCGACAAACGATGCTGGATTCGTTCCCAATCCTGTGGCCCGGGTTGTCGGTTAGCGAGTGGTTCGTCTCGGTTTTCACGGAAGAATTTTTCTAAGTTATTCATCATCCAGGATTTGAAATGGCGTGAAATTGAGGGTGCAGTTTGCGTAGGCGATTGCGAGCCATAGAGAGGTTAGATTTGCTGGTGCCTATGCTAATGCCCAGCTCTTCGGCAATCTCTCTGTGGGTATATCCTTCAAGTACGAAGAGATTAAAAACCAGCCGATAGCTGACGGGCAAGTACTCCAGCAATTTGATCACATCTTCTCTTTCCAGATTTCTTTCTCCTTCGTTCGCGACCGCGGGGATAGGTAGGATTTTAGGCGCTTCTTTATGCATCTGCCTACGTAGGAAACTGAGCGCAACATTGACCAGTAGTCTTCGGAACCAAGGGCGAAAAGGATAAGCGGGATCGTAGCGGTCTAACTTCTTGAATAAGCGCACGAAGGCATCCATAGTGAGCTCCTCGGCCTCCATCTGGCGGGGTACATAATGCAGGATAACCGTGTACGCATAGGCATACCAATGCTCAAAAACACGCTTCTGGGCATTGTTGTCTCCATGGCGAGCTGCCGTTAGATCAGCACGATCAAAGCTCATGGACTAGAATTTAATCGCCTGTATGAAGACACGAAAACTACCGCGATCGATGATCAAGGGTTCTATATTGGCGAGCAGAGGGTCTTGCTCAAACCGACCAGTAACTATATCTCCTTCCCAGCTTTCTAGCGTCACATCCACACTGCTGAAAAAGAGCGACTGAATACTATCAGGCCCTGAAATATTGAGTTGGAATTTGCTGAAAGGAATGGAAAGTGGCAAATCGAGAGCGGCGGGAATAAAAATACCCGCATCATCGAAATAGTCCTCTGAGAGTAAAGGGTTGAAATTTAAGTTCCCTCCGACAACTCCATCTAAAGATCGGCGGTTGACGAAGCCATTGGCGGTGAGCTGCTCGCTATTATAGAAAAACTGTGTGGTGTTCAAGGCGAGCGGGACGACTTCCAAAAAGTAAGACTGTCCATCGTTGAATGTCACGTCAAGAAACTGACCATCGGGATCAAAAAACTCAATAGTAGAGTCTTCTGACATATTACAGCTCAAAAGACACGATGCAAGAAAAAAGAAAAAAAGACGCATGGCTTATTGTTGTATCTGTCTATATGGGCAAAATTGACGAAAGGGTTGGTAGGGCAAGTTATTTTTTTGGTCGTGTACCATAGAGTCGTATGACGAGCTTAAAAACCAACCACTTTAAATCCATTATTCCTACCTTTCGTCTATGCCCAGAAAAAGCCTACTTCCCTGGCGACGCCCCCCGGCCCATGCCTGGAGCAGATACCCGCTTCTGCCTCCGGCTTTGGCTTTAGCCTTAGGTATCTTATGTGCCAGGCTGGTCAACTACCCGTCTGATGTCTATATTTCCGTTGGCTTATTCGTCTTGGTGGCCCTGGGAGTCGGCTCATCGCGTTTTACTGTTAAAACCCGCACGAGCAGGCACCTGCTGGCAATTCCCGTTCTATTGGCTTTCGTGCTGCTTGGGTTTTGGCGGGCAGGTAGTACAGAACCTCTGCATCAGCCCGATCACTTCAGCAATTATTTGCGCGAAGACGGCATATTTCAAGCTCGTATATTCAATCTGAGACCAGGTAAAAATAGCTTGCGGGCACAAGTCGAGATAGAGGGTATCGTTCTAAATGATCAACTACAAAGAACCAGCGGACGAGCACTTGTCTACCTACTGCCAAGCACAGCATCCAGCAACTTAGAAATGGGCGACCAAATACTGCTGAAAGCAGACTTTAAACCCATTCAGCCGCCACTTAACCCCGGCAGCTTCGACTTTAGAAAATACTGGTCAGATCAATATACCCATCATCAGGTTTTTCTCCGTGCAGATACCGACTGGCATTTACTGGATCGGCAAAACCACAACTGGATCATGCGCGCTGGACAGCTTAGAGATCGATGGATCGAGGGGTTTCGGCCACACTTGGCGCCCGACGAACTAGCCGTAGCTGCCGCCCTGGTTTTGGGTAAGCGCGACTTGATTTCCGAAGACCTACGCTCCGCTTATGCCGATACCGGTGCCGTTCATGTACTTGCCGTTTCGGGCCTTCACGTAGGTATAGTCGCTGCTATTTTGCTCTGGTTTTTTCGGCAGCTACTTCCCGGTCAAAAAGGCTGGCTTCGCTGGTTTCGGCTAGCAGCTTGTGTGATGGGGATCTGGGGCTTTGCCCTGATCACCGGTTTCAGCCCGTCCGTACAGCGAGCCGCGCTCATGTTTAGTGTGTTGCTCTTCGGCCTGGAGCGCCAGAGACGATCTCCCTTGTTCAATTCGCTGGCTTTGGCAGCCATCGCCATCTTGATGTACGACCCCAGACAGCTCTTTGCGGTGGGCTTTCAACTCAGCTTTGCAGCAGTAGCAGGCATCGGTATATTTCAAAAGACCATCAGCCAATGGTGGATACCGAGTGCCCCCATTTTGCGACCAGTATGGTCTGTCATGAGTGTATCTCTGGCAGCGCAGATCGGTACCCTGCCACTCGTCATGTACTACTTTCAGCAGTTCCCACTCTACTTTTTACTCAGTGGCAGCTTAGTCATACTAACGGCCTACGGCGGTCTCATAGCCGGGCTCTTGCACGGACTACTCAGCTGGCTCCTGCCCGTCGCTTCGGGTTTAAGTGGTACCGCCTTGAATGTCGATCTGAGCATCCAAAATGCCGTGGTCAGATTGTGCCGTCAGTTGCCCGGCGCCGCTCAGCAACTCGATCCCATCTCCATCTGGCAAGTAGCCTTACTCTATGCATTTATCTTGCTTGTAGCCGCATGGTTAAGGTGGCGAAGATTCGGCACAGCCGTGGCGGCCTTGCTCATTATGCTGTTTTTGGGTGTTTTTAGACTTGCGCAGGTCGAAACTA
>JBCDFE010000157.1:0-11201 GCA_039178745.1 Bacteroidota bacterium | reverse complement strand
CTTATGGTCGAAGAGTTGAGAAAATACTTTCCTGCATTATGGCAAGGAGCTGTTGTAGCGATGGTGCTGATATTTTTGCTGTACACTTATGATTCCAACTTGAATCTCGGCGGATTGGAAAATGCATCCACATTTGTAATTACCTTGAATAATATTTTGGTTTTTGTCCTGTATTGTCTAGGCATTTCCTTTATTATCTTTAAATTTTCACTTGGTATTGCAATTGGTTTACTCAGCATTTTGATTTCGGCGATGATCGCCGATAGTTATCTTAATATTAGTCAGAACCCCATCACAGTACCCTTTATTATTTTATTTTGGATTGGCGTGTGTTATCTGCTGGCACCAGGGTTCTTTAAAAAGTATAGATATGTAATCCTTGCCGTATATGGAATTTTTATCATTTATTATTTGATCGATCTGCTGACAACCCCCAACTACACCAATAAGGATCGGAGTGAATTTGCAGAGTTAATGGTCGTTCCCCTTCCGGTTTTCGTTTTTCTATGGCTTTATGAGCAATGGCGATGGTTTACCACATTAAAGAACGACAAAGCCAAGGCGGAGTTAGCTTTACTTAAGAGTCAGGTTAATCCGCATTTCTTCTTCAATACCCTCAATAATCTCTATGGATTAGTCGTGACGCAATCTCCTCAGGCGCCAGAGGTCATCTTGAGACTTTCAGACATGATGCGACACACCATTTACAATGGCAAGGAAGATACAGTCACCCTCAATGATGAGGTCAATTACTTGCAAGCCTATATCGATTTACACAAGATCAGACATCAAAAGAAAGTAGACATTCGCTTTGAGCACGAGATCAACGAAAAGATTCAGGTAGCGCCTCTGCTATTTATTATTTTATTGGAGAATGCCTTCAAGCATGGGGTAGAACGCTTAGTAGAGGATGCCTATATACACATCGAATTGACTGGGGATGAAACACAAGTTCTTTTTGCCATTGAAAATAATTTCGATCCAAAGGAAAGCGCCCGAAAGCCAGGTATCGGCTTAGATAATCTTAAACAACGACTGGCACATCTCTATCCTAAAAAACACGAGCTGATTGTGGAGAAAACCGAATCTACCTATAAGACTATATTGCACCTAGATTTGTCCTTATGATATCTTACTGCATAGTCGACGATGAGCCTATTGCCCACCGAATCATAGAAGGTTACTGCGCAGATTTGCCCTACCTGAAAAAAGCTGGAAACGCCTTCAATGCTTTTGAGGCAGCAGATCTAATTGCCAATACTAAGGTTGAACTCATTTTCCTGGATATCAATATGCCCAAAATGACGGGATTCGAGTGGTTGAAGACCTTGCGAAAGCCGCCTAAGATTATTGTGACCACCGCCTATCAGGAATATGCACTGGAGGGATACGCTTTAGATGTCGTTGATTATCTGTTAAAACCCTTTTCGTTTCCAAGGTTCCTGCAAGCCGTAAATAAGGTGACCAGCTCGAATCAGCCAGAAGATTTAAAACTTGCAAACAAAAGCCCTGATGAAAAACACAGTATTTTTCTAAAGGGCGACAAGAAATACCATCAGGTAAGCCTGAGGGACATCCAATATGTAGAGGCCTTTGGCAACTACTGCAAGGTACATTTGGATGACGAGATGATCCTGATCCACGAGAAAATTTCCAGTATCGAAGGTATACTGGCTGGCAGTAACTTCCTGCGTGTGCACAAGTCCTTCGTGGTGGCGATCGATAAGATAAAATTGATCCAAGGGAATAGAATTCATTTGTTGGCCGCAGAGATTCCTGTTGGGCAGACTTATAAGGCGATAGTGAATGAGTTACTAAGTGAAAAGTGATGAGAATCATTCCCACATCCTCCTTATCTTTGGCATTCTTTACCGCTCAGCGTCTTTCCTGATACCAAACCATTGAGGGGCTCACTTCATGCGTCCCGTAGCTACTATTGGCACAGTATTACTGTCGTCTAAAACCAAACTATGCGCCTTAAACAGCTGGAAATCAAGGGATTCAAAAGCTTTGCCAAGCAAACGGTCATCAACTTCGAGGAGGATGTCATTGGCATCGTAGGCCCCAACGGTTCTGGAAAATCCAACATAGTCGACGCCATTCGCTGGGTGCTTGGCGAGCAAAAGGGAAAGGAGCTGCGCTTAGACAAGATGTCCTCGGTTATCTTCAATGGTACCAAAAAGCGCAAAGCGGGCAATGTAGCCCAGGTATCGCTGACCTTCGAAAACACCAAAAATCTGCTGCCCACTGAGTACAACATGGTCACCATCACCCGTATGTTGTACCGCAGTGGCGAGAGCGAATACCAGCTCAATGGCGTCAAATGCCGACTCAAGGACGTGCGCTCCCTCTTCCTGGACACGGGCATCGGATCCAACAGCTATGCCATCATCGCCCTTGGAATGGTCGATGATATTCTGGCCGATAAAGACAATAGCCGCCGCCGCATGTTTGAGCAAGCAGCGGGCGTGAGCAAATATAAGGTCCGCAAGCGCGAGACCATGAACAAGCTCAAACTGACCGAAGGTGACCTCGATCGCATAGAAGACCTGCTCCACGAGATCAACACCAATCTGGTCAGCCTCGAAAAGCAAGCCAAGCGCGCTCGCCGCTACCGCGAGATCAAGGCTCAGTATAGAGATCTCAGCTTGCAGTTGGCCGGTTTTAAGGTTTCAGACTTGCGCAGGTCGAAAGCCCAACTCGATACCCAGATTGCCCAGGCCGAAGACCAATATCGGGCCACCGACATCAAGATCAAGCAACTGGAAGCCCAGCTCGAACAAGAACGCAAGCAAAATGTAGATCAGGAAAAACTACTCAGCGAACGCCAGCGCGAGCTCAATGAGATGGTCAATAAGCTCCGTGCCCAGGAAAACGACAAGCAAATGCTGGCTCAGCGACTCAACTTCCTCGCCGAGACCCGCCGCAACCTGGAAGACCAGATCGAGCAAGCTGCCAGCCAGATCAAACTACTCGACGGGCAGATACTCGAACTCAAAGGCCGAATAGAAGAAGAAACCGCTACCGAGCAAGAACTGGGGCAAGGACTAAAAGCTTCCGAACAAGCCCTCAATGAGATCAGGACCGGATATACAGGCATTAAATCTCAGCTCGATGCCGGTATGCAGCAGCAGCAAACCCTCGAACGAGAGATCTTCGAGCTGGAAAAACAGCGTGCCATTAACGCCAACCAGATCGACAACTTTCGCCATCAGCGTGAACGCAACCTAGCTGATATGGAAGATCGCAGCGGCGAACAAGAGGCACTCACCGCTCGATTAGCTAAGATCGAAAAGGAAGAAGCCGTCAAGCTGCGCGAGCTCGAAGCCCTGGAAACAGAAGAAGAAACACGCCGCAAAAGCCTGGAAGCCGGAGAAGACAAGCTGGACACCCTAAAAACGGAGTTCAATAAGGTCAATCGAAAACTCGATGCCAAGCGCAATGAGTATAAGCTGACCAAAAGCATGGTCGAAAACCTGGAAGGGTTCCCAGAGTCCATCCGCTTCTTGAGTCAGTCCAGGCAATGGAGTGAGAAGGCGCAGTTGCTATCCGACCTGCTCCTGGTAGACGAAGCCTATCGCGTTGCTATAGAAAACTACCTGGAGTCCTACCTCAACTACTACGTGGTGCCCGATCTAGGCGCAGCGCGCGAAGCCATCCAGCTTCTGAGCAAAGGCCAAAAGGGAAAGGCCAATTTCTTTCTACTCGATGCCATAGGAAAAGCCCCGCCGCCAGCCGCCCTATTGCCCGCGGGTGCCAGATCTGCTGCTGAGGTAGTGCAAGTCGATCCGGCCTATCGATCACTTATTGATCATTTGCTGCATGGTGTGCTTGTCACCGATAGCGACGAAATGCCCGATGGCTCAACCGACGGTTATACCATTCTCGCTCGTTCGGGGCGCTTCATCCGCAGGCCGCAAAGTGTAAGCGGTGGTTCAGTCGGTCTTTTCGAAGGAAAGAAGATCGGTAGAAAGAAAAACCTAGAACTGCTGGAGAAGGTCATAGAGCAAGCCGAAGCAGAAGCCGAAGCCTTGGATGAAAAACTCTACCACCAGCGCAACGCCAACCAGCAGCTGCGGCAGCGTAGGATCGCCTCAGACATCCAAGCCAAACAACGAGAACTGAATGCTCTCCAACAATCGAGAGCAGCCCTGCGGGCACAAGTCGACAATGTCGATGCCTGGATGAATGAAACCCAGGCCAAAAACCAGGAGCTGGAGCAGCAGTCGATCAAACTGACCGAATCCAATAAGCAGGGAGAGAAGACCTTACAGCAAAAACAGCAGGAAGTAGAAGAACTGCGCGAAAAGCTGGCTGGCACCGATGGCAATTACCGGAAGCTAAGCGAAGAACTGAGTGCTGCCTCCAACGAGTATAATACGCAAAACATCGGCTACATCCGCCAGCAGAACTTGGTCGAAAGCCTACAAAAAGAACTCGATTTTAGGGAAAACCGCAGGAAAGAACTACAGACCCAAAGCGAGCAAAACAAGCTGCGGGCCGAGCAAATAGGTGAGGAAACCACGGAGATTCAACGCAAGCAACTCGAACTGGGGCAAGAATTGGAGCGCAAGTACCTGGAACGCCGTACCTACGAACAAGGCCTGAATGAAGTCGAGCAGGCCTACTTCGCAGCCCGAAAAGCCGGAAATGATCTGGAAGATCAGTTGCGCAAAGTCAATAGACAGCGGCAAGACAATCAGATACTTGTCAATCAGCTCAAAGACAAAGGAAATGACCTCAAATTTGAATTGGGCTCACTCACCGAGCGTTTGCGCGTAGAATTCAATGTAGAGCTGGCTGACCTAACCATGCCTGAGCCCGATGAGCCACCCAAAATGCCTCAGGCCGAAATGCAGCTCAAAGTTGATCGTCTGAGAAGCCGAATTGCCAACTACGGCGAGATCAACCCCATGGCCGTGGAAGCCTACGACGAAATGAAGGAGCGCTTCGATACCATCAGTGGTCAGCGAGATGACATCATCGAAGCCAAGCATTCCCTGATCGAGACCATCAAGGAAATCGAAGAGACGGCCACCTTGCAGTTCCTCGAAGCCTTCGATCAGGTGCGCATCAACTTCATAGATGTTTTCCGATCGCTGTTCACCGAAGACGACAACTGCGATCTGATCTTACTCGACCCCGAAAACCCACTGGAATCAGGCATCGAAATCGTAGCCAAGCCGAAAGGCAAACGCCCCCAGTCCATTAGTCAGTTATCGGGTGGGGAGAAAACGCTCACAGCTACCGCCTTGCTATTTGCGCTCTATCTGCTCAAGCCAGCACCCTTCTGTATTTTTGACGAGGTCGATGCACCACTCGATGATGCCAACATCGCCAAGTTCAACCGCATCATCAAGAAATTCAGCTACGAGTCTCAGTTCATTATCGTGACCCACAATAAGCTGACCATGGAAGCAGTAGATACGGTATACGGAGTGGCCATGCCTGAAACCGGAGTCAGTACGGTGCTGCCAGTCGACTTTAGAGAATTTGAAGGAAAAGCCACCTTCGAAGCCGTCAACTAGATATGAGTTACCTGGTATACGAGCTAAGATTCGATCCTGCGACAGTAAACGAGGACGAGCTAGTGGCCTTGCTGTCGCTCGGCGGGTTCGAAGGCTTCGAGCAAACAGAGGGCTTACTCGATGCTTACCTGCCCATTGAAAGGGGAGAGGAAGCCGAAATCTGGTTAGCTAAAATTCAGCTATCGCACCCATTTTCATATACCGTAGAGGAATTGCCTGACAAGAATTGGAATGCCGAATGGGAAGCCAACTTCTCACCCATCCAGATAGGTAACTGGTTGGGCATTCGCGCCGGGTTTCACCAACCGATGCCCGACCTGGAACTGGAGATCGTCATCGATCCGAAAATGGCATTCGGTACCGGCCATCATGCGACTACCCACATGATGTGCGAGTTGATGAACACCCTAAGCTGGTCGGGAAAAAAGGTTTTTGATTACGGCTGTGGTACGGGTATACTTTCCATACTCGCCAAGAAACTGGGTGCTGAAATGGTATATGCCATCGATATAGAGCGAGCCAGCTACGAGAATACACTCGAAAATGCAGAGACCAACGAGGTGGTACTAGACCGGGTGTTTTGTGGAGATTTAGCTGCTTTTGATTCAGACTTCCGCAGGTTGGGTCATTCCCCGAATGACGAGATCCTCGCTCGAAGTCTTGAAGAACAAGGGACAGGATCTAAATCTGATTCCAGTCAAGCTGAGGAGTCCGAGATGATGCCACCTGCGGAAGTACAAAATAAGCAAACCCCGCCTCTGTACGACATCATACTGGCCAACATCAATCGCGGGGTAATATTGGATAGTCTAGGGCCGTTAAAAAAGCGTCTCCTCCCTGCTGGTCAGCTATTGGTTAGTGGCATTCTGAAGACCGATGCCGCTTTAGTGCTGAATGCTGCCGATAAGCTCGGATTTAAGACCGTTTCAGAACAACAGCGTGGAGACTGGATGGCTTGGATTTTCGAAGCCTAGTTGAATCAGTTTATCAGTTCCTTCAAATTTCAGGACCGAATGCGGATAGTTTGCCTTCTTTTTTGCTCCCTTTTTGTTTTTTTCTCAGATATAAATGCGCAGTCTGCGACCAACTTTCCAGTCGATGAAGGAGTAGATGTCTACCTGGAAGCGTTGGAAGATTGGATGCTTGCCTCGCGCAATGATCGAGTCAATGAAGCTTTTGAGTTATTTGCTGGTTTGTTTCTCAGTGGCGAGTTTTCGGAAGAGGAGCAGATCCGCATTATGCAGACCACCAATAAGCTGGTCGAGCGCAGGATATCGAAAGGTGGTGGATTCATCAACTATCTAAGTTCGCTGGAAAAAGTAAAGCGGGTCTCTCAAGACTCTGCTGTCTTTTTTGCCCAATACCATGATGCGCTCGCCTTGCTACTGGCAGAAGAACGCTTCAGAACAACCAGATTCGACAAAACGGTAAACGTTGCAACTGCCTACTACGAGGACAGAAGACTGAGCAAGGATACGCGTGGCACCTATTGGAAAGCAGTAGGCGGAAATCCGACCTGGACCTACGATTCAGGGCCGGTCCTGCGTATAGATGATGTGGACAGATTGATTGCTATATCCGGAAACGACTCATTGGTCATCGAAGAGACGAGTATACAAGTCGACATTGTAGAAGGTGCAGTAAAGGGGCAAGGCGGTGAAGTAAACTGGGAGGCATTGGGCTTGGATCCCGAAGTGAGGGCGGTGCTCAACGATTATACTTTTGAGGTAAACCGAAACATATACACAGCGAGTTCGGCCCTTATGTACTATCCCTCCTATTTTGGTGATGAGCCTTTGGAGGGTTCTTATACCAACAAGGTGCAGATAGGCGGAGTACGAGCGGGTACGGACTTTCCGCAGTTTACCAGTTCGGCGGGTTATGTAGAGATCAGCAATGTTGGAGAGGGAATTGATTTGAGGGGCAATTTTGAATTGCGTGGAAGTACCGTTTATGCCATTGGCGATGAAGGAAGACAAGCCGAGGTGGAAATGACCATCGAAGATGAAGCTGGCCAGGAGGTCGTTAATGGCAAGGCCGAACGTTTTAGCGTTAAGCAGGAAGAGCGAATTATAGGTGATGGGGTAGAGACCACTATCTATTTTGGGGAGGACAGCTTGTATCATCCATCAGTAAGTATGAAGGTGGATGTAGAGCAACGGTTGGTGCAATTGATCAGGACCAACTCGGGCTCGGATAGAAATCCATTTTATCACAGCTTAAACCGCGTAAATATCCATGCGGACTATCTGGATATTTATCTCAATCAGGATAGTGTAGTCGTTGGTAAGCCTACTGTTTCTTTTGCAGAAAAAGGAGATGTGCTCATTGAAAGTGAAGAATACTTCAGCGCAGGCGACTACTACCGACTTCAGAATATCGCCGAGGTGAATCCACTGGTTTTAATGTTGGCGCTCAGACAGCAAGAGACCGGTAATGATTTTATCTCTACGGAACGCGTGGCCAAGGCCATCAATCCGAGGTTTACAACGGCCAATATTCAATCTCTGCTTTTCGAGCTGGCCGCAGGTGGTTTCATTACTTATGATGTGGATCAAAAGCGCATCAGACTTAAGCCCAAAGTAGAACACTATGTTAGATCAGATAGGCAGGAGGGAGATTATGATCGGGTACTCTTCAGGTCTGTTACCGACGATATCAATGCGATAATGAATCTGCGCACAGGGGAAATATCTGTCAGTGGTGTGAAACCGATAGAATTCAACAGAGAGCGAAGAATTGCCTTGCTACCAGCCAATAGCGAGATGACTATTTTAGGTGATCGAGATGCAGATTTTGATGGCAAGGTCTTCGCTGGTCAAGCCATATTTGAGGGTACTGATTTTCACTTCAAGTATCAGCCCTATCAGGTTGTCCTGGATTCGGTACAGTATATGGATTTGTTCTTACCTGAGCCTGGCAGTAATCCTGAAGACCCCAACATGCTGTCTATCGGTTCAAGGATAGAGGAGCTCTCAGGCACCTTGCTGCTAGATGCACCACACAATAAATCAGGGCGAGAGGACATCGCTATTTTCCCATCCATCCAAAGTGTAGGAGAGAGCTTTGTGTACTACGATCTGGGTGATACCAACGCTGTCTACAATAGAGATAGCTTTTATTTTGCCATGAGTCCGTTCACCTTTTCTAGTCTGGACGACCTGAGCGAAAGTGATGTCGAGTTTTCGGGGCGCTTGGTATCTGGAGGTATTTTTCCCGATATCGAAGAAACGGCCCGATTGCAAGAAGATCAATCTCTGGGTTTCATCACGGAAACGGAAGAGGTTGGACTGCCAGCCTACCAAGACAGAGGCAATTATGCCGGGCAGATCTCGCTGAGTAACGAGGGACTCAGCGGTCAGGGAACGCTGACGTACATAGGTGCTGAAGTAGAAAGTGAGGATATTAGGTTTGAATTGGATCGCACCACAGCAAGCGCTCGCGAATTTAATATTGAAGAAGAGCTGGAACCTCGCGATATGCCCCAGGTGCGTGGTCAGGAGGTCAATATATTATGGCGCCCTTATAAGGATAGCATGATGGTGCGCTCTGTAGAAGAGACGCCTTTTGAAATGTATAAAGCCAATGAACACACTTTTGATGGTCTTCTGGTGCTCACACCAGATGGACTGAAAGGAACCGGTACCCTGAACTGGAACGCTGCCTCCCTGGAAAGTGAGGCCGTAGAGTTTGCCCACTTTAGTGCCGAGGCCGATACGGCCAATGTAAAAATTAAAGCCATTGACGAGGAAGAGCGCGTTGCCCTGAGAACGACGGATGTGAAAGCAAAAGTCGATTTTGAAACCCAGACCGCGACTTTCGAAAACAATGGCGATGAATTGGTGACGACCCTGCCATATAATCAATACCAGACCAGTATCAAGCGATTCGACTGGGATATGGCCGGCAATCGTATTGCCTTTGATTCAGATGAGGGTGAGGAAGGTCGTTTTACCAGTATTCACCCCGATCAGGATAGCCTTACCTTCCTGGCAGATGAAGCCTTCTACGATCTGAATACCAGCTTGCTAGAACTGTTCGGCGTTGACTCTGTACGCTCTGCCGATGCCACCATCATACTCTCTGATGGCGAGCTCCAGGTAGAACCCGGAGCGAAGGTGCAGGAGCTGACAGACTGCCAGATTATCGCTGATACGCTTGGCCGCTATCATATCATCAATCGGGCAACGGTCAATATTTTGGGTAGAAGAGTATACAGGGCAAGCGGTTTCTACGAATACAATGTAGGCCCACACGAGCAAGAGCTAGAGTTACAAGAAATCATAGGTCAGCCTATCGGCAGAGGCGCTTATGCCGACAAAGCCACATCTACAAGGGCAGAAGGTACGGTAACCGAAGAGTCCAATTTTTACATCGACAACCAGACTCGATTCAGAGGTACCATTAATCTCGATGCAACCAACCGCAATTTGTTTTTTGACGGAATCGCCCGCTTGGAGGGTGATTATATCTACCGCCCGCAGTGGTTTAAAATCGGTTGTGAAGGCGATAAGCAAGACCTTGTCCTCGAAGTAGAAACACCACAAGATGTCGATGGATACCCCCTCCATGCCGGATTTTTCCTGAGTAAAGACCGGCAGCTTGTTTACCCTTCTATGATTCAAACGCTGGACTTTAGGAAAGATCATCCCATACTCAATGCAGCTGGTGTGGTGCGATATGACGAAGAGCGAGATCGATTCCTATTTGGCGATAGTAGTCGCGTGGTTAATGACGAGCCCCTGGGGAATATGATGATCTTGGATGACGCCAATGGGCGCATATCCGGTTCTGGCCAGCTCGGACTCGGTGGGCGCCTAAAGTATGTGTCTGCTAAGGCATACGGCACTATAGAAATGGATGTACCTCCCGAAGAGGAGGATCTAGAGGAAATGGAGGAAGACCTAGACAATATGGAAGCCGAAGAGGAGGAAGATAGCGACATCATGATTCTGCCCGATGAAGAGGAAGAAACAACCGATGAAACTACCCTCACCATCGAAGGGCCAATAGAGGCACCATATCCGACCGTCAATGTAGAAGCCATGACCGCAGTAGATATTGTATTGCCCGACAAGCTGTTCCAGTTGATGGCCACCGATATAAAATCTGCCAGCTTTGCTTCTCCTGCCCTCAACTTGATCACAGATGCCGAGTTTTATCGCTCTGCTGTACTGAATATGTTCCCGGATAGCCGCGAGCGCACAGAGGCCATGAATGGAATGGCACTTGGCTTGCTGGATATTCCAGCTAGAATCAATAGCCACAGCCTGCTATTCAGCAAGCTGGATTTACAGTGGGTAGAAGATTATCAGTCTTTCGTGAGTACCGCAGAGCAGACCGGTTTGGTCAGCATCAATGGCGAGACCATCAATAAGATGCTCGAAATCAAAGTTGAGTTCAAAATGCCTGCGGCAGGTGATGATCGCATGTACATATTCATCAAGTCGCCTTCCGAATTGTACTACTTCTTTGGCTACAATAATGGCATCCTGAATGTGTGCTCGAACAATACCTCATTCATGCAGGAAATCTATGATATGAAGCCCCGCGATCTGGTCTTGAAAATGGACGATGGCGAGACCTACGAGATCCTGCCCGTCGAGTTGAGTACGGCAAATGCCTTTTTGAGGCGGATGGAAGATGCGTTTTTGGAGTAGGAGAATAGAAGCT
>JBCDFE010000156.1:0-11222 GCA_039178745.1 Bacteroidota bacterium | reverse complement strand
CTAGCCGTAACAGACCCACTACGCATAGTCGTAACGGGACTCGATACCATTTCAACCGATAAGCTATTGGACTGGCTCTCAACCTATCTTGATAAAGAAGAAGTCGATACCATTGTTATAGGCGAGCCCGTACACAAAGATGGTCAACCCACTTTCTTGCACGAGCAAATTGTGGGCTTAGAGCGCAAAATACGCAAGCTGTATCCAAACGTATCATTGGAGCGCCAGGACGAGTTTTACACTTCTCAGCGCGCTAAGCGATCGATTCTCGATTCGGGATACGGACGCAAGAAACGCAGAGATAAAGCCATGGTTGACCGTGTGGCTGCTGCCATTATCCTAGAGGATTATCTTAGCGATGCTCATGGAACATCCTAAAAGGGTTTGACCACATCAGTTGCACAATGGCAGAAAACAGCAAATTAGAATCTTCATCAGCCTCAGCAAAGATAGCTTTGATACTATCCGTTATAGCTGTTTTGGTCAGTGCTGTTGGTACTTGCACATCGCTCCAGCAAACAAAAATTCAGCGCGAGCAAAAGTCGGCTTCGGTATGGCCGCACGTTCAGATGCAACGACTTGAAAAGATCGAAGGGCAGAATCTGATTTACAGCTTGCGATTGGTGAATAAAGGTATTGGTCCTGCACTCATGGGAGAAATAGCGCTCAAATACAATGAGGAGCTCGCAAACCCAGCTAACTTTTCCGACCTATTGAACGAAAGACATCCAGAGCTGGATGCAAAAGTAGTGAGCTATTACTTTGCGGGTGGAACAGTTTTGGCACCTGAAGAAGAGGTAGACCTATGCGTTATCTCAATACCTTTTACTGAAGAAAAGGAAGAATTGATCTACAGAGTTATACGGGAAATGCGGGATGCATTTTGCTATTGCTCGGTATACCGAGAATGCTGGCAGGTTAATTATCCTGCGAATTACACCCCAGGTACGGCTTGCGAACAAACCATATTCTAGCATGTGCTACTTAAGCTGAAAGGATCGCCACATATAGTAGATCATAGGCACAAATACGCCACCCAGGAATACCCACAAAAACCACCCGCCCAGACCATTCATTTGGCCCAAACCAGTATATATGATGCCGTAGATCATATAGGCAAAGCTAACAGAGATGGTCAATCGCATGACCATGATCATATCTACCATGTTTTCGTATTGGCGCTCTTCGTTCTCAGGGGTGATCTTAACGGGATAGTTGATCAAATCCTTTGGTGCATTGGGAATCCAGGATAGGGTGGCAAAAGTGCTGATGTTGATAAATACCAGCAACCAAAGCAGTCCTTTGCTGCCATAGCCATCTGGGTTGCCCTGGGCATCGAAGTGGGAAGGGATCTTGCTAGGCAGATCGCCGTAGTGGACAATGATCAGTATGATTCCGCTAATGACCGCGGCTAAAGCAATGTTTCTAGATAGCGAAATATTCATAAGGGTAGCAAGATAATAAAACCTGAGTCTGCAACCTAGCTGTCTTTGAGCCGTTGCACTGGTAATGGGGAAAGTCGATGAATTGGATTTGATGCTCGATCCCGCCAGGGCCTGGTTCGCATCCCAGGGCTGGAAGCCCTTTTCCTTTCAGGAACAAACCTGGAGCGCTTATTTAGCTGGAGAAAGCGGCTTGGTCAATGCACCAACGGGTAGTGGAAAGACCTATTCGTTGGTCATGCCTATTTTGATGGAAGCCCTACACGAATCGCAAAATGGAGGCAGGAAGAAATCAGGCTTGCGTGCTGTCTGGTTATCGCCCATTCGCGCGTTGACACGAGAAATTCAACGAGCTGCGCAGCGAGCAGCAGATGATTTGGGATTGGACTGGACAGTGTCCATTCGATCGGGTGATACCAGCAGTAGCGAGCGACAAAAACAAATGCGCAAGCCGCCTGAAATGCTCATCACTACACCCGAAAGCCTGCATCTGTTGCTGGCGAGTAAGAACAGCCAAAAGCTATTCGAAAATCTCAGGTGTGTCGTGGCCGATGAATGGCACGAGCTCCTGGGCAGTAAGCGAGGTGTGCAGGTAGAGCTGGCGCTAAGTCGACTTCGAGCACTGAGGCCTGCATTGAGGACATGGGGTATTTCTGCCACCATTGGTAATCTGGAGGAGGCTATGCTCATTTTGCTGGGATATAATTTTAATGGTCGTCTTATTCGATCTGCTCGGGAGAAGCAGACGACCATTAAAACGATCATACCCGACGAGATCGAGACCTTTCCATGGGCTGGTCACCTGGGGATAACGCTACTTCAAAAGGTGGTGCCCATTATTCAGGCATCGGGATCTACCCTGATTTTTACGAATACGCGGGCCCAGTGTGAGATTTGGTATCAGCGCCTGCTGGAGGCTGAGCCCGACCTCGCTGGGACCATAGCGATGCACCATGGCAGTTTGGATCGAAAGTTGCGCGACTGGGTGGAGGAATCCCTACACGATGGAAGTCTCAAGGCCGTGGTATGTACGAGTAGCCTGGATCTGGGGGTAGACTTCAGGCCCGTTGAAACCATTGTCCAGATTGGTTCGCCCAAAGGGGTTGCTCGGTTTTTACAACGCGCCGGTCGGTCCGGTCACCAACCTGGTGCTACCAGTATCATTCACTTCGTGCCTACGCACAGTATGGAGTTGATCGAAGCAGGGGCACTGCGAGCAGCTATGAAAACCGGTCGGGTGGAAGATCGAATACCATATATACGCAGCTTTGATGTGCTGGTGCAGTACTTGGTGACATTGGCGGTGGGTGGAGGTTTTCGACCTGCGGAAGTCCTAAAACAAGTACGGACCACTTATGCATTTTCGAGTATCACAACAGATGAATGGCTGTGGTGCCTGGATTTTATCGTGAATGGTGGCAGTAGTCTGGAAGCCTATGATGAGTATCGCAAGGTGATTGTAGAGGACGGGCTGTACAAGGTCGATAACAGGCGAGTGGCCACTATGCACCGCTTGAGTATCGGTGCGATAACCAGTGAGCAGGTCTTGCAGGTCAAGTATCTGACGGGGGGTACCATCGGCACCATTGAGGAATACTGGGTTTCTCAGCTTTCGCCAGGAGATACCTTCTGGTTTGCTGGTCGCAACCTGGAGCTGGTGCGCATACGCGGTATGGAAGTGCAGGTGAAAAAGAGCCGATCTAAAAAAGGAAAAGTACCTGCCTGGCTAGGGAGCCGTATGGATCTGTCCAGTCATCTGGCTACTCATTTGCGCGATGCCGTAGATTTTATGAGTCGACGGGAATATCCTTCCGAAGAGCTGTCGGCCCTCGATCCGCTGGTGGAGATTCAAGCTGAGCGCTCTGCTATACCGAGTCGTGATCAATTGCTCATCGAATATTTCAAGGATAGGGAAGGCTGGCACTTGCTGATGTACCCTTTCGAAGGTAGGGCCATACACGAAGGCCTGAGTGCTCTGATTGCTTACCGCTTGGGTAGGTTCAAGCCCTTGAGCTTTACGATAGCCATGAATGATTATGGCTTTGAGTTGCTGAGTGATCAGCCCATCCCGATCGAGGAAGCGCTGGGTAGCGATCTGTTCAACACTAATGAGCTACTTCAAGATATTCAAGCCAGCGTTAATGATGCGGAAATGGCTGGCCGACGATTTCGAGATATATGTGCGATTGCCGGCTTGACTTTTAAGGGCTATCCTGGCCGGGAGAAGAGGGGCAAGCACCTGCAGTCGAGTTCCAAGCTGTTTTTTGAAGTATTTAGCCAGTACGAACCAGACAATCTGCTGTTGCAGCAGGCCTATGAAGAGGTGATGACTTTTCAGTTGCAAGAGCTACGGCTGCGGGAGGCCCTGGATCGGATCAATGATCAATACGTACTCTTTGAGCAGCCGGGCAAGGCTACCCCCTTTTCGTTTTCGCTATTGGTTGATCGACTTCGTCAGCGCTTAAGCTCTGAAAAACTGGCCGATCGGGTAAAGCGTATGAAGCTGGCCTTGGTGAAGTGACCTGACCTTACTTCCAGTCCACAATTACTACAACCCAATTATCCTGCTCGTCTGATTCGTGGAATAGCTCTTCAAAGCCATAACGTTCATGTACTCGTATGGAACGAGTATTGTTTAGACTAATGACAGTAACAAAGAAGCGATACTGGTTTCGGTACGTTTGACTCATGAAATCGTACATCCGATCAACGAGTTTCTGGCCTCTGGCTTCACGGGCCACACACACCTGACCCATAATGAGGTAAGGCGTATCATTCAGCTGCAGCCCCTTGTAAGATGCCTGGTCAATGAGATCCAGGGTAGATTGCAGACCATCGATAGACTTTCCAAACTCTTTATTCATAGCCAGGGCGTATCCGATGATCTGGCCATGATCTTCAGCAACTACATGCGGAGAAAGGCAATGCATATCCCACAATACCTCAATTTCATGCGCTACGCTCACGAAGCCCTGGTCGGCTTTTTGGGCATCATCTAAAACTTGCTTATGGTTGAGGGTTTGCAAGTCAAGAATTTGCTGCATATCATCTACATCCCGGCTGAGTCTGATGGTCATTGATAGATATTTTGATAGTTGATTAGGAACCAAATTTGAGAATTATTCGTTATTTTTGGTGTAAGCAGTAATAAACAAGCTCCATGCCAGACGCTCTAGATCCAGTAAATAAAGTGGTTTTACTATTGGCTACCGGGCCATCGGTAAAGGATATTTTGGATTATCGACCTTCAATAGCAGAGGAGGAGCGCTTCACTGCGCTTACGCGAAAAAAGCGATCTGGAGAGTTGAGCCAGACGGAAAAAGAGGAGATAAGAAGCTTTGAGTTAGCCGAGCACATGATACGCATGGCTAAGTTGCACGCGGCCAAGCAAAGAGCTTGAGTGTAAGCTATATTCCAAGACCGATGCAAAGGCTTGTGCGCGAAAGAGCACAAGACATTTGTGAGTATTGCTTGTACCCAGAGGCTCTCTCCTATTTCAGGCACCATATCGACCATATCGTTGCAGAAAAACACGGTGGGACCACTCACCCCGATAATCTGGCGCTGGCTTGCAGGACTTGCAATTTGAGAAAGGGTAGCAATATAGCAACCCTGGTAGACCCAAATAGTCAACGACCAGTGCGTCTATTTCACCCTCGATTCGATGTCTGGAAGGATCATTTTCTGATGGTGGAGTACAGCATTCAAGCCAGAACGGAGATAGGTTACGGTACCATATTGCTCCTAGAGCTCAACCATGTAGATCGCTTGCTGGAGCGCAGACTTTTGATAGACCTGAGGAGTGGAGAGTAGCCTTGACAAATCTACTGCCAGGTGCGAAACTCGACTTGGACTTCGCGGTTTTCGCCAGGAGCTAAGTCGATGACCCATTCGTAGTTGTTGCTGCGATCGTAGTATTGGTTTTGAGGCGTTGATCGATCTGCCAGGCCATCGCTAATGTTAATAGGGGTGATTTCTGAATCGAGCAAATAACCATTTACGGTTCGGCGCAAGCGCAGTGTAATGGGCTTATCTTTAGTATTGGTGAGTTGGAATGTTACTGTTCGGTCACGATAGTAACGGTCTCTTGCCTCGTCTTTGATGGATTCGCCTACGAGTTCAACCTGATCGACGATGACGCCGGTTGCTATCCCCAGCCGGATTTGCCCTGTGGCACCGGGCGCAATAAAATCGAGCTGTTGCTGACCGAGCGGCTCAAAGCCATTTTCGTCGTCGTGTCTATGAAACATGATGATGCCCGTAGTCAGCGGGTGGGGGCTGGTATTTCTAAACTTGATGGCGTGATTCACCCGGAAGGTATTTCCAGCGCCGTTGCGACTATTCAAGTTGCAGGTATATACATCTGTGTACTCAGTCTCCAGTTCGAGCAGCCGCACTTTGGCTGTGTGCCCTTTATCGAGACTGAAGTTGTGGATGTTGAAAAAGTACAGATCGGCTTCGTTGAGTGCATTGGTGGTCGTAGGTAGGCTGCCCTGGGTCATGACACTGGCCCTTTGGCTGGTGATGACGTTTTGCATCATCATGGGAGAAGTTTCTATCCGACTACCGCCGTTATTGAGCTGGGCAAGGAACTCTCGAACGGTTGACCGGTCAAATAGCGGATCATTCATTCTGGAAAATAGAAATTCGGGCTGGCCAACTGCTAGGTTCAGGCGTACATTTTCGAGCGATGCCCGGTCGTTTAGAATCGTAGCAAATAGTTGTAGTTGTATGCGCTGATTGCCCATCAGTTGGGCTTGATATTGCGGCACCCAACTCAGTTTGTCGGTTAGATAGGTGAGCTCTATTGTCGCATTGGGCTTAGGATTTTCTAAGCGTATGTTGAGGAACTTTTTAATTTCTGTACTCTGGCTCACTAGTCTTTCAACGGCCCTTTCTCCGAGTTCAAAGCCGGAGATCTGATCACTCGATATAAGTCGATAGGCCGTTTGACCTTTAAGCATAAGCTGGTAGCCACCTCCAGTGCCATGGTTATGTACAGACTCAATGGTGCCGCTGGTAGATTCCGCTTCGTGTAGAAACAAGGTAATGGTCTTGCCGATGTTGGCAGCCAATAATTGGCGCGGACCTGAAAAGCGAGTGGACTGTTCGATTTGCTGGACTTCGCCATCGTAGGTGTAGTAGCTGAGGATTTTATTGTCGAAGCAGTGGAACCCGACAGTACCAAGGGCTGGGGTGGTTTTGGGCAGGAACAGACTGTCGACTTGGCGGTTGGTAGCCTGGGCATCTATACGCTGATGGTAAAAAGCCTGGCCGGTTTTAAAAATGGTTACCGACTGAGTTTCGAATCGTTGTTGGGCCAATAAAGACGCGGGCAGCAATAAAAAAAGAATACCGAAGAGGCGAAGCATATTTGAATGGTTTCTGCAATGTAAAGAGGGAGTTATCGATACATTGCGTTGGTTGTGTACAAAAGTTAACTTTGCGGCTAAATGTGGAGTTTCACCCTCCAGTTGATTGGACAAATAGTGTATGAATATGCCAGAAAAACAGATTTTAGGAATAGATGTCGGTGGGACGAGCATGAAGGGTGGTTTGGTCGACCCTTTGAAAGGGGAAATGGTCACCGAGCGAAAAAAAATTCTGACCCCTCAGCCAGCTACTCCGAAAGCAATGGCTAAAGTATTTAAGGAACTGGTCGAATTTTTCGACTACTCTGGACCAGTAGGTGTTGGGTTTCCTTCGGTCATCCAGAAGGGGGTTGCCCGCTCGGCTACGAATTTAGATAAAGCCTGGATTGGGACTTCTATCGAGAAAACATTCGGAAAGCATGTAGATGGCCGAGTCTTTGCTGTCAATGATGCCGATGCGGCGGGCCTGGCTGAGATGGAATTTGGTGCTGGGGCTGACTACCATAATGGCACCGTAATTTTAATTACCATTGGCACTGGCCTGGGGGCTGGCCTATTTATAGATGGTAAGCTGGTGCCCAATATGGAGTTTGGCTCTATGTACTTACGGGATATGAAGGTCATAGCCGAGCGTTTTGTGAGCAATAAGGTGCGCAAAGACGAAGAGTTGAGCTGGAAAGATTTCGGTAAGCGCTTCAATATTTATCTAAAGCATATAGAACGCATATTTTCGCCCGATACCATTATACTAGGCGGCGGAGCCAGCAAGTCTTTCGATTCCTTCAAACCAGAACTGACTGATGTAGAAGCAGATATAATGCCCGCTCAAATGCTCAATAAAGCAGGTACGGTTGGCGCAGCGATTTACGCTAATCAGAAAATGAAAGGATGATGCCCTCAACTGAAGCTAAAGACTAGCTTAGGCCATTCGCTCGATCAGAGTGGATGCCACCTGGAGAAAATCCATTTCGGTGATCACGCCAAGCAGCTCTCCCTCCTGGGTGACGGGTAGGCATCCGATCTTCTTTTCGCGCATGATGTACATGGCTTCTTTGATGGTTGTGCCTGGTCCTACCTGGTAGGGATCTTTGATCATAATATCCCTGACGTGTATAAGCTCTTTGTTACCGGGTAGGTTTTGCCTGCCGTGCTTAGTGAAGTATCTCAGTAGCTTGCGGGTGGTTACCAAGCCGACGAGCTGCCCATTCTTGTCCTCCACGGGGAGGTAGCGAAGCTTTCTCCAGTCCATCATGTCGACCACCAATTCTAGTAGATCTTGCTCTTGCACGGTCATCAGATCGGTGCTCATAAATTCTTCGACCCTAAGACCGATCGGGCGATAGGTTTTCAGATCGCTTTTAGCAGGTAGTGGCCATAAATGCACGGGTTTCTCAGTCGCTTGGTGATGGTGTATGCGCTCGGTTAAGATACTCACGGCCTCGTCTTGATTGACCTCTTTGCGCAGATTGGTGTAGGATCGCAGCATCCATCTCGCACCAGAGCATTGCCGCTTTACCCGCTCTTCGACCACACCCAGGTAGCGGTCTATATCTGCTGTATCGATCTTTTGAGTTTCCAAGCCGTGCCTGGCAATAGGTAGGAGCTCGCTCTGGATCAGATCGAGGGCAGACACTTTTTTGTCGTGAAACCAAGTAAATTTGGAATCGATACCATAGCGGGCAGCTTTGTGGAAATTATCCTGCACATCGGCCCAGCCCATGTGTTCGCGCACATCCTTGTATTGGGTACCAAAGCCTATCATAGCCCCCAGCCAGAAGGCTGCGTTGGCAGTTTGGTCTAGTATGGTCGGGCCAGCTGGGATGACTCGATTTTCTATGCGTAGGTGCGGCTTGCCATTGCCACTGATGCCATAGCACGGGCGGTTCCAGCGGTACACCGTGCCGTTATGCACTTGCAGGGCCTTCAATTTCGGCGCCTGGCCTTGCTTGATTTTTTCCAGGCTTTCTTCTTCCAGTTCAGTTCCCAAAAGCACCCTAAATCTGCTAATATCTTCGCGATAGATGTCTAAGATGCTGTTGTCCAGCCAGCCCGATCCAAAATTGACCCTGGGCAATCTCTCGCGCAGATGGTGACTACTGGTGCGTACATCCAGTGCCTGCTGAAAGAGGGCGATCCTCGTTTCATGCCACAAGCGCTTGCCAAACACCAAGGGTGAGTTGGCGCTGATGGCCGTAACTGGTCCGGCCAGGGCTTGAGCTATATTGTAGAGCGGCACAAAAGACTGCGGGGTAACTTGCAGATGGACTTGATAGCTGGTATTACAAGCCTCCAGTAGGGGAGAGTCGTGCTTCAGGAAGATCTCATCAATACCCTGCAAGCGCAGCTCAAACGTATTGCTGGCAGAGTGTGCACTTATAGCATCGATCAGCGCATGATAGCGCGGCTTGGGAGTCAGATTTTCCCGCGCCAAGTCAAATTTGCGCAAGGTGGGCAGAATGCCCGTAAGGATTATCCGAGCACCAGATTTTTTGGCTGCCTCCCGCACCAGGGCAACTTGCTCTAGGTTTTCTCGTTCCAGATTGCTCAGTGCCTTATCCGTAAAGACTTGAGGCGATAAGTTGGTCTCCAGGTTGAATTTAGCAATTTCCGTTGTGGCCCAGTCGTAGTCAGTTAACCGTTTGAGCACCCGCATGTTTATCGGTGCAGGCTTCCAGGTTTTTTTGTCGACCAGGCACATCTCCTGCTCGGCACCAATGCGGATGGTGTCGGTTTCAAACCAGTCGTTATTCAGCATGTGTTCCATGGCCTGTACATCGCGCAGCAGATTGCGCATAAACAGCCCCATGGTTTCTTCTTTTGCTATGCTTACTTTCTCTTCACCCATAATTTACGTGTCTTGACGTGGTTAAGATATATTTTTTTAGACTTCCGCGGGTCGGAAACTTTTTTGTAGCACGATGTTTTCTAGTTCAACCAGAAATAATTGATCTGGAGTTAGCTATCGTAGAATAAAAGAATAGCAATTAAAGCGCAATAAAGCCATAACAAATCTCATTTCGTCACCAAATCTTAAGTCGTGCAAACCAAAGCCAAGCTATTTCTCCCTTTCGTATGTCTGCTTTTGACCACCTGCGGCCGAGACCAGCGCGAGAGCCTTTTTGAGATAACATACG
Source organism: Bacteroidota bacterium (assembly GCA_039178745.1). Taxonomy (GTDB): domain Bacteria; phylum Bacteroidota; class Bacteroidia; order Chitinophagales; family Saprospiraceae; genus Neolewinella. The sequence continues at coordinate 1,274 of JBCDFE010000156.1, read as the reverse complement.
AACCTATAGAGTTTGTTTTCGAGGCTGGCTGGCCCTCCTTCCAGAGTTTTGTAGTGTCTCGCTCTCCGGTAGATAGTCGCTTCGATCAGGCGCTGGCATCAGCCAACGTAAATCTCGATCAAGTCGATGAGATAGGTGGGTTGTTTGCCAGACTAACTGCACTTTCTGCCGATGATTTTCGTCAACTGCGAAGAGCCGAAATTCGCATCTGTCCCGTTGGGCAGTTCGGTGGTTGTTCTGAATTCGACATACTTTTCTCGGCCAATGATCTATTCAATCGTAGAGACCAGGTTGTCCGACTCAACCCTAGCTTGCGCAATTTTAAAGAATTGATATCAAGCGGTCAGTTTCAATTTGAATTGGTACTTAGGCCAGGTGAAACGACTTCCACCAACATCTCCTGCCGACTGGAGTGGGGAATAAGAGGCGTAGGTGTGGATTAGTGTTTCCCCAAATGCTTGCGGGACCTTCTGGCGCACGAGGTTCTAGTCTATCCTCTACGTTCTCCATGCCCTAAATATTCCAGCTATCCGTGGCTTGCTTTCTTTCGTCGATGAAATGCAAAATAGTAGATACCCAAAACAATCAAGCAGACACCGATACCGAGAAACTCCCTGGTCAACTCGATGTGAGGGGCCTCGGCTTTCATTTCTTCTACTATGGATGGTGTTCCCTGCCTTATCCAGTCTATAAGATCTGGCAATCTGAGAGCTCCCCAAAGTAAAAAACCGCATATCGCGGCTTGCAGAAAGTAGGTCTTTGGTTTGGACAGAGCGTGCCAGCCGGTTAATATAGCTACAAGCAGATAGGCAGGTAGCCACATATACCAGTCGGGGTCATTCAGCTGCCAATATGCAAATAAGACGAATAGTAGAGCAACAGACAGATGGAGGTACTTCATAGGAGGGAGCAAATTATTCGCGTGTTCGCGAAAATGCGAACAAAAAGCCTGAAAACTGGAATTGAACTCATCTAAACTTATTTCTTTCTGGCGAGCGCAAAGCTAAGTGGGTTCTGGCGAGCCGCCTTTTCGAGTGCGTAGCCCTAGCTACGGACGAGAAAAACGGCAAAGTTCAGGTTCTACTTAGCTTTGTGCGCAGTCGGATTACAAAAGTTTAAATGAGTTCACTTCAAAGTGAAAATACTCAGCTCCTGAAATCGCAGCTTAAAATCTCAAATTGAAATTTAAATCGACGGTTTCGTCACCCCTGATCATCTCCCACCTGGTTTGGGTGAGAAGATAGTTCTCGACATATTGACGAAGTGCTCGATTG
>JBCDFE010000155.1:0-11276 GCA_039178745.1 Bacteroidota bacterium | reverse complement strand
TCATCAGCTCGCCCCTCAAGACCAATTTCTGGAGAGCACTCACAGACAACGACATACCCAGCCAACTGCCCAGGCAGTCTCAGGTTTGGGAAGATGCGAGCCCTACGCTGGTAGAACTCAACACGCGCCTTGAAGGAAGCAACCGCGTAACCGAAGTCGTAAGAACCTACCTAAACGGGCAAGTTCGAGAGACCATCACTTACACGCACAATCAAATAAACCAATCGGTAGGTATCCAATTTTCCCTCGAACCACTAGTCGCAGGAACTCCTCCCCCGCTCCGCTACGGTTATCAAACTGAAATCGCAGCTAATCTAGATCGGGTGAGCTATCACGGCCTCGGCCCCCACGAAAACTATGTCGACCGGCAACAATCGGCTTTCATAGCCAGACACGAGCTGGAAGTATCAGCACTGACCACCCCCTACATCCGTCCTCAAGAGAATGGCAACCGAGGGGAAGTGCGCACACTCGATTTATATACCGCTGGCCAGGAGGCACCCTATCTGAGCGTACACAAAAATGGCGATCGCCCCTTTGCCTTTTCCCTATGGTCCTACACCCAGGAAGAGCTCAGCACCCTTCTACACGACTACGAACTCCCCTACCGATCAGATCGATTCACCCTCAATATTGATTACGGTCAAAACGGTGTAGGCGGCGACGACAGCTGGACCACCAATGCAGCTCCATATCCAGAGCATCGCTTGCCCTGGGAAGTAGGACAAGCCCTGGAATTCGGGATAGTCTTAAGATAGCATCGTATTTCCCGACTTGGGTTCTCAAAACAGGAAAACGCGCTTCTTAAGTTCGACCATAATGGGCCAGTATCTTTCGGGCCGTAGCCAGATTCGTGACCTCTGCCAGCTCTGCAACCGGGGCCTCCTTGACCTTTTTGGTCGACCCGAAATGACTGATCAGCTTTTGTACGCTTTTCTCTCCTATTCCCGGTATGTCTAGTAGCTCCGTCTTGAGAAATCCATTGCTGCGGCGGTTTCGGTGGTGCCTGAGGGCAAATCGGTGAGCTTCGTCCCGGGCGCGCTGAATGACCTTTAGCGTCTCGCTTTTCTTATTGATGTGCAGCGGAACTGGGTCGTCGGCAAAGTAGATCTCTTCCAGGCGCTTGGCTATCCCGATCACCGTAATTCGGTCTTCTATACCCAAAACCCGCATACTCTCCATGGCGTGGCTCAACTGTCCCTTACCACCATCTATGATGACCAGCTGGGGCAATGACTCGCCTTCTTGCAGCAATCGCCTGTAGCGCCTGTGGACGACTTCCTTCATACTCGCAAAATCGTCAGGCCCCTCTACGGTTTTGATGTTAAAATGACGGTAGTCTTTCTTACTCGGCTTGGCATTCTTAAACACCACGCAGCTCGCCGTTGGGTTCGTCCCTTGAATATTGGAGTTGTCGAAGCACTCAATATGGGTAGGCACCACATCCATATTCAAGTCGGCCTTCATTGTTTTTAGGATGCGCTCGGCTGGCGTCTGCCGATTGGTGTGACTGATGCGCTGTTTTTTACGCTGAAGCAGCATGTATCGGGCATTCTTCTGGCTCATCTCCAGCAGCTTCTTCTTATCGCCGATTTTGGGAACCGTCACACTAGCGTCTACCTCTGGAAGATCAACTTCGCGGTCCAAGATGATCTCCTGTGCTATGCTGTTAAATCGATCTCGCAATATGGGAATAACGTAGGCTAAAATATCCGCTTCGTCTTCATCATCCAGATTGAGGTCTATCTCTTGGGTGTGGGTGTGAATGATTGCACCCTCCACGATTTTGATGTAGTTGAGATAGGCCTCCTGCCCTTCGACGGCCAGCCCGAAAACATCAACATCGCGTATGCTGGTCGATACGATGGTCGATTTGCTCTGATAGTTTTCAAAAGCCGTTAGCTTTTCCTTGATGGCCTGCGCGCGCTCAAAATCCAAATTCATCGCCAGCTCCTCCATCTCGGCAGTAAAATGCCGCTTCACGGCCCCGAAATTGCCTTTTAGCATATTGCGAATCTGCTCGATCTTCCTATCGTACTTCTCTTGAGCTTCCAACCCCACGCACGGACCCTCGCAGTTTTTGATGTGGTATTCCAGACAGACCTTAAACTTCTCCGCTTCGATATTCTCTGCAGACAGATTGTACTTGCAAGTCCGCAGGGGAAACAGTCGCTTGATGAGATCCAGGATGTCCTTGATCCTCGCCTTGCTGGTGTATGGGCCAAAGTAGGTCGACCCATCTCTGATTACTTGGCGCGTAATGAATACCTTGGGAAATCGCTCGTTTTTAATGCAGATGTAGGAGTAGTTCTTATCGTCCTTCAGATTGACATTGTACCTGGGCTGATGCGTTTTGATCAGGGCATTTTCCAGCAGCAGCGCATCGGCTTCGGTCTCCACCAGAGTAAACTCGATTCGATCCGCCTTTTTCACCATGACTCGCGTCCTGTTCAGGCGATCCTTTCGCTCACCGAAATAGGAAGCCACTCTATTGCGCAGCACTTTGGCTTTGCCGACATACAGTATGTGGCCATCTGCATCCAAAAAACGGTAAACACCAGGCCCCTTGGGCACGCTATCCGCAATTTTCTTGAAGTCGGCTGTGGTCATCGGTTTATGAACAAGTTCACTTGCATGAAGTTGGTCAAAATGCGAGAAATAAACAAATCGTTGAATCGATAAAGCCAGTCGCTTAGAGCAGGCATATTCTCGTCCGCTGATTTTTTAATTTCGGACTCCCGCAGGTCGGTCACCTCCTTGAATATGCGACTTTACTTCGTTCTGATCTCGTCGATCTCGCGGGCAGAAACACCATCTACAATGGTCCGATTGATCATAGGGTGATCCTCATCTACGGGCCCAAAATCAGAATCCGGATGGTAGGCAATGACCGTTAGTCTCTGGTCATCGGCCGTTTTGAATTTGTGATTCCCCTCCTCGTGAATGATGAATATCTTTCCTGGAACCAACTCGTATTCCCGCTCTGGAGTCACGCAGCTGCCGGCACCTTCTATCACCATCCCCACGCGCATACTGGGATGGGTATGTGCCGTCTGATCTATGTTTTCGGGAAAAAACAAAGCGTTGAGGCAGGGATCTCCCATCTTAACCGGAGGGATCAATAAGGAATCTGTACACCCATCGATATACTTCAGTCGACCCCAGGATTCTACTGGCCCACCGCAGACATTCGACCCGCGGAAGTCTAAACGCTCAATCACGATACCGCGCCCACCAGACAGCGTTATAGGATGATTAAAGCTAAAGAACTGACGGGCGTGTAAGGTCCACTTATTGTGGTCGGTCTTCACCTGCGTTTCGCCCTCAAAAACATACCCAAACCAGGTCGAGCCTTCGGTCTCGAGCGATATGTCATCTGTCCAGGCGTGTAGACGCGTCGGGAAATCATTGGCTGCGTAGTCGTATAGCAAACCATTTTTAAATTCAAATTCTGAGTAAGCTGGCATATTTATATAGTTGGATTCTTGGATCCCCCTCGAGACCTCCGAGGAGCGCGCTATGGCTCGACGCCTCGGAGGACCGAGGGGCTTTTTTAGATTCTCCATGTTCAACCACCCCGATTCTCGACAGTAGTCTTCACGTTTCTAAACTGGCGATGGAAAATCTCCACCTTCGGCAACCAGTCTTCATGCAGGTGAATGCGGTACCGCTTGTTGCCTTGCTTTTTCCGGTTTAATATGACATTCTTCAAGGAGGGTTCTTTTGACTTTTGATTCAGGTAGTCGGGGTCTTTCGCAAAGTTGTGGATGAATTGCTTGGCAGGGAGTTTGTAGTCTTCCAATCGGGTGAGGGTACGTTCATCAGTTCGGGCCATTCCCCATTTTTGAAAATCCGTATCTCTGAAAAAGTGCTCGAACCTTTGGTACAACCCTTGTACATTTTCGCGAAAACTGAAGACCGGCAACCTCAGACTGACTTGCTGCCATTTGATGGTTAGATTCAGCCACCAATACAGATCGAATACCGTGCGTATCGGGCTGGCAGATGCTGCAATTTGTGGTTCCAGGTATCGCATAAGCGTGTCGGCATCTCGGCTTTTGCCCAGCTTGTGAGTCAGCAATAGCGGAAGTACATCTTTCCAGGGTTCCGCCGCCAGTCCGTTTACCATTAGCGGTAGCAACTTATCACTTCCGAACAGCTGATCACCGTGCTCGCCGGTCACGATCAGGCAGCGATCTGCCAGGTGTCTAGTTACCGGTGGTATGATCATTCTATGATTGATCTTGCGCAAAACATGCTGCCGAAAGAAGAGCGGATACTCGTTGATCGAGTCCATGGACAACAGCAGCTGAAGACGCCTCAGTCGATCTTCATTGGCCGTCTCGATCAGGGCAATCAAGGCCACGGTAGAGTCAATACCGCCCGACCAAAGAACCTGCACGCCGTAGTCTTCCCGTTCTGCTCTCGCCCATATCTCCTCTGCCCGCTGGTATGCTATTTCTGCAAAAGACTTTTGGAATCTCTCCTCAAATGCTGGCAACTCATCGAGCACCAACTGATCAAAGCCCACATCGAGTTTACCGGTCCGATCTATAATGCCGCAGTCAAAGAATCGAGCTGCCAGTACATAGGCGGACGGCAGGCTCTGGCCGTCAATCGAGCCACTTTTCGCACGGTGTGAATTCAGGAAAATAATGGGCATAGCTTATGCGATAAAGTGTTGATAGAGTTCGTTGATCTGCTGATCATCTACTGCAGATTGACCAGCCGCCTCTAGCAGTGGGTTCAAATCGGGCATCTGTCTAAAAGTGACGATAGATTTTTGCAAGAGTTGCGTCTCAAACTCGCGATCTGCCTCTTTTAAAGCGTTCAGCTCGTCGAGCCACAGCCTTAGCCAGTACTTCCCCATTGCCTCAGATACATGGCCATGGCATAGCAGTAGATGCTTTTCTGCCCAGTGATCGAGATATTTTTCCAGTACCGCTTCGTGTCGTTGACGCAGTTTATCGTTACGACCCTTTATGGTGCAAAGTGCCCTGAGCTTCCAGTAAAGGCTTCTTCCATTTTGATTGAGTCGGGCAAACAGGTCGCCTTCCACCTTTCTCCGGGTCCACTGATACTGCCGGTATCTGAAAAACCCGAAGTACAAACTCAGGGCCCAACCAAACAAGGCAAATACAAGTAAGCTCAAATTATCCATGATCTGCTATATAGATGTCATTCAATTCACCGAACCCCTATTCCTATTAATGCGTAATTGTACTACTTTTGATATTCTTAAAAATCGAGTTCGAGGTCCCAAACCAAAGCCACAATAAACTCAATACTTATCAAACCCGAATCTCGACTGACTATAATCTTTCCCTTGCTTATGTCGACACACAAAATTTGGACAACTCTCTTTCTATCTATTTTCATTCTTGGCCTATTTAGCTGTGATCCCACACGCAATATGACCGATGAAGAGCTGGCGGACCAGAAAATGACCACCATCATTATGGTCAGGCATGCCGAGAAAGACTACGGCGCAGACCCATTACTGACCGATCAAGGTACCGAGCGGGCCAACCGCCTGATGGAAATGACCAAGAATATGGATATCGCTGCCGTATATTCTACAGATACGCGTCGCACACTGGCCACGGCCCGCCCTACAGCAGAGTTGCACAATAAGCGCATTCAAATCTATTCCGCATATTCGCTAGATACATTCTCTGGTTTGATCAGGCGAAAGCACAGAGGAGAAACCATCCTGGTTGTCGGACACAGCAATACGACCCCAGCCCTGGCCAGCTACTTGGACAGGAAAAATGATTACGAGCGATTTAGCGAGCTGGATTACACCAATTTCTGGGTCATCAATATACCGGTGCGCGGGGAGGAGAAGCTCCTCAAAATGAGATACTAAGCCAGTTACAGCTTATAATTAGGCTCTAATCTATGGGAATCATCAGCATAAAAAGTGCGAATGATCTCCAAGACCTCGTCTGCAGTATCTACAGTGGGGATCATATCCATGTCCTTGGGGCTGATGTTCTGGTTGTCTTCAAGCATAGCTTGCTGGATCCATCCTCTCATTCCACCCCAAAATTCTCTACCGACCAATATTACGGGCACCAGGGTGATTTTCTTGGTTTGAATGAGGGTCAGGACTTCGAATAGCTCATCCAATGTGCCAAATCCACCCGGACAGCATACAAAAGCCTGAGCGTATTTAACCAGCATGACCTTCCGTACAAAGAAGTATCGGAAATTGATGTCCAGATCCGGGTCTATGTATGGATTGCTGCTTTGTTCGAAAGGCAGATCGATGTTTAGGCCAACTGAAGATCCCTTGCCCTCACTGGCGCCTTGGTTTCCCGCCTGCATAATGCCAGGCCCGCCACCCGTAATCACACCATAGCCTTCCTCGGCCAGCCGCCTTCCTACGGATTTAGCCAACTCGTAATACGGATGATCGGGCTTCGTACGCGCAGACCCAAAAATACTTACGCATGGTCCTATACTATTCAGTCTTTCAAAACCCTCGACAAACTCGCTGATCACCTTAAACATCGTCCAGCTATTTTCGCCGGTTTTATTGGCATTCCAGCGCTTCAGCTTACCTCCAAGCACTTGAGTTTCTGGTTCCTCATTCATATTTCATCAATTATTCGATCTAGGTGGATGCGAAAATACGATACCCCAGGCAACGGCAAATCATTTTTTCTCGTTCTGGGACTAAAAGACCTATAAAACCCGAATTAGAATTAAGACCCTTTTTCTCCCCCAACTATCAATACATAAACAAAAATGACCCTCGCTCGCATCACCCCCATACTTCGCAAGGATGATCTTTTTCTCAGCAATCTCAGCTACGAATTAGGCATTCCCTCCAATAAACTCAGTCCTTACACTCGCCTGTTTGAAGACCTTTTATTGGATCAACTCGACACGCAACTGCTCATCGCTAGCCTAGAGCGGCAGTTCAACTACTTCCTGACAGAAGAAGAAGCAGAACACATACAAACTGTAGGTGATCTCCAACGCTTTTTTGCTCGTCCTCACGCTGCGTAGGTCGCAATCAAGGTAGATAGCCTGCGCAGCAGAAGCGCCATCTTGAAGTTCAGCGATTTGCCTGCATCGAAAAACAGACCGTTGATATTCAAATGATCGGCTTTTATGCTCAGTTGATCAATATCCTGATACAAGAGCCTATGCGGTCCTTGCAAAACAGGACGCCAGTATATGGCTACATCAGTCATAGCATAGCCATCCTTTCCATTACCCAGCAGACTCTGATCGCAAACAAAGAGTACGCGTTCATCCATGGTTGCTGAGAGGTATCTGTTGGTCACATTGCGCAGTACCCTGGCAGGCATACGTACAAAGTCAGTATAAATAGATTCTTCCTCTGAGCTAAAATCCAGGTAATCCATAACCAAGGAGAACAAGTCGACATCCCCCCAATGACTAGTTTGGTGCCGCAATAATCGCTGTGGCCAAATGCCGCCATGTATATTTTTTGCCTCCTCTACCAGGAAAAACTCAATCAGTGCTTCGCTGGCAATCAGCAGCCTATCGTACCCCAGCTTATTCTGCCATGCAGGAAGACTCCTATTGTTCCTCACCCAATCGGCCAGTGCCGCCAACTGTGTAGAGACCGTCTGCTTGAATTCCGATTGCCGACGGGCACTTTCGTAGCGTGCTACCGCCGATTCGCCAAAATAATCTTGCACACGTTGATGAAACAGCTCTTTAAATAAGGCGCGAAAGTCAGACATCAAACTACCGTTCCAATCGATTCCCTCAAACTCATCGGGGCCAGCAGGAGGGCTTGTCACTCCAGGTACTGGTCTGTTGTTATCTGCTGCAATTTGCTCCCTGCTTTCAAAAGGGGAGGCTTGTTTAGAATTTTCGGACTTCCGCTGGTCGGATTCTTCATCCACTTCGGAATGAGGCTCTTCCACCGGATGGCCACATTGTGGACAAAACTTTGCTCCTTCAGGTAGAACGGACCCACAATTGGTACAGAGCACGGTCTCATTGTCCAGATCATCGATTTCCTCCAGTACCAGAGCGTCTTCAACCAATTCCGGTTGCCCACTTTCATCTTCATCTGCCAAGGCATCCAAGATCGCAGGTTCGTAATTCAGTTCCTCATCGAGGGGTCCTCCCGCCTCATCATTCTTATTACCAGCTTCATCAGTTGCAGACTGAAAGGCAAATTCAAAGGGTGGCGTATCATCTCCCAGTACCGCTGCCGCCGATTCTTCAGGCGCTTCCCTTGATGCGTAATCATCTTCACTGGTATCGCCAGCAGATCCCGAATCAATCTCCAGCTCGATATGTGGAAATTTACTCAGGCTTTGGTCTTGGTCATCAGGGTTTCTGCGCTGTGCGTATGGTTCTGCCAGATTCAGCTGTTCTTCGGCAGCAGATCGCGGTTCTGGTTCTGGCTCCGGGAGTTCAAAACCTAGATCGAGCTGGTCGATCTCATTGTCCGCTTCTGCCTGATAAGCTGCGGGGCGACGCATAACGATCCTGGAAATCGGGAAGTCCTCATCTTTCTCTTCGGTGATGGTAAAACCGTGCTTGCTGAAAAAGGCAATAGCTCTTTGGTTGTATTCCCGAACACGCGCATCAATAGGCTGGGCAGCCCCCATCCAAAAGATGGCTTCTTCCAATAATTTACTGGCTACTTCTCCTCCCCAATATCTTCTGGCTACTACGATCAATACCACCCTTGGCCTATGGCCTCCTTTGGCCCATATTAGTCCGGCTAGCTGCTTTCTGTTGTTATCTTGCGCCACATACAGAAGTTCATCTTCTCGTCCCATCGCGCGCACAGCCCAGGTTCTGGCTTCTTCTACCACTTTATCATTGACTGCGCGTTGTTCCTCCGTTAAATCTGGATGATCAAATGCCGGAAAGATCGCCTGCCAGACGAAGGTTTCCAGATGGGCCAAGTCGGCCGGAATGCCATTGCGATATTCCATCTGGTCGAAATTTAAGGAGAGTTTGCTGAAACTCATCACTGTGCGCTACTTTTGTGGTCATGCCTTCATCCCGCATCATACATGATGGCCGCCGTTTTTCGCTCACCATCGAGCGACTGTGCCGTCATTTGATCGAAGAGCATGGCGATTTTGAGCACAGCTGCCTGATCGGTATTCAGCAAGGAGGTGCCAGACTCGCCGATCGCTTAGCCGAGCGAATTGCAGATATTGGTGTAGCTCCGCCAAAAACCGGCAAACTCGATATTACCTTCTACCGAGACGATTTCCGTACCCGCACAGAGCCACTCAAAGCCTATCCGACAGAAATCGATTTCCTGGTCGAGGGCAAAAGAGTTATTCTGGTCGATGATGTACTGTACTCCGGCCGGACCACCGTCAGTGCCATGAATGCCCTACAACACTACGGAAGACCTGCCCAGATTGAGCTGCTCGTGCTCGTAGACCGAAGATTTAAACGAAGTCTACCCATTCAGGCAGATTATCGCGGTCTCACCGTTGATAGCCTTCACGATGAGTATGTGACCGTCGCCTGGAAGGAAGATGAAGGCGAAGACCAAATTATATTGCGTGGCAACTGAATCTATGGCTAGTATCCAACAACTTTCCACCCCACATGTGCTGGGCATCAAGTACCTGACCACTGCAGATGTAAAGCTTATTTTGGAGACCGCCACCCAGTTCAAAGAAGTCATCAATAGGCCTATAAAGAAGGTCCCCAGCTTGCGCGATGTAACCATCGCCAATCTGTTTTTCGAAAACTCTACGCGTACCCGCATTTCTTTTGAGCTGGCAGAAAAGCGCCTCAGTGCCGATACTATCAATTTTTCCGCCTCAAGCAGCTCGGTTAAAAAAGGAGAAACCCTGCTCGACACCGTCAACAATGTACTCTCCATGAAGGTCGATATGGTGGTCATGCGGCATCCGGCGCCTGGGGCTCATCATTTTTTGTCGAAACACATAGATGCCCACATCATCAATGCCGGCGATGGCACACACGAGCATCCAACACAGGCGCTACTCGATGCCTACAGCATGATCGAGCAGGTCGGAGACCTGGAGGGCAAGCACGTCTGCATCTTCGGAGACATCGTCCATTCACGGGTAGCCCTGAGCAACATCTTTTGCCTCCAAAAACTAGGCGCCAAAGTGCGCGTTTGTGGCCCACCTACCCTCATCCCCAAACATATTGACTCTCTGGGCGTAGAGGTCAGCTACGACGTAACGGATAGCTTAAAATGGTGCGACATCGCCAATGTGCTACGCATACAGCTAGAGCGCCAAAACACCAAATATTTCCCGTCGCTGAGAGAGTACAGTCAGTATTTTGGCATTAACGAAGAGCGGCTTCAGCAGGTCGATAAAAAGCTGGTCATCATGCACCCCGGACCTATAAACAGAGGCGTAGAAATAACCAGTGGTGTAGCTGACAGCGAGCACAGCATCATTCTTCAGCAGGTCGAAAATGGAGTGGCCGTACGCATGGCCGTTTTATACTTACTGGCTGCTCGCAGGCGCAATTTATCCTAGGCCGTCTCATGTCTAAAAGCCTCAATAAGTATATCGCCGAGCGTGGTTACTGCTCACGCCGCCAGGCCGATGAATTGCTGAAAGCCGGCCGAGTCACCCTAAATGGCCAAGTCGCCAAACCCGGAAACCGTGCAGAGCCCGGAGACGAGGTGAGAATTGATGGTAAACGCATAAACGAAGAGCCCCCCGCAGTCTACATAATACTCAATAAGCCAAAAGGCATAACGGTCACCAACGACCCTAGGACAGTCGGGAATGTCATAGATTTTATCAACTACCCAGAACGGATATTCCCCGTCGGCCGCCTGGATAAACCCAGCGAAGGTCTGCTACTACTCACCAACGACGGAGATCTGAGTAACAAGCTCATCCACGCCCGCAACTTGCACGAAAAAGAATACCTGGTTACCCTCAACCAGCCTTACGATCAACTCTTCCTGGACAGAATGTCTTCCGGTGTACCCATACTCGATACCATAACCAGACCCTGCCAGATCGAAGCCGTTGATAAGACCAAGTTCAAAATCATTCTCACCCAAGGACTGAACCGCCAAATCAGACGCATGTGCGAAGCGCTGGGCCATCGCGTAAAACGACTAGAACGCATCCGCTTCATGAATCTGACCGCACCAGATCTGGATCGAGGTCAATGGCGAGAGTTGAGTGCTGAGGAACTGGAAGGCTTAAAGGAATTAACCAGAGACTCCAGATAATCACCGATCACTTGGCTTTTCGCACATAAATATTGCTATAGGTAGCCGAGCAGGTAATCAAAGATCCACCACCGTT
>JBCDFE010000154.1:0-11284 GCA_039178745.1 Bacteroidota bacterium | reverse complement strand
TGTAAACTCAATGAGCGATCTGTTTCATGAGCAGATACCTCTAGAGTTCATTCAGAAGGTGTTTCACGTTATGAACGACTTGCCTCAACACATCTTTCAGGTGCTGACAAAGCGATCTGAAAGGTTGAGGGAGTTAAGTCCGCTACTGAATTGGACACCAAACATTTGGATTGGGACTTCTGTAGAGGATGAACGAGTAGTGAGTCGTATCGATGATCTCAGACTTACATCTGCTGCAGTAAAGTTCTTGTCTTGTGAGCCTTTGATCGGGCCTCTTCCTGATATGAATTTATTGGGTATTGATTGGGTGATTGTAGGTGGTGAAAGTGGACGTAAACCTCGTCCGATGGACAAGCAGTGGGTTCTAGACATAAGGGATCAGTGTGAAGAGGCAAGTGTTCCCTTCTTTTTCAAGCAATGGGGAGGTACCAACAAGAAAAAAGCAGGTAGAGAGCTTGATGGGCGCACTTATGATGAAATGCCTGCTAGGGTAGGGGTGTAATGTAATGCGATAATCCCCATGCTCAAAACCCTCCGCTCCCTCAACTTTGGCTGGATTTTGATCGTGATGGGCTTATGCGCCATTGGGGCGGGTTTGAATATGGTAGATCCGAGCAGTATTGGCAGGACTTGGCTGTGTTTTGATAAGGGGTGTGTGACTGTCCAGGGGGTAAGTGCGCTGGTGCTTGGTGTGTTCATTGTCATAGTGGGTATTGTCGGCATCATCCGCAAGTGGTAACACCTATGGTTGCTACAACCATGTGTCAAAAACTATATATGATTGTTTTCTTGCATATTTAAACACAAATCGTTTGTTTTGTAGTCTCACTGCTCGCGTCAAACCCTATACGTTGCAAATACTAAAGCGTGAGAGATTTACAATACATACGAGAGCTGCGGGAGCGGCTTGCGAAGACGACTGAACCACAGGCTCGAACTATCATACTAATACGCCTCTTGGCTGCCTTGCGACGAGTTCTGGATCGGTAAGTCCTACTACTGTTTTGTCTTACTCAAATACTGGCCTTGTAGCGTATGCTACAGGACTTTTCATACTGATTGATCTGGTCGAAAGTGATGTGAAGTGTTATTTTCAAGTCCAGTTATGTCTAAAAAGTACCTTGATTGATCGATAAGATTGAGCATTTTTTAGAATTTAAGTTAAGTTGGTTTTATGAATAATGAAAAATCAACATCCCAAGAAATAGGTATACCAATTAAGCCTCTTGCTTTGACAGGAGCATCATTTGTTGCACTGATGGCAATTCTTACAGTTGAGTCTAAAAGTTCTTCTCTTATATATGCTACGCAGCTATTTTCTTTTGGCATTCCAGTCTCAATATTAGGTGTAGTAATAAGAAAAATGTCTGATATTCATTTCAAAAGGTTTAATCCTGAATGGTATACGATTCCGACTTTGTTAAGTGGACTTGCTTGCTTTGTTGGGTTGTTGTTTTGTGTCATCCATATCAGTGAGGTGGCTGGTTTAGTATTTATGGTTGCTTCGGGTATTTCGGTAATAGGTTTCATAATGTTTATGGCAGCAATTTTTCACCAAGACCTTAGAGGGAAGGATGAAAAATTGCTCGATTCAGATGCGAATAAAACTACTAGTTCTTGATTATTTCTAACTCGCATTTGTAATGTTCTTAATCACAACACCTTACAATTTGTTTCCGATTCCACCTGGGGGTACAATGTAATCTTAGAAGGTGGTGGTCTGCTTTGGGGGTGCGCCTGGGGGCACTTTAAAAAACAACAATTGTTGCATAAAAGCCTGCGTTTTCAGTGAATTCTGAGTATGCGAGCTTGTTTTTTGTAACATACGTGTGTCAGGTAGTCATGTCAGTCAGAGACTTGTTGAACTAGTTTGAAATTTGTCTGATTTGTAAATTTAGAGGGTGTAGTTCACTTTGGAAAGAAATCGCTGGTACCATGACTTCCAAATTCTTGATTCGGATATAGTTTTCGCCCCAAATCCTGTGATAAGCTACGTTGATATAAATTTCACTTTGAGTGCAAAAGCGTCTGATTTGACTATGTCAGTTTTGATGCATTAGGTAGAAAAGTTCGCAGCCAAAGATTCTCTAATATTGCTGAGGGAGAATAGAGGATCACGTTTGAAGACCTTGGCAACGTTCCAAATGGAACTTACACTGTCTTACTCAAGGCTGACCAAGATTACCAGCTAGCAAAATTTATTAAGCAATGATGGGGCAAAAGTTCATATACGTCATACTAAGTACTCTTCTTGGGATAGCAACTTTTGCTTGTAAGCAAAGTCCCCTAGAGAACTCCGCTGCTAACAGACCAGAGTGTAAAACATTCTTTGATATCGTAAGCTCCGAGTGGGAGCTAGGAGAAAACCGCTTGTTTTCTTATTCAAATCACCCGAAATACTGGCCTCCAAACTCAACTTTCTTCAAAGACCTTTGCCTGATTGGTCAGTCCAGAGAGTTTATTGTCACGCTATTCGGCTTACCCTCAAAAACTTTCTTTATTAATGAATCTGAAATCATGATTTACTGCACGACGGAAAATTGTGTAGGGGAAGGTCTGGGTTACAACACTGGAGTTAACATTGTATTGAGTCAAGAAAGCAATCGAGTTATTGAAGCTTACCAGAACCCATTGGGGGTGGATTCCAGCCATAGTCCATAGAACACACTAGTTGTCATCAATAGATTTTCTATTATCAGTAGCTTTCCCAAAACTTACTTACTATCTCTCGGGACTCCATACCCAAAGCCTAGCCGTAAATGGCCATCATGGAGGTATCAGCGTGGCCAAGCCACTGAGCAATCATCGTCTCCGGTGTTTTGAGCAACAAGTGACGGATTGCGAAGTGGATCTCCCCATAAAAGTGGGCAGTGACTTTGAATGAATTGGTTGCTATCTTTAAACCATTCAATTCGATCTAATGTCGAAACCAAGAAATAGATTTACAAAAGAAGAACGGCTAGAAATAGTCAAACAGAGCTTTGAGCCAGACTCTTTGGTACGGAGGCTGCTGCTCAGTATAGCATATGTACTAATACACTCAGTCGGTGGAGGGGCAATGTTCGCCGAGAGCATGGTATCAAGTTTGAAGGGCAAGGCATAAAAACCCTGAGTGATGAAGAGCTTCCAAAACGACTTTTAGCTTGAGTTCTGAACTAAATCTGCGGCGTTTCTTACGCATTATTGTAACTTGACTTGAACTAAATTATCAACTGAGCCACTGGTTCGAAAATTGGGGGTAAGTATAAGTCACTAGAAAGTTTGTGCGGCATGAGTAGTCAGAGTTTACTGTTGTTCAGTTTCTTTTTAGCATTACTTTTCACTACTAGCGTTTGTAAAACTGCAGAAGTACAAGAGAGTTCTTCTTCTCCTTGTGAAAGCATAGACGACTACTTAGAGTCTATTATCGTTAACAAAAGCAGTGCCGCCGGTGCTCTGATCAGTTTCAGAGAGGAAGTAACAATATTAGATATGTCCAAAGTCTGGTCCTGCTTCGAGAATAGAAACATAGGCGTCTTAGATGAAATATTGGGTCCTCCGTTTATTAGGTCAAGACCAGGATACGACTTTTCAGCGACTTATACCTATAGACTAGCAACTCAACCAAATGGTAAATTCCAAGCTACTATGTACGTTAAGGATAGTCTTATCTTAGACTATTTCGTTCTTGCTTATAGATGAGAGGTAATTCGTACTTATACGAGTTATTTCTCCCAAAAATCCCATCTCAACTCCTACTACCTCAACTCCCCAACCCTACAACCTACCCAATAGCCACTCCTTTTGTGCGACAGCAGCCGTGCTGGCAATTTCGTCCTTCAACTGTTGGCGTTTCACGGGGGCGTATGGAGGTAAGTCCAGAAGCTTTCGGGTGAAGCGGACGGTATTGGCGAAGTGCTCGCGGTGATAGGCCAGGATTTTCTTGCGGTGAAGGAAGCTGCGCATAGCGTCGAGATGAGAGCGGAGGAGCTCGTAAGCACCGATTTCGTAGTAAATCTTGAGTGCAAGTGTCTTGGCGGAAAGATTCTGTAGGAGGTCGTTGGAGTCCGTCTGCCGGATCAGTTCCAGTGCGGCATCAAAGTCTTTTTGTTCATAGCGCAGTAGGGCCAGGTTGTAGGCAAAGCTACGCGCACGCTGATCGTCGGGTAGCAAAGAACGGTAGGTTTCCACAAATTGAGCGGCCCAATCCAATTCTCCGGCTACAATGGCCATTGCCGTGATGTTGCTATAGGTGAATATGGATAGCAAGCCATTCTGCAACAGGATATCTGACTGCAAAGCGGCCTTGTAAATTTCCAGGCCAGCCGTGTTAAAGTGGGCCTGGCCTTGGTTTCTACGCTGAATGCAGTAGTTGATCGCTACCAATGTCAGATTGCGATTTTCATCGGGAGGAAACTGCTGCTGATGCTTTAAGAACAGATCCTTGAAGGTAAAAAAGTGGGCCTCCTCCTCAGGGTTAGTCAAGGCATGGTAGGCGTAGTAGTAAACAGAGATCGCAGGGTAACGCAAGTATCCCTTGCGTTCTATATAAGCCAGCGCTTCTGGCAACATCCCGAAATCGTAGGTCTTGTTGTAGATCGTCTGGTGGGAAAGCATCAAACAACTTTGCCGAAGCTGAACGGCAAGGAAGGCGAGATCCGAACTGGTTTGCAAATCCTCCAGCGGTAATTCCTTCATGCGATTATGGCGCGCTTTAAAGCGATAAGCTGCTAAATGGTATTGCTGTTGTTGCTCGTGGTAGAAAGCCGCGCGAATGGGCTGTTCTTCCAGCTCTTTTTTTGCAACGGCTAAGTGGTGATTGAAGTGTCGGTCCAAGCCTAGCTGTTCGTAAGCCTCAGTGAGCAGTAGTCGGGATTGCACAGGACTGCGTGTGCTTTGCTTCCAGATCAGATACTGCTCTATACTTTGCAGCAGCAAACTCATGCTGTGACGAAACTTGTGGTCGTCAAACTCATAGTTGGGCCACAATTGCTGGAAGGCGACTTGCCGCTCCGGTATGCGATCTTTTTTGCGGCACTGCTCCAGGTAATCGAAGAGCTGTATGACGTGGCCACGCTGATTGAAATACGGAGAGCGTACCCATTTGCGCAGCGCTTTGCAGTCGGCAGCGGGTAATGCCTCAAATAATTCCCAAAGTCTACTCTGCTGCACAACTTAAAATTTGATGCAAATAATGTCAAAATATACCTACATAAATTACTTTTTGAAGTGTTTTGATCTATTTTTTTGATGCAAATCAATGAGAAAGTAATTGAGTAGACGCCTTAGATGCAACAAATTTGCTAGCGACCACAAAAACATACCTCCGTTTATGAAGAATCGATCGTTGAAAACACTATTTACCATTTGCTTGCTGGGCCAGGTTTTTGTGTCCGTTTTACTCGCTCAAGGCTGGGAACGTATCTACTTCGCCGAGCCTAATGGCGATATGCCTTATGCCTCGTCTTTTGCCCAGAATATCTTTCTACAAGCCGATGGCAGTTTCATTTTTGGAGCTAATATTCAGGGCGCTGAGCGCTTGCTATTTACAGACAGCAATGGGCTGATTACCGATTTGCGCAGTGTGCCCAACGCAACGGGCGGTATGATTAGAAGCTCAGATGGCAATTTCGTATACGCCTTTAGATCTAGTGGAAATGCGCCTCCGGAAGAAGATGTCTACCTGCGGAAGTACGACGAAAACGGGAACATCATCTGGACACATGCTCCGACTGGATACTTGTTCGGGAATGAAGGAGTGACGGACTTAATACAAACCTCAACGGGCGATTATGTATTTGTGGGCGGACAAGCCAGCTTTAGTCCGCAGCGCCTTAAAGCGTACATCACCAAGGTAGACGAGGCCGGAAATACGGTATGGAAACGAGAAAGCGTAGAACTGCCCGAAACGAATATTTTTAACAATCGGGTGGTCGAAACCCCCGATGGCGGATTCTTTATGGTGGCTTCTTCCAGCTGGTTTACGGTCAATAGCCCCTTGCTGACCAGCGCTCATAAGATTGATCAAAATGGAAATTTGGTCTGGATGGGAAGTCTGGAAGATGCGGTGCAGACCGAAGAAATGATCCTGACTTCAGACGGCGAGATTTTTGTGTTTGGACAGAACATGAATAATGAACTCAGCCTGAACCATATCGATGAAACGGGCAATACCATAAGTTCGGTCGTGTATCCGGCCGAAGTAGGAAGTGGCAACATCGCTAGTGGACTGATAGAGACCAATGACGGCGGATTTGCCTTCTTGCTCTATGTCGATTTTGATATGATCCGCTTGGTGAAAACAGACGATGCAGGAAGTGTAGAGTGGGTGCAAGACTACGGTGGCCCCTTTAGGGATACTCCTGGGAGCTTTATCCAGTTGCCCGACGATGGTTTCCTCATCGCCGGCTCTGCTAACGGAGAGGGCGAAGATCAAAGCCTGTATTTAATCCGCACAGACGAGTTAGGCAATTCGTTGACAGACATCATCGAGGGCTATGTGACTTATGATATAAATGAAGATTGTAATGTCGAACCCGATACCGAGCAAGGACTGGAAGATTGGATTGTCGGCGCAGCGGGCAGTACAGGCACCTTTTATGCGGCCGTTTCTGCTGATGGCTACTACCAAATTGAAGCCGGTGCAGATGACTATACCGTGAGTTTGAGCCTGCCTAACGCGTATTGGAATGCCTGTGTCAATGATGTAGCCATCACTCATACGGATACGAGCCAGGTCGATTTTGCCGTACAAAGTGTAGAGCAATGCCCGCTCATGGAGGTGGAGATTCAGAATTACGGTTTACGCCTTTGCGAGACGAGCACCCTCCATGTCCTCTGCCGGAATGCAGGTACCATTTTGGCCGAGGATGTCTACGTTGAAGTAACTCTTGATGATAGCCTGAGCCTGCTGAGTGCCACCTTGCCTTTCACTGATCTGGGGAACAATACGTATTCCTTCACGGTGGGAGACATAGATTTTCTTGAAGCTACGAGCTTTGCTATAGAGGTTCAGATTGGCTGCGATATTAGCCTGATGGGGCAGTCACTTTGTACCGAAGCGCACATTTTCCCGGATTCGACTTGTCTGCCGATCGACGAGACCTGGACAGGTGCGAGTATAGAACTGCGTGCGGATTGTGTGGATAGCGAAGTGCGCTTTGAAATTGAGAACGTCGGTACTGCGCCTATGGCCGATCCCCTTCAATACACCATCATTGAAGACCACGTGATCATGCTCGACGGAGAAACTTTCGGTCCGCTCAACCCCGATGAAATCATTGAGGTGCCACTTGCAGGCAATGGCAGCTTTTTCCGATTGGAAAGCGAGCAGGAACCCGGGCATCCGGGCCTATCCATGCCCAGCGCATTTGTAGAAGGCTGTGGCACGAGCGAGCAGGGTACGATCAGCCTGGGCTTTGTCAATCAATACCCCCTGGATGATGCCGACCATTACATCGATATCAATTGCAGCGAAGTACTGGCTGCCTACGACCCCAATGCAAAGTCTGCCCTCCCATTGGGCTATAGGGCAGCGCATTACATCGAACCCAATACAACCATAAACTACAAGATCCAATTTCAGAATGTAGGCACTTCCTTCGCGCGCAATGTGGTTGTTTTAGATAGACTTCCGCAGGTAGTAGACCCAGCTAGTATTCGAGTGGGATCTAGTAGTCATCCGTACGATTTTGAACTGCTTAACGACGGAGTGGTGCGCTTTACTTTCACCGATATTAACCTACCCGATAGCACTACCGATGAGCGCCTGTCGCAAGGATTTGTCCAGTTTTCCATCGAACAAGATCCTGATCTTGCACCGGGAACGGTGATCGAAAACGAGGCCGCCATTTTCTTCGACGCCAACCCGGCCATCATTACCAACAGAACCTTTCACACCATCGGGCAAGACTTTATTACCGTAGATGTAGGAGAGGTCAGTTCACCGGCAATTGAGGTCACCGCTTATCCCAATCCCTTCCAATGGAGTACTACCATCGAGGTAGAGACGATTTTACAGTCCAATTTTACCTTAGAATTATTGGATGCTCAGGGACGTCGTCTAAAAACAGTTGAGATGAACGACAATCGCTATGAGTTGCATCGCAGCGACCTGCCCTCGGGAATCTACTTCTACCGAATATACAGTACAAGAGGACTGATTAATACCGGGCGGATTATGGCGCAATAGATGCATTGTGACTATTTCAAATACAAAGTGGCCTTTGCTTACAGATAGACTCGTTACAGCTCACTAATGTGCGTTGCTAACGTCGGTGATAAGTCTACCACATATACCTAATATCTGTCTCAACCTATGCCTGATATATTTTTCACCAACAACCACAACCACAATGACTCATATTCAAACCAAACTACCTAAGAAGTCCTTCTTCCTGTTTTTACTCGTCCTGGCTGGAGCTTCCCTGGCTGCGCAAGGGAAGGACTGCGGAGGGGGCATCATATACCGTCCCATCGTAAGTGGCGATCACGATGTAGAAATACACGATCGCAGCAATCCCGGAGATGCACTGTATGCAAATAGCTCTGATCTGGAGATGGTCACCGACCATAATACCGTTAAAGGAAAGCAGCAGATCGGTCTGAAATTTACCAATATTCCGCTTCCAGCGAACGCTATAATCACCGATGCATTTATTTCATTCACAGTAGATGATGATACAAGCGAGCCGACAGATTTAGTCATAGATATTGATCCTAATCCTTCGGATGCCACTTTCTATGCGCAAACGAGCGAATCGCCAGCACGACTAGAACGAGCTTATGTGAGATGGTTCGATATTCCGGCCTGGGATGGCGATGCGTCTCCGATAGAAAGAACACCCGATCTGAGCAATCTCATCCAGGAATATAGGAATGGCTTGGGTCGTGGTGTAGATGAAATCAAAGAGATGGTTTTCTGGATTACCGGAACAGGATGCAGATCGGCAAAATCTTTCGAAGGAGGCGAGCCACCCATACTCTATATCGAATATAAGCTGCGTTGCAATTAAAGGTTACGTCTTCCTATCTTCACCGATGTTTAACCACCATTTTAGTCATCACCCATACTATGGAAAACATCGAAAAAGCAGACTACTACGAGATGCGCCGTCGCATCGAAGAACTAGAGGAAAAAACGAAGAGCAAAGACATCTGGGACATCGTTAGTGTCATCAGCTCATTTTTGATCCCGCTATCCATTTTTGTAGGAACTATGGTCATTAGTCGGGCAGACCAGCGTCAGCAGCAGAGGTTAGCTGAGATCGAGTCTGAAAGGCAAGCCGAGCTTGCTCGCATTGAGCAGGGAATCGACCAGGCACAACTGATTGCTGCCTTTTTGGAACCACTCGTTGCACAAGACTCTCAAAGACAGCGGGTGGCCATCGAGTCCATTCAGTTGGCACTCCCCAAAAAAGGAAAAGAGTTTATCGACAGAATACGGCGCAGGCATATAGGCGGCGCACTCGAACAATACATCGAGGAATCCCTGGACTTTGGTCAATTGATCGAATCTTTCAACCTGCAAATCAACAGCATCTACTCAGACGATGTGCAGCGACAGCAAGCAGCCGTAGACGAAATCCTAGATAGATGGTTTTCCCAGGCCGAGGCAGAAAAACATCCAAATACAGATGAGTACTATACGGATTTGATTACAGCGCTTACTGACTACCTAGACTATTACACCATTTACTATTATGGAGACGAAGAAGTGGCCGATGGTCTGGTCCATACGCTATTTATCCTCAGCAGCATAGACAAGTCCATATTCGATTATCACTCCCTTGAAATATTGAGTTTCGCGGAAATGGTCAGAGACGAATATGACGGCGAGCATGAGCGAATCAATGAGCTGTATTTGGAGATTGAAGAATTGGCCCTGAGCTAAGCTACAAAATCCACTTACCTGATAAGCATCAGGCTTTAATTTGAACATTACACCTACCTTGTGGTTCTTAATACCTCATCTAGCTGTGTATGGAACTTCACAAGAAAGTCAGCCTCATCTTTTATCGCTTCAAGGAGCGTGGACTGGAGGTATTTCTACTCAATAAGTCCGACGAGTGGGGCCTGCCAGAGGGTGAGGTTTCCCAAGATGGTCAGCCAGACTGCATAGAGCTCGATCCTAGCGACGATAGAGACGAAGCACTGGCTATGGAAGGTGACTGGCATGAAATTCCTAGCCTGAAAGGCATGCTTTATGAAGATGCACAATTGCTCAAAGAAAAGCTCAAGGAAATAGAAGGTGGGGCCTACCTCACAATCAGAGATGCACTCAAAAAGCGCCTTTCTCCTTCTCAGTACAAATTCTTGAAGGAACTAAAGGATGTGCTGACTGACCGCAACTCGGTACGGGATATTTAGATCCTCAGGCGATTATACTATTTACTTCTTCCATTGCCCTTTCTACCAGCTGCTCAAAGCTTAGCTTTGAATTGTCTATTACAATGG
The DNA here is from genome assembly GCA_039178745.1 of Bacteroidota bacterium. Lineage (GTDB taxonomy): Bacteria > Bacteroidota > Bacteroidia > Chitinophagales > Saprospiraceae > Neolewinella. The sequence goes on along the minus strand of JBCDFE010000154.1, from coordinate 850 downwards.
CGTCATCTGCCTTTCTCAGTGGACTATCAGCACGACTGGAATCAATGCGGTCGCGCTCTTGTAGATTAGTCATTACATCGGCCAGGTTCGCCTCTTGACCGCGTTCTTTTAGCTCAGAGAGCCTTCTTTGAGCGCGGACCTCAAGATCGGCCACAAGGAATAGCTTTAAGTCAGCATGCGGGAAAACAACAGTACCTATATCTCGTCCATCCATAACTACAGCCCCTTCGCTTCCCATCCTTCGCTGTTGAGCAACCATGGCTCGACGGACGGTAGAAATGGTCGCTACCGGGCTTACGAGTTGGCTGACTTCCAGCCCGCGAATTTCTTTTTCGACTCGTTCACCGTTGAGTAGGGTAATATTCGACCCATCGCCTTTTTTCGAGCTGCGCTCAAAATCTATCTCTATTTGATCTAGCACTTCACCTATACGCATACCATCATCCAGATCTACCTGGTGCCTGATGAAGTACAGAGTGACCGCCCGGTACATCGCACCAGTATCTACGTATCTATAGCCTAGCTTTTGAGCAAGCGTGCGTGCCAGGCTGCTTTTTCCGCAACCACTAAAACCGTCAATGGCGATGGTAATCGGTAGAGGCATTTCAAAAATTATGCCTCTAGATCAATACTCGTCCTCGTTAAAGAAAAAATCATCCTTCCTGGGATAATCGGGCCAGATCTCTACGATGGTCTCGTAGACTTCTTCGCCGTCCTCTTCTAGTGCTTGAAGGTTCTCGATGACCTCAAGCGGCCTGCCGGAACGAACGGCATAGTCAATCAACTCATCGCGAGTTGCTGGCCAGGGCGCATCCTCTAAATGGGAAGCCAGTTCTAAGGTCCAATACAT
>JBCDFE010000153.1:0-11352 GCA_039178745.1 Bacteroidota bacterium | reverse complement strand
TGGATCTGCCGCCAGATTTTTTGTTCGCTATCCGTTTGGTGGTCGTAATTGAGCAACCAGATATTGAGTGGGGCAGATAGCCGCTTAAAAGAAATAATGCCTGGCTGTGCTGAGCACCAAGACTTGCCATCTATATCATTTAACAGGTCCACGATCAACTCGCCTTGGCGGTGATCAAGCATTTGGGCAGAAATGGATGATGATATCAACCCAAAAAATAAGCAGAGGTAAATTATGGCCTTATTATGCATAGTTTACAAGTTATACCGATCAGGAAGTGTTTTAGCTGCGCTGATTGTCGTAAGCTTTGCGCAGATGGGGAAAATGACCACTTCGTGAGCGCGTATATACTCAGGGAGGAGTGCGAAATCACTTTGCCGTGAGTATAGGTGAATAAATCGTTTGTTGCTGTGAACTATAAAAGTAAGAAGGGGTTTTGATCTCTTCGCGACCAAAACCCCCTTCTTTACAATTCTATGCACAAAGCACTTAGCCATTCATACCGGCCATGAATTCTTCGTTGTTATTAGTAGAACGCATGTTGCGCATCAGGAACTCGAAGGCCTCCTCTGGCTTCATATCCGAGAGGTGATTGCGAAGTACAAACATACGCTGGGTCGTTTCTCGTCCCAATAGCAGATCGTCGCGACGAGTACTCGATGTGGTAAAATCGATGGCGGGATACATACGCTTATTGGCCAATCCGCGATCGAGTTGTAGCTCCATATTGCCAGTACCTTTGAACTCTTCAAAAATAACTTGGTCCATTTTAGAACCCGTTTCGATGAGTGCAGTAGCCAGAATCGTTAGAGATCCTCCTCCTTCGATGTTTCTCGCGGCACCGAAGAATTTTTTCGGCTTTTGCAGAGCATTGGCCTCCACACCACCAGATAGCACCTTGCCACTAGCAGGTTGAACGGTGTTGTAAGCCCGAGCAAGTCTGGTAATGGAGTCGAGAAGAATACAGACGTCGTGGCCGCATTCAACCAAGCGCTTGGCCTTTTCCAAAACGACATTGGCTACGCGAACGTGATTGTCTGCGGGCTCGTCAAAAGTCGAACTAATAACTTCGGCTTTTACGCTGCGCTGCATATCGGTGACCTCTTCCGGGCGCTCGTCTACCAACAAGACAATCAAGTACGTCTCTGGATGGTTCTCAGCTATAGCGTTGGCTACGTCTTTGAGTAAGAAGGTCTTACCAGATTTGGGCTGGGCTACGATCAGGCCGCGCTGGCCCTTACCGATGGGAGTGAATAAATCGATCAGACGGGGGCCGTAATCTCTTCCCGTACCATTGCCAGAAAGATGAAACCGCTCCGTTGGAAACTCTGCCCTCAAATAATCGAATGGCACGCGATCTCGAATCTGAGCCGGGTCCATGCCGTTGATTTTGGTGACATCGGTAAGTGCAAAGTACTTTTCACCTTCCTTTGGTGGGCGAACAGGGCCTTTTATGGTGTCTCCAGTCCTCAGACCGTAAGAACGAATCTGTGCCGGCGATACGTAAACGTCATCTGGGCTGGTTAGATAATTGTAGTCGGCAGACCTCAGAAAGCCATAGCCATCGGGCATCATTTCGAGTATGCCCTCTCCGTTGACCAATCCGGTCAGATCGTAGGTTGGCTTCTGCTCTTTCTGGCGGCGGTCACGGCGGTCGTCGCGATCGTTGTTGCGATCGTTTCGATCATTTCGCCTGTTGTTTGAGCGATCATCGCGTTCGCGTTCGCGAATGCGCAGCCGCCTGTCGTTGGAACGGCTATTGCGGTCGCGATCGTTATTTTCTTTTTGGTCTTCGGAGTTATTATTACTGCGACGACCTCTGCGATCTCTCCTGTTGTTGTCTTCCTGATCGCCATCGGCGTTGTCTCGGCGATTGCGGGTAGACCTTTTGGGTCTTTCGTCTCCCTCTTTCTCGTCTTTGTTGTCGGTTCGGCGGCCACGTGTAGATTTTCTAGGGCGGTCTTCACTTTTTTCGTCTGTTGAAGATCGGCGGCCTTTGGTAGAACGGCGTGGCTTTTCCTCCTCGTCGCTACTTTTAGTACTGCGCCCCCGGGTGGTTCGGCGCATGGGTACGCGATCGGTATCTGAGGCGGCTACGGGTTCGGCAGCTGCACCGGCGCCCTGGGCGGCCTGGTGATCGATGATACGAAGGATCAGGTTCTGTTTGTTCAGTCGCTTGTAACCAGTAAGGCCCATCTTTTCGGCTAAGTCTTTTAGCTCGGGCACCAACATGGCATTTAGTTGCGCGAAGTCTAGCATTACTATATGATGATGTAAAATAAACCGCTTTCTCTGTTGGGCGGGAACTCCCTCCTCTTACGGCTGACTATTCGGATAATCCTCGAGAAAGCGTGGTCTGAAAGTATTAGAAAATTTTGCCGGACGGCAAGAAACTTAACACGCTTATAAAAGCATTACACAGATACGTATACTCTAGCGTGCCCCGCAAAAGTACAGTATAATTCCTGAGTCCGTATACTATCTTTGCAAAAAAATGACAGAAGGCCTCTGCAGGCAGGCTGTTTTTTCAAATTTCTGGTCTGAAAATAAGGATATAGACCACACAGAAACCACACCATTTATGCTTAGAATCAGCCGCTTGAGAAATGATCGCGAAGTTGTATTAGCCGGACTGGCTAAAAGGCAGCTGCCCAACGCTTCTGAAATCCTGGATCAGCTCGTTGCTTTAGACGACAAGCGCAAATCCCTACAAACCGATCTGGAGAACGATCTTGCCGAACGCAATCGACTATCGAAAGAGATTGGTGCCCTGTTCAAGTCTGGCCAGCAGGCAGCGGGTAATGCTCTTCGCGAGAGAGTGAGTGATCTGAAGGAAAAAGCAGCTACCCTGGAGGAAGAGCTGAATGAAGTAAAGCAACATTTGCACGACGAGCTGGTCAAGCTGCCCAATGTGCCCCATCAAAGCGTACCCGCTGGCGTAAATGAAGAAGACAATGAGGTCTATCGACCCTTCGAAGGCCAGCTGCCAAAGCTAAGTGAAGAGGCAAAACCTCACTGGGAGCTGGCCGAGACTTATCAGATCTTTGACCTGGAACTGGGCGTGCGCACCACTGGTAGCGGCTTTCCGCTATTTCGCGGTCAGGGCGCCAGATTACAACGCGGTTTGATCAACTTCTTTCTAGACCGTGCCATTGCGCAAGGCTACGAAGAATTTGTAGCCCCCTTGCTCGTCAATGAAGATTCTGCCTTCGGCACAGGGAGCTTGCCCGATAAGGAAGGCCAGATGTACTACGTCGGTGCCGACGATTTTTACCTGATCCCGACCGCCGAGGTGCCACTAACTAACATTTACCGCGACCAAATAGTAGACCCTCAGGCATTTCCGATCAAGCTATGCGGATATACGCCTTGCTTTAGACGCGAAGCCGGCAGCTATGGCGCTCATGTACGTGGGCTGAATCGAGTACACCAGTTCGACAAGGTAGAGATCGTTCAGATCGCACATCCCGACAACAGCTATGAGGTCCACAAGGAGATGGTCGATTACGTGGGTAGCCTGCTGGAAGAACTCGGCCTACTTTTCCGTATTCTTCGCTTGTGTGGCGGCGACTTGACCTTTGCCAGTGCCCTCACTTTCGACTTCGAGGTGTGGTCTGCGGCTCAGGAAAGATGGCTCGAAGTAAGCTCGGTCAGCAATTTCGAGACCTTCCAGAGCAACCGCATGAAGCTGCGCTATCGCGGTGAAAACGGAACACAACTGGCCCACACCCTTAATGGAAGCGCCCTGGCGCTGCCACGCATCATAGCCGCCCTACTGGAAAACAACCAAACCCCAGACGGCATCGTTTTGCCCGAGGTGCTTCATCCTTACGTAGGTATGGAAAAACTGATTGCGCAAGGGTAGGCCATCGCAATAGCTGAATAAGTAACCGACCCAGCGGAAGTCCTGAAAATGCAAATCCTAAAGACTGCGTTTAGTGTTGGATTGTAAAATGGCACCACTCAAAGCAGGCATCATTTTACTTTATTGGACTTCCGCAGGTAGAGACTCCTGCCCGCAAGTCGTTTGTTGTCAATTGCTGAAAAGCTGGTAAACTACCGTAACTTACATCTTGTTATTGAGAAGTACTGAAATTAAAAATGCATCCCTATGGGAGGTTATATGATATACATCATCATCGCTGGGGCGTTTTCCCTCATCGGTGCTTTTGTGAGCAATCGCTTAAAGTCGAAGTTCAACCACTATACCCAGGTGCCTATGGACGGCAATCTGAGCGGTGCCGAAATCGCCCAGCGCATGCTGGCTCATTACAACATCAGTGATGTAAAAATAGTGCGTGGACAAGGTTTCCTAACCGACCATTACAACCCCCTGACTAAGACAGTTAGCCTCAGTCCGCCTGTATTCGATGGTCGCTCTGTGGCTTCTGCTGCGGTTGCTGCTCACGAATGTGGCCACGCCATACAGCACGCTAATGCCTATGTCTGGCTGAAAATGCGCTCGGCTATTGTACCTGCGGTAAAAGTGGCCGCCAGTGCTCAGCAGATATTGCTGTACTTCGCGCTGGGTGCGCTTGGGGTGACAGGTAGCCCAACCATATTACTCATTACCATAGTTGCATTCTCTATCACCACCTTGTTTAGCTTAGTGACCTTGCCAGTCGAGTTCGATGCGAGTAACCGTGCTCTGGCTTGGTTAGATAGTAGCGGCTTTGCTAACAGCCGCCAATACGATGGGGCTAAAGACGCACTCTGGTGGGCAGCTATGACCTACGTAGTGGCGGCACTTTCTTCCTTTGCCGTACTGCTCTACCTTATTACGATCTTCCTGGGCAACCGCGATTAATTATTCACACACCAACAGTAAAAGTATACCCAAACCAACACCAATATGGACGAACAACTGCTAGAAGATAAGCTCTCTGAAGAACAGGGATCTATGAAAGAAACCATCAGCTATCTAGAGCAAGAGCTGATCAAAATCAGAACAGGCAAGGCCAACCCAGCCATGCTAAACGGCATAGAAATCGATTACTACGGCAGTCAGACCCCGCTCAGTCAGGTAGCGAATGTGGGCACCAGCGACTCCAGAACACTGACCATCAAACCCTGGGAGAAGAGTATGCTTGGCCCCATCGAGCAGGCCATTTTTGCCGCCAACCTGGGACTGACCCCGATGAACGACGGCGAAACCGTTCGCATCAATATTCCACCACTGACAGAGGAACGGCGTAAAGATCTGGCCAAAATGGTGCGCAAAGAAGGCGAAGACGCCAAAGTGTCTATCAGAAGTGCGCGCCAGAAAGCCATGGATGCCATCAAGAAAGAGGTCAAAAACGGCTATCCCGAAGACGCGGGTAAGCGCAAGGAGGAACAGGTAGACGGCTGGACCAAAAGCTTCATCAACAAAGTCGATGACGTAGTCAAAGCCAAAGAAGAAGAGGTCATGACAATCTGATCATTCGACTTTAACAAGTATTTATGACCAAGGGCGGCCCAAAATACCACTGGTGTTTTGAACCGCCCTTTATATTTGGACTGTTTAGCTGATTGAACCCTCACAACTTTTCAAAACCATGAAACAACATTCCCTTTTCACGCTATTGCTCGCATCCATTCTGGTGATCGGTTTGAGTACCTGCAGATCAAATGACGACGATGGTTCCAATAGTCTGTTTTTCGAACTGCGCCATGATCAAGGTAACATTACCGCTCCTTCCCTTCAGCAAGGGACCAATGAACTTGCCGCCCGTTTTACCAGAAGCGATATTTCTGAAGTTGTAGGTGGTCAGCTGGAACGCGTTCAGGTCTTTTTACAAAGAATACCTTCACGAATTGATGTGGTCATTTATGATGAGGGCACTGAAAATGCACCTGGTCAAGTGCTTTTCACACAAAATGTGACTGGAAACGTGACCACCACGGGTTTGCAAGAGTTTCGTTTGTCTACACCAGTCACTCTTGCTGACCGGGAAATCTGGATAAGCGCCAGGGTTGTTGCAGATCAGGAAGGAGAGAGAATAGTAGGCTGCGATGCCGGACCTGCCCAAACAGGAGGCGATCATATTTTACTATCCAGAAACTTCGATTGGAATACTTTTCGCAATCTAAGTGGTGGCGCAGAAAGCGTAAACTGGAACATAAGGGGCATCATCAGGCGGCCAGAATGACGGCATGTTTACGAAAACCCGTAAATTGGTATGGTAGATGGTGACCTTGGAGGTTGCTGTCCCTATCTTTCGATCCCGTGAAACGTTTATTATTTCTAATCATCATCAGCATTGGTCTGTTGGCCTTGCCCGAACTCAGGAAATCGGTTTTTCAGAGTGGGGAAAGACGTACGGATTATGCGGTAGAGGGAATCGATGTTTCTCGCTACCAGGCTGAGGTAGACTGGTTGGCTATAAGAGACGCGGGCTTCGATTTTGCCTTCATGAAAGCTACTGAAGGTCAAGAATTGCGGGATGTGTATTTCGAGCAAAATTGGTCTCTGGCCGGGCAGAGTGGTCTAAAACGAGGAGCTTATCACTTTTTTAGACCCGAAGTATCGCCTACCGTTCAGGCTCGGCACTTTTTTGGGCAGGTCGATTTGCAGGCAGGTGACCTACCTCCCGTTTTAGATGTAGAAGTAGTTGGTGAATTGAGCCAGGAAGAATTGGTGCAGGCAGTAAGCACTTGGCTTGAAATGGCAGAAGCACACTATGGCATTGCGCCTATTCTATACACAGGCCAAAAGTTTTACAATAGATACTTGGCTGGTCGCTTTGACCAGTACCCGCTATGGCTGGCCAGGTACGCTCCCCACGAGCCCGTTGCAGCTTGTGGACGCGCATTCCAATTTTGGCAGTACGCTCAGGTAGGACGCGTAAAAGGTATAGCTGGTCATGTCGACCTCAATGTTTTTGCAGGCGAGTTATCTGATTTGGAACGGCTCTGTATGCCCGTGGAGGCCCCCACAGAATTAGATGGCTTTTTCGCCAAAGAAAAATAAATGTCCACTATCGGTCTGGAGCGGTTCTCATTTGATAAACGCAGCCAAACCAATCCTTATCTTTGCATCTGTACAACCTTTCCTATTCATGCGATTATTATTCAGCTTACTCATCATCATGCCTCTGTCGCTATCTGCGCAAGGGATAGAATTCTTTCACGGGAGCTGGGAAGATGCCCTAGAGACTGCCCGAGAACAAGATAAGTTGATCTTTGTGGATGCTTATGCCAGTTGGTGCGGCCCATGTCGAAGAATGTCGGCCCAGGTCTTTCCGCTATCCGAAGTGGGCGAAGTGTACAACACTGCCTTCATCAATGTGAAGCTGGATATGGAAAAGCCAGAAGCGGCAAGCTTTAGACAAAAACATTCAGTGAGTGCTTATCCAACCTTGTTTTTCGTCAATGCCGACAACGGGGAGGTGCACAAATCTGTAGGTGGAAAATCCGGTCCTCAGCTCATTCAGCTAGCCAATGAAGCTCTAGCTCGTATGGATGATCTCGACGCCTATCAGGCAGAATACGATGGTGGTGAGCGATCAGCCACTTTTATGTACAGATACCTGCGTGCCCTTATCAGGCAGGGCGAGCCCCATTTGCGCGTAGCCAATGATTACCTGCGCGAAAACGCCAACTCATTAGACCTACCGGAGAATCTGCGCATTATCCTGCTTTCTGCCACTCAGACAGATAGCAGAATCTTCAGTCTGATGCTCGAAAAGCAAGCAGCTATCGTAGCTGCTCACGGCCGGGAAGCTTTCGAAAACCAGGTCAAAGTAGCAGCCTACAACACGCGGGAAAGAGCCGTAGACTTCAGGTCGGAAGATATGCTGGCCGAGGCCGTCGATCATCTGCAAGGCATTCTTCCTCAAGAGGCCGAGGCATTTGAATTAGAAGGAGAGCTGCACCTGGCTGCAACAGGCACAGACTCGCGTAAGTTTTTTAAATCTGCCAGAGATTACAATCGCAAAGTTGCCGAAGGCAATCCAGGCCAGCTACGTGCACTATTCGGTTGGCTCAGCGATTCAGATTTCCTTTCCGATAGCAAAGTCATGGATCTGACCGAAGAAGTTGGCTGGTCCCTGGCCGAGTCTTCGGAAGGCTACCGAGAATTGTATATGCTAGCAGATTTTCTGGACAAGCAAGGGCGTAAGCCATCGGCACTGCGTGCGGCCGAGATGTGTCTGGAACGCATCCCCGCAGAAGACGTCGGCCCTCGGCGCGCTGTGTCGGCACTGATAACGCGCATAGAAAGCGCTGGATAAGTCATTTCGAATTGCGCAAAAGCCATCGCTTTTTACAGCTATCCAAAGCCCGCAATGCCGGGCCGCTGCCCAGGGTCCCTTCGGAATGGGAAGCGGGTAAGCCCATGCGTCTAAATAAATATCTGGCCCATGCCGGCCTGGCCAATAGAAGAAGTTGTGAGCATCTTATCAAAGGTGGCCAAATAGAGGTCAATGGCGAGCAGGTCAGGAACCCCGGTTTTTTAGTCGGCCAAAACGATATAATCACGCGATGGAAAAAACCGCTGCCGGGCAAGCCCGGTTTGGCTTATGCATTGGCCAATCGCGCAGCAGGTATAGAAGAGAATTCTCTGGGCAGCTTATTGCGGCATTTTGAACTTCCGCAGGTGGAGTGGTCGAGCATTTTCGAACGTCCCAAATGGATATCTGGGCTCAGCCTGCTTACGAACGATCAGGCCATGATCGAGCGGCTCAAGAGCAAGGCCCAACAGTATAAGGCTACCTTATTGATGAGCGGTAAGGAAGAAGCACAACAAATGACTATGGATGAGCTGGCGGGCCTAGACCCAAATGAGCAAGTCGGTCAAACCGGAGACCTGATCAAGCTGATGTCTTTCGACAAAAAGGATCTACCACGTGGATTCTATCGTTTTTTGCGACCAGAAGAGATTGGCTGGCTAAAAAGCAGTTAATGATGTGTAAAAATCCTGGTGTGCGAGGCTTGATGGTTTAAGCAGGCGGGCTACCTTTGTGTCACCTTGGTGTAAGAAACCATAACCAACCACCTGCCGAGTCTCAGCCCAAACGATTTGTCATGACGCCTACTAGTAATGAAGTCAACCTATTTGCCATCAATCAGACGAGAGAGCTGGCTGAGAAGATTGCCCAATCTTACGGCAAAGAATTGGGGAAAGTACAAGTTTCTCGATTCAGCGATGGTGAAATGCAGCCGGTCATTCAGCAATCGGTAAGGGGCAGCTATGTGTTTTTAATCGGTTCTACCTGCCAGCCTCACGACAACCTCATGGAGCTCTTGCTTACCATAGATGCTGCCAGAAGAGCCTCTGCGGGTTACATCTGTGCCGTTATGCCCTATTTCGGTTATGCACGCCAGGATAGAAAAGATAAGCCTAGAGTACCCATCAGTGCAAAGCTCATTGCCAACTTGCTGGAAGCGGCCGGTGCAGACCGAGTTATGACGCTCGATTTTCACGCCGATCAGCTTCAAGGTTTTTTCGATATTCCGGTAGACCACTTGAAGTCCAAGGCCATCTTCATTCCATTTTTTGAAGAGCAGGACCTGAGCAATGTCACTTTTGCATCGCCCGATGTAGGTGGTGTTAAGCTGGCCAGAGACTATGCCAAATACTTCAACCGGGAGATTGTCATTTGCGACAAATACAGAAAACGAGCCAATGAAATAGCCGGTATGACCTTGATCGGTGATGTGAGCGGAGCCGATGTCATCATTTGCGATGACCTGGTCGATACTGCAGGTACCCTATGCCGTGCCGCTGACTTGATCATGGAGAAGGGCGCAAAATCTGTAAAGGCCATTGCTACCCATGCTATTTTGTCTGGCAACGCTTACGAAAACATAAAAAATTCTGCGCTTAGCGAACTCATCGTTTGCGATACCGTGCCTCTGAAAGCGCACAGTGATAAGATCAGGGTGCTCTGTTCCGCTGACCTTTTTGCTCAGGCCATCATGAATACGCATACCAACGAGTCTATTTCAGCCTTGTTTGTGTAGATCAATGGTGCTTGTGAAGGACGAACTGTTTATTGCTTCGTACAAATATATTTATTACCTTTGCGGCCCGAAAATTCAAGAATGCCATGGAAGTAGTAGCCATTGATGCACAAGCAAGAGAAGACTTAGGTAAAAAGGCCGCCAAGGCGACTCGCCGGGATGGCGGTGTACCTGCCGTACTCTACGGCCAGACGGATCCCGTCCACTTTACACTCAATCCATTGGCTGTGCGCCCTCTGGTATATACCCCAGACTTTAAGGTTGCGGAAGTCAATCTGGATGGCAAGTCTCACAAGGCCATCGTGAAGGATATTCAGTTTCACCCGGTAACTGACGAGATCCAGCATATTGACTTTTTGTCTTTGACTGATGGGCATCCTGTTAAAGTAGCCGTTCCCGTAAAGTTTGTTGGTACCAGCCCTGGCGTTCGCGGTGGTGGTAAACTCCAGCAGGTTATGCGCCGAATTAAGATTAAGGCAACACCCGAAAAGTTGGTAGACCACCTCGTCCTCAGCATCGAAGGTCTGGAACTGGGTCAGTCTATACGCGTTCGCGACATCGACGTACCGGAAGGTATAGAAGTCCTTAACCCAGGTGCATCTCCAGTAGCTACTGTAGAGATCCCTCGTGCGCTTCGTTCTGCAGCTACGGCAGCAGCCAAGGCCGAAAAAGCCGGTGGTGATGAAGCAGAAGCTGCTGCTGAGTAATCCGAAGCCGGGTTGATATGATTTACTTTGGAACGGCCGCCATCTAGCAGATAGCGGCTGTTCCCTGTTTTATATTAAAGTTTCCGTAAAGGATATCGGGTAGTCATACCAACAGCTTGGCTAAGGCGGTTAATGGACTATACAATCGGAGTGTGACCCGGCCATGGCGCGCTTGCAGGCAATCGATGTGCCCGCAGCACTTGGATTTACATCACAATCTGAGGTTTTTCGTATCAAAATCGATGATGGCACAAACTTCTATTCGCCTCTCTGTCCTTGTTGCTGCCGTTGGGCTACTATTTATGGCTTCTTGTAGTGCATTTAAGCCAGCAGCAGGCACATCGGCCAATCGCGAGGCAACCACCCGCGGAAGTACGAATATAAATAACGCCACAGCAGTCAACGCCATCGTAAATATGGCCGAAGACCTGGTGGGCACAAAGTATAAGTACGGCGGCAACAACCCACGTGAAGGTTTCGATTGTTCTGGCTTATCTGTCTGGGTATACGACCGGGCTGCCGATGTGCAACTGCCACGCACCAGCTACACCCAGGTCGATGAAGGTCGGCGGGTACGCGTGAATGATGCTCGCGTGGGCGATCTGGTGTTTTTTTCCAGGAGCGGCCGTGTGTTTCATGTAGCCATCGTAGTCGATGCCGCACCAGGGCAGTTATGGGTGGTACATGCGACTACTTCGCG